>CANFDS010000171.1 GCA_947445525.1 Actinomycetota bacterium | reverse complement strand
TTCATCCCGCCCGTCACGATCGGCCCGATCGTCCTCCGCTCGATCGCTCCGGCCATCCACGCCGCCGGCGGCGTCATCGACTGCCACCTGATGGTCGACAACCCCGAGCGGCACTTCGCGGAGGTCGCCAGCTCGGGTGGCGACACCGTCTCCTTCCATCACGAGGTCTGCGCCGATCCCGCCGCCACCGCAGCGCTGGCGCGCGAGCACGGTCTCGTGCCCGGGCTCGCCTTCAGCCCTGGCACGGCCGTGGGGGATGTCGCCCGCGCCGCCGCCGCGGTCGACTTCGTCGTCTGTATGAGCATCCACCCGGGCTACTCGGGCCAGGCCTTCCTGCCCGACGCATTCGACCGCATCCGCGAGCTGCGCCGCCTGCTGCCCGCGCACGTCCCGATCGAGGTGGACGGCGGCATCGGCGCCGCGAACATCGCTGCCGTGTGCGAGGCCGGGGCGGCCCTGCTCGTCGCCGGCAACGCCGTCTTCGCCGAGGCCGACCCGGCGCGCGCCTACCACGCGCTGGCCACCGCGGCCCACGGCGCCGCCGCCCGCTCGTGAACGCTGCCGACCTCGCGTTCCTCGCACGGGCGGTCGAGCTCGCCGAGCGCGGCCGCGGCACGGCGCACCCGAACCCCGTCGTCGGCGCCGTCGTCGTGCGCGACGGCGAGGTGGTGGGGGAGGGCTGGCACAGCCGTCGGGGCGAGCCGCACGCCGAGCCGATCGCCCTCGCCGCCGCGGGCGCGCGGGCGCACGGCGCCACGATCTACGTCTCGCTGGAGCCGTGCACCCACCACGGGCGCACGCCGCCGTGCGTCGATGCATGCAGCGAGGCGGGGGTCGCGCGCGTCGTCGCGGCCTCGCTCGACCCGAACCCGGAGGTCGGCGGCGGGCCGGCGAGCCTCGCCGCGCACGGCATCGCGTTCGAGGTCGCACCCCACGACAGCGACGCCGCCGTCCGCGCCCGCCGGCAGAACGAGGCGTGGCGCACCTGGATCCGCCACGGGCGCCCGTTCGTGACGCTCAAGTGCGCCGTCACGCTCGACGGGCGCGTCGCGGTGCCGGGCCGCCGCTGGGTGTCGGGCCCCGAGAGCCGGCTGCTGGTGCACGTGCTGCGCGCAGCCTCCGACGCCGTCGCGGCCGGCATGGGCACCGTCCGCCTGGAGAACCCGCGGCTCGACGCCCGCGACGTCCCCGTCGCCCGCCAGCCCCGCCGGCTCGCCTTCGGCCACGGCCCCCTGCCCGCGGGTTCCGAGCTCGAGCTCCGTTCCGGCCCGCTCGCCGCCGAGCTCGCCGCCCTCGCTGCCGAGGACGTCCAGAGCCTGCTGCTGGAGGGCGGCCCGACGCTCGCTGCCGCCTTCCTCGAGGCGGGCCTCGTCGACAAGGTCATGCTCTTCGTCGCGCCGGTCCTGGCGGGCAGCGGGCCGCTGCTCGTCGGCCCGCTCGGTGCCCCGCTCGACCTCACCCGCCTCGAGGCCCGCCGCGTCGGCGCCGACATCCTGCTGACGGCGTACGTCAACGAGCCGTAGCGGAGTACCCTTCGCAGCAGTGTTCACGGGCATCGTCAGGGAGCAGGGCCGGATCGCGTCGCTGGACGGCGGGCCGGGCGGCATCCGTGTCGTCGTCGAGGCGCCTGCCACCGCGCCAGGGGTCGGGCTCGGCGACTCGGTCGCGATCAACGGCTGCTGCCTGACGGCGGTCGCGATCGGGGCCACGACGATCGCCTTCGACGCCGTGCCGGAGACGCTCTCGCGCACCTCGCTCTCCCGCCTGGCGCCCGGGATCCGCGTCAACCTCGAGCCCGCGCTGCGCGCCGGCGACCCGATGGGCGGCCACGTCGTCCAGGGCCACGTCGACGCCGTCGGCCGCGTCCGCTCGGTGGCGCCCGAGGGGGAGGGCAGGCGCATCTGGTTCGACGTGCCCGAGGCGGTGCTGCGCTACTGCGTCGAGAAGGGCTCGATCGCGATCGAGGGCGTGTCGCTGACGATCGCCGCGCTCGACGAGGCGGGCGTCGCCGTCGCCTTCATCCCGCACACGCTCGCCGCGACGACGATCGGCTCGCTCGTGCCCGCAGACGAGGTGAACCTCGAGGCGGACGTGCTGGCCAAGTACGTCGAGCGGCTCGTCAACCGCACCGGCTGATGGCAGCGCTCGCCGTCGTCGGCCTGGGGAACATGGGCGGCCGCATCGCGCGGCGCCTCGCCGGCTGCGGCCATCGCGTGAGCGGCCTCGACGCGCGCGCCGGCCGTGCCGCGGAGTGGGGCGTCGAGGAGGCGCCCGACCTCGCCGCCGCCTGCGCCACCGGCCTCGTCCTGCTCTCGCTGCCGTCGTCGCGCGAGGTCGAGGCCGTCGTCCTCGACCGCGGTGGCATCCTCGAGCACGCCGGCCCCGGGCTGACCGTCGTCGACCTCACCACCGCCGATCCCGCGTCCACGCGCCGTCTCCACGCCGAGCTCGCCGGGCGCGGCGCCGAGCTGCTCGACGCCGGCATCTCGGGCGGGCCGGGCCCGGCCGCCGACGGGACGCTGACGCTGATGGTCGGCGGCGACGCCGCTGCGCTCGACCGTGTCCGGCCCGTCCTCGGCGACGTCGGCTCGAAGATCGTCCATCTCGGCGGGCCCGGCAACGGCCATGCGGCGAAGGCGGTCAACAACTTCCTCAACGCGATGAACCTCGCGGCCACCGCCGAGGCGATGGTCGTGGGCGTGGCGGCGGGCCTCGATCCGGCGGCGCTGCTCGAGGTGATCCAGGCGTCGAGCGGCCGCAATTTCGCCACCGAGGTCCGGCTGCCGCGGATCCTCGACGGCGACTACCAGGATGGCGCGCTCTCGTCCACGCTGATGGTCAAAGACCTCGACGTCTACGCCGCGCTCGCCGCCGCCGTCGGCGCCCCCGCCAGCCTTGCGGGGCCGGCGCGGGCCGTCTTCGCGCTGGCGCTCGAGCGCGGCCTCGGCGACCAGGGGGCGAACCGTGTCGTCGACGTCGTCGGCGACCTCGCCGGCGGCATCAGGCTCCGGCGCG
>CANFDS010000170.1 GCA_947445525.1 Actinomycetota bacterium | reverse complement strand
TGACGATCAACTCGCCGGCCGCGATGCTGCTCGCGTTCTACCTCGTCGTCGGCGAGCAGCAGGGCGTCACGCGCGACAAGCTGCGGGGGACGATCCAGACGGACATCCTCAAGGAGTACATCGCCCAGAAGGAGTGGATCTTCCCGCCGAACCCGTCGATGCGCCTGTGCATCGACATGATCGAGTTCTGCGCGCACGAGATGCCACTGTGGCACCCCGTGTCGATCTCGGGCTACCACATCCGCGAGGCCGGCTCGACCGCCGCCCAGGAGCTCGCCTTCACGCTCGCCAACGGCTTCGCCTACGTAGAGCACTCGCTGGCGCGCGGCCTCGACGTCGACAGCTTCGCGCCACGGCTCTCCTTCTTCTTCAACGCGCACATCGACTTTTTCGAGGAGATCGGCAAGTACCGCGCCGCCCGCCGCATCTGGGCGCGTGAGCTGCGCGACAAGTACGGCGCCAAGGATCCCCGGTCCTGGCTGATGCGCTTCCACACGCAGACCGCCGGCGTCTCGCTCACCGCGCAGCAGCCCGAGGTGAACATCGTGCGCACGGCGATCGAGGCGCTCGCCGGCGTGCTCGGCGGCACCCAGTCGCTGCACACCAACTCGTACGACGAGGCGCTCGCCCTACCCACCGAGAAGGCCGTCCGGATCGCGCTGCGCACGCAGCAGGTGATCGCGCACGAGACCGGCGTCGCCCACACCGCCGACCCGCTCGGCGGCTCCTGGTACGTCGAGCACATGACCGACGAGCTCGAGCGCCAGGCCTACGACTACTTCGAGCGGATCGCGAAGCTCGGCGGCGTGATCCCCGCGATCGAGGAGAACTTCTTCCAGCGCGAGATCGCCGAGGCCAGCTTCCAGTACCAGAACGAGGTCGAGTCGGGCCAGCGCATCATCGTCGGCGTCAACGGGTACCAGATCGACGACGACGAGCTGATCCCGACCCTCAAGATCGACCCGCAGCTCGAGCGCAAGCAGGTCGAGCGGCTGAAGGCGATGAAGGCCGGGCGCGACAGCGCCGCGGTCGAGGCCGCCCTGACCCGCCTCAAGACCGAGGCGGCCAAGGAGCGCTCGAATCTCATGTACCCGATCATCGAAGCGACCCGCTGCTACACGACGATGGGCGAGATGTGCGACGCCCTGCGTGAAGTCTGGGGCGTCTGGCGCGAGACGCCGGTCTTCTAGGAGGAGAGCGAATGTCTGGACGGATCCGCGTCGTCATCGCGAAGCCTGGCCTCGACGGCCACGACCGCGGTGCCAAGATCATCGCCCGCGCCCTGCGTGACGCGGGCATGGAGGTCGTCTACACCGGCCTCCACCAGCTGCCCGAGCAGATCGTCGAGACCGCGCTGCAGGAGGACGCCGACGCGATCGGCATCTCGATCCTGTCGGGCGCGCACATGACGCTCGTGCCGCGCATCATGGATCTGCTGGACGAGGCCGGCGCGTCGGACATGGTCGTCGTCCTGGGCGGCACGATCCCGGCCGACGACGCGGCCGAGCTGAAGCTGCGCGGCGTTGCCGAGGTGTTCGGCCCGGGGTCGCCGACGAGTACCATCGTCGACTTCCTGCGCCTGCGCATCCCGGTCTGAGCGGCGCGCGGGTGCTGCGGCGATGAGCGAGCTGATCCGCAGGAGCGACGTCGGCGGCGTGGCCGTGCTCAGCATGTGCCGGCCCCCGACGAACGCGGCCGACGTCGAGCTGATCGAGGCGCTGGGCGCCGCGGTCGACCGCATCGCCGGCGACGCGAGCCGGGCCGTGCTGGTCCGCAGTGATGTCGAGCGCTTCTTCATGGCCGGCGCCGACATCAAGGCGATGCTCGCCGCGCTCGATGCGGGCGACCGGGCGACGATCCAGCGGATGCGAGTCATGCCGGCCGTTCTCGAGCGCCTCGCTGCGCTGCCCAAGCCGACGGTGGCCGCGATCAGCGGCGTCGCTGCCGGCGGTGGCCTCGAGCTGGCGCTGGCGTGCGACCTGCGCATCGCCGGCGCCTCGTCGCGGCTGGGGCTGCCCGAGGTGCGCATCGGCCTGATCCCTGGCGCCGGCGGCACCCAGCGGCTCACGCGCCTCCTCGGCCCCGCCCGTGCGCTCGACCTAATGCTCGACGGGCGCCTGCTGCTGGCCGACGAGGCCGAGCGCCTGGGCATCGTCACCCGGGCGGTGCCCGATGACGATGTCGACGCGGCGGCAATGGCCCTCGCAGAGCGGCTCGCCGCCGCCTCGCCGGTCGCCGTCGCCGCCATCAAGCGGGCGGTCGCCGCGGTGGCCGACGGCGACAGCGCCCGCGGCCTGGCGATCGAGGGCGAGGGCATCGACGCCGCTCTCTGGAGCGACGAGGGGAAGGCCGGCCTGCGCGGCTTCCTCGAGAGCCGCCGGCCGAAGTGAGCCGGCCGTGGAGCCTGGCCCCGCGCCGAACTTAGAGAAGTCGACAGGCTTCCCCCTCCCCCCGCCGCCGGGTGCGGAAGGGGCCGCTTTAGGTTTGCAGGCAGGCGCATCGGCGCCTCCCCCGCGCTGCATGGCCGCCCCGACGACAACCGACCACATCGACGAGGAGGCCCTGAGGGCCTTCCTCGTGCAGTCGCTCCCGGGCTTCGGCTCGGGTGACGAGCTCACGGTCGACCGCGTCCAGGCCGGGCACTCCAACCTGACCTTCACGGTACGGGCGGGCAGCGGCAGCTACGTGCTGCGCCGGCCGCCGGCCGGGCCGCTACCACCCTCCGCGCACGACATGCTGCGCGAGTACCGCATCCTCGAGCGGCTCGCCCGGGCCGACCTGCGCGTACCCCGGCCCGTGGCCTCGTCGGACGACCTCAGCATCGTCGGGGCGCCGTTCTACCTGATGGAGCGCCTGGACGGCTTCGTCGTCCGCAAGACGGTGCCGCCCGAACTGCCGGACGAGGCGTCGCGCCGCGCCCTCTCGGCCGACATCATCGAGCTGATGGCCGAGCTGCACGCGGCCGACTGGAAGGCGATCGGCCTCGATGAGGTCGTGCCGGCCTCCGGCGACTATCTCCAC
>CANFDS010000169.1:0-3033 GCA_947445525.1 Actinomycetota bacterium | reverse complement strand
ACGCCGGCCGCCACCGCCGCAGCCTTGGCCTTGACCTTGTCACCGAGCAGCGCCATCGCCTCGGGGCTCGGCCCGATGAAGGTCAGCCCCGCCTGCGCGCACGCGCGCGCGAAGTCCGGCCGCTCCGAGAGGAAGCCGTAGCCCGGATGCACCGCCTCGGCCCCACTGCGCAGCGCCGCCTCGATCACGCGGTCGCTGCTCAGGTACGACTCCGCCGCCGCAGCCGGACCGAGCCGCACGGCGAGGTCGGCCGCGCGCACGTGTGGCGCGCCCTCGTCCGCGTCGCTGTACACGGCGACGGCCTCCACACCGAGCCGGCGCAGCGTGCGGGCCACGCGTACCGCGATCTCACCGCGGTTGGCGATCAGCACGCGGGCGAACATGCGCACCCCCGTCTCCGTCGGCCGGCCCGGACGTGAGCGGTCCTGTGCCGGTCTCCAATCCGGGTGTGCTGCTGCCTCGCCATCATCCGTCGCCGAGTATATAAAATGTTCGCTCTAAGTTAGAGGAGCCGCTCGGCATAGATACCATCTTCGCGATGGCCGACCCCTCGCCGCCGCTCCGCCCGGCGCTCCGCGCCCGCTACGACCGCCGCCAGCATGAGGTTGTCTCGGCCGCGGCGCGCCTGTTCGCCGAGCGCGGCTACCAGGCGACGTCGATCGGCGACCTCACCGAGGCGACCGGCCTGGCCGCCGGCGGCCTGTACCACTACATCGGCAGCAAGGAGCAGCTGCTCTTCCGGATCTGCGACGAGCTGCTCGAGCCGCTGCTGGACGAGGCGCGCACGATCGTCGCGCGGGACGCCGCTGCAGCCGAGCAGCTGCGCGAGCTGCTGCGCGCCTGGCTCGCGCACATCGAGCGCCACCGCTTCCACATGCTCGTGTTCGCGCAGGAGCGCCACGTCATCGCGCACGACCAGCGCTGGCAGAAGGTTCGGCGCCAGCGCAAAGACTTCGTGCAGATCCTCGACGAGGTGCTCGCGCGCGGCGAGGCAGAGGGCACGCTGGCCTTCGCTGACCGCCGACTGCTGCTGCTCGCGCTGCTCGGGATGGTCAACTACGTGCCCCAGTGGCTGCGGCCGCGCGGCCGCCTCGCGGTCGAGCAGATCGCCGACGGCTTCTGCGACCTCATCCTGCGCGCCGGGGCTCCCTGAGCTCACGAGCCGCTACGCGGGGTCGCCGGTGGGAGAAGAGCCACCGGCGGAGCCGCCCGCGGGGGCGGGAGCCGCGCCGGGAGCGACGCCGGAGTCTGCGGCAGCAGCGAGCGTCGCAACGACCCACGGCCGCAGGTCGCGCTTCAGCACCTTGCCCGACGAGGTGCGGGGCAGGGGCTCGTCGCGCAGCACGATCCGGCGCGGGCACTTGTAGGTGGCGAGCTGCTCGCGGCAGAGTCGATCGATCAGCGCCACGTCGAGGCCGGGCCGAGAGGGCACGATGATCGCCACGGCAACCTCGCCCCAGCGCTCGTCGGGCAGGCCGACGACGGCCGCCTCGGCGATCCCGTCGATCCGGTAGATCACCTCCTCGACCTCCTTCGGGTAGACGTTCAGCCCGCCCGAGATGATCATGTCCTTCTGGCGCCCGGTGATCGTCACGAAGCCGTCGCCGTCGACGACGGCCACGTCGCCGGTGTGGAGCCACCCGCCGCGGAAGGCCTCTGCCGTCTCGTCGGGCCGGTTGTAGTACCCCTTCATCGTCGCGGCCGAGCGCAGCAGGATCTCGCCCTCGCCCGTCGCTGACACCGTTCCGTCCGCCAGCTCGAGCGCAAGGGTGACGATCGAGACGGCGCGGCCGGCGCTGCCGGCGTGCGAGATCGCGTGCTCCGGCCGCAGCACGGTCGCGATCGTCGGGAACTCGGAGAGGCCGTAGCCCTGAACGACGCTGGCCCGCGGCAGCTCGGCGATCATCGCCTCGATCACCGGCACCGGCACCGGCTCGGCGCCCGAGATGATCCAGCGCAGCGACGAGTCGCGCAGCCGGCCGAGCTCGGCGGGGCTCTGCAGCAGCTGCTTGAGCAGTGTGGGCACGAGCAGCGCGTGCGTCGAGCCCGTGGCCTCGACGGTCGCGGCGATCCGGTCGAGCGAGGTGCCGCCCGTCGGCATCAGCACCGAGCGCCCGCCGATCCAGACGAGCGGCAGCAGCAGGTCGTGGAAGCCCGCCGCCCACGACAGCGACGGGACGACGAGGTACGCGTCGTCGGGCGTCAGGTCGAGATCGAGGAGCTGCGTGAACGAGTTCCAGAGCACGCCGCCGTGGCTGTGCTCCGCCGCCTTCGGGTGGCCGGTCGTGCCCGAGGTGTAGTAGAGCATCGCGGTGTCGTCGAGATCGGGGCCAGGCCCGGGCTGCTGCGCCCGCGCGCCGGCGATCACGTCCTCGTACGCGCTGGACTGCATCCCGGCCGACGGCACGAGCGCCCCGACCCGCACCAGCGGGACGCGCGTGGCGAGCGCCGACACGAGCTGGGCCGCCGTCTCGTCGGCGATCAGCAGCGACGCGCCGGCATCCTCGAGGACGTAGTCGACCTCCACGGCGCACAGCAGCACGTTGATCGGCACGCACACCGCGCCCAGGCCGGCGAGCGCGAACAGCGTCTCCGGCCACTCGTGGCGGTTCGACAGCAGGACGCCCACGCGGTCGCCCGGCTCGACGCCGAGCGCGGCCAGCCCGTTGGCCAGCCGAAGCGAGCGATCGTGGAGCTCGGCGAACGACTGCGAGCGGCCGTCGAAGTCGATCGCAGCCCGCCGACCGAGGGCCGACAGCGCGCTGCGCTCGAGGATGCCGAGGACGTTGCGGGCGAGAGCCATCGCAGCGTAGTCTGACCGCGGCAGCCCGGTCGCGAGCGCCTGTTTCGACCGCAGCTTGGAGTTCTCGCTAACCTCCCCACGCGCACCCGGCGGGGCCACCAGCGGTGTCGGATACCGTCGCGCCGCAGCACACCGGCAGAGGCCTCCCAAGGAGACAAGCACCATGGCAACCAGCCCCGAAGCGCGGATCGACCTGCTCGAGAGCCGCCACGAGATCGACCACCTCGTCT
>CANFDS010000168.1 GCA_947445525.1 Actinomycetota bacterium | reverse complement strand
GGGATCACGCGGGGCATCTACGGCGACGAGGAGCGGTTCCGCGACGTCTACTGGTCGCGCTTCCCCGGCCTCTACTTCGCCGGCGACGGCGCGCGCATCGACGAGGACGGCGACTACTGGCTGCTCGGCCGGGTCGACGACGTGATGAACGTCGCCGGGCACCGCATGTCGACGATCGAGATCGAGAGCGCGCTGGTCTCGCACCCGCTGGTGGCCGAGGCCGCCGTCGCAGCGCGCGCCGATGCGATGACTGGCCAGGCGATCGTCGCCTTCGTGACGCTGCGCAGCGGCGTCGAGGGGACGCTGGAGATGCTCGAGGAGCTGCGCAACCACGTTGCGCACCACATCAGCCCGATTGCGAAGCCCGCGAACATCGTCTTCACGCCCGAGCTGCCGAAGACCCGCTCGGGGAAGATCATGCGCCGGCTGCTGCGCGACGTGGCCGAGAACCGTCCGCTCGGCGACACGACGACGCTGGCCGATCCGGCGGTTGTCGGCGAGCTGCAGGAGCGGGCTGCGTCGGAGCGGGCCGGGGACGAGTAGGACGGCTCGACGGTGCCGGCGAGAAACCGGCGCCTCGCCGCGCGCCTCGCGGCCCGGCCCGGCGTTGCCCCCCTCGCCGCCGCGCTCGTCGCGCTCGTCGCCGCGACTGCGTCGGGCGCAATAGCTGCCGCGACCGCCCCGGCCCTCGTCACCCCGCTCGACGGCGAGGCGAGCTTCGGCGAGGTGGTGGCGCGGGCTCCTGCGGGCGCCCGGGACGCGGTGGTGCTCGTCGGTGGCCGCCGGGCGGGCCGGACGCGGGTGGCGGGGGGCCAGGCCCGGTTCACGGTGAAGGGCCAGGTGGGGCCGCAAGCGGTGACGGTGCGCTTCGTCGACGGTGGGCGGGTGGTCGGTGCGGTGACGGCGAAACGGGTGTGGCTGCTGCCGCGCAGCGGGCTGGTGGCGCGCGTCGCGGCGGTGCGCGACACGGCGCTCTCCGATCGGCTCGAGGAGCTGGGCCGCGGGTTCCCCGGGTGGACGGGCATCTACGTGCAGGATCTGGCCACGGGGCGGTTCGGCGCCTGGAACTCGGACGCGCCGTTCCTCGGCGCCTCCACGGTGAAGCTGGGCGTGCTGATCGAGGCGCTACGCCGCTTCGGCCCGTTCCCGGAGCGCTCCTCCGCCTGGCCCGACATCGTCGCCATGATCACGGTCTCCGCGAACGACGCCGCCAACCGGCTGCTCGCACGGATCGGCGCCGGCTCCGACGGGGCGGGCTCGCGGGCGGTCGACGCTCGTTTCGCCGCGATCGGCGCCGTGTCGACCCGCTTTCCCGGCCCGTACCGCCTCGAGCAGGCTCGCGGCGTGGCGCGTGGCAGCGGCCTCGACGCGCCCCGCATTCCGCCGTTCCTCCCGTGGCGGCGCACCACCGCCCACGACCTGGGGCGGATCATGCGCGCGATCCACGCCGCGGCGCTGGGCAAGAGCGATGCGCTGCGGCGCACCGGGCTCACCCTCCACGAGGCGCGGCTCGCGCTCGCCCTGCTGCTCGACGCCCGTGCCGACGGTGGCGCCCTCGCCGGCGCCGTGCGCCCCGGCCTTGCCGTCGCGCAGAAGACCGGCTACCGCGACGACGTCCGCAACGCCGCCGCGATCGTCTACACGCCGGATGGCCCGAAGATCGTGGTCGTCGTCAGCTACGGGCCGCCCCGGATCGACGCCGGTGCGGTGGGTCGGCTGGCGCGTGGTGTCGCGGCGGCTGCCGGGGTCGCGCCCTGAGCGGACGCCACGCCCGCCAGGCGTGCGCGGGCGGCCTACCCGAGCAGGCGGTCGAAGCGCGCGGCGTCGTCGAACGGCCCGATCACCGCGAGCCGCAGCTTGTCGGCCGCGATCAGGTCGCGGGCCACGCGCTGGATCTCCTCGGCGGTGACCGCCTCGATCGCCGCCAGCACCTCGGCCGGCTCGGTGACCCGGCCCTCGAGCACTTCGCGGCGGAGGCCGAACATGATCGTCCCCTGCGGGCTCTCGAGGCCGAGCACGAAGCGGCCCTTGGCGACGTTCTTCGCCTTGCGCAGCTCGTCGGCGAGCACCGGCTCGTCGGCGATCTTGTGGAACTCGCCGACGATCGTCGAGACGGCCTCGTCGATGCGGTTGATGTCGACACCCGCCTGCGAGAACAGCGAGCCCGCGTCGGTGTAGGACTGGTTCGTGCCGAACACGTAGTAGGCCAGGCCGCGGCGCTCGCGCACCTCCGTGAACAGGCGCGACGACATGCCGGTGCCGAGCACGGTGGCCAGCAGCTGCAGCGGGTAGCGGTCGGGGTGCTCGATCGGGTAGCTCTTCACGCCGAGCACGATGTGGGCCTGGTCGGACTTCTTCTCGAACACGGTGACGCGCCCGTTGCCGTACGGGACGACCGGCAGCGGCTCCGGTGAGGCCTCGACCGGCATGTCGCCGAGCAGCTCGCCGACGCGCGCGAGCAGGCCCTCCCCGACCGCGCCGCCGACGCCGACGACGAGGCGGCCAGGCTTGTACCAGCGCCCGGTGTACTCGAGGAACGTGTCGCGGGTCGCGGCGCGCACGGTCTCCTTGGTGCCGATGATGTCCCAGCCGAGCGGCTGGTCGCCGTAGAGCAGCTGCTCGTAGACGCCGCCGATGAAGTCGCGCGGCGTGTCGAAGTACATGTTCATCTCCTCGACGATCACGCCCTTCTCGCGCTCGATCTCCTCGGGGTCGAACTTCGAGAAGCGCAGCATGTCGACGAGCACGTCGAGCGCTGCGTCGCGATGCTCCGCGGCGGCCTTCACGTAGTAGCCGGTGTACTCCTTGCCGGTGAACGCGTTGAACTCGGCGCCGAGGTAGTCGATCTCGGCGGCGATGTCCTTCGCGGCGGGCCGGCGCTCGGTGCCCTTGAAGAACATGTGCTCGGCGAAGTGCGCGATCCCGCTCTGCTCACGGATCTCGTAACGCGAGCCCGCCGCGAGCATCAGGAAGCAGGAGACCGACTGGGCCTGGGGCATCGGCGCGGTGACCACACGCAGGCCGTTGGGAAGGACGTGACGCTCGTAGACCATAGG
>CANFDS010000167.1 GCA_947445525.1 Actinomycetota bacterium | reverse complement strand
GTGATCGCGCTGATCGACGTCGAGGACGGTGTGCGCGTCGTCGGCAACGTCGTCGGCTGCGACCCCGCGACGGTCACCGCGGGCATGGCGGTCGAGGTGTTCTTCGAGGAGCGGGAGGAAGGCGTCCGCGTCCCCAACTTCCGCGTTCCTGGGAGCGGAGGCCGGTAGCGGGCAGCCGGGGACGGCTCCGCTCGCGCTACGCTCTCGGCCGTGGACGGTGCGGAACCCTCCTCGCTCGAACGGTTCGCCGAGGTGCGCGCTGCCGTCGACTGGCGTAGCGCTGATGTCGGCGACTGCAGCTTCGTACCCGCCAGGCCCAGAAAGCGAAAACCCCCGCCATTCTTTCGAATGACGAAGGTTCTCACCTGACACTTATGGTGGGCCGTGAAGGATTCGAACCTTCGACCTTGGGATTAAGAGTCCCCTGCTCTACCAACTGAGCTAACGGCCCCGGAGCGAAGCGGAGTATAGCCGCGGCCGTGCACCGGGCGATTACTCTTCCACGGTGAAGGTCGTCACCGTCGTCGGCAACCGCCCCCAGTTCATCAAGGCGGCGCCGCTCTCGCTCGCGCTGCGCGCCGCCGGCAGCGACGAGATCGTCGTGCACACGGGGCAGCACTGGGACGACGAGCTGTCGGCCGTCTTCTTCAGCGAGCTGGAGCTGGCCGAGCCGCGCTACCGGCTCGACCTGCGCACCGCCGACGCCGGCCGGATGCAGCCGGTGATCGAGGAGATCCTGGCCGCCGAGCGGCCCGACTGGGTGCTGGTGTTCGGCGACACCAACTCGACGGCGGCGGGGGCGCGGGCGGCGGTCGTGGCCGGCATCCCGGTCGCGCACGTCGAGTCGGGGCTGCGCAGCGGCGACTGGACGATGCCCGAGGAGCGCAACCGCGTCGAGGTCGACCGGCTGGCGGCGCTGCTGCTGGCGCCGGACGAGCGCTCGGCGGCGACACTGCGCGCCGAGGGCGTCCCGGGCCGCTGCATCGTCGTCGGCGACGTGATGCTGGACGCGTGCCTCGCGCTGGCGCCGATCGCCCGCCGCCGCTCCACGATCCTCGCCCGGCTCGAGCTGGAGCCCGGCGCCTACACCGTGGTCACCGTCCACCGCGAGGCGAACACGGCCCAGCCGCGGCTCGGCCGCATCGTCGAGGGGCTGAACCGCCTGCCGGGGCGCGTCCTCTTCCCCGTCCACCCGCGCACGCAGGCGGCGCTCGCGCGCGAGGAGCTCGCCCTGGCGCCGCACATCACCGTGCTACCGCCGCTCGGATACCTCGACCTGGCCGCGCTGGCAGCGCAGGCGCGCGTGATCGTCACCGACTCGGGCGGCCTGCAGAAGGAGGCCTACTGGTACGGCGTGCCGTGCGTCACGCTGCGCCCCTCCACCGAGTGGCCGGACACCGTCGAGGCCGGCGCCAACGTCCTCGTCGACGACGACGCGGCCCGGCTCACCGCCGCCGTGGCCGCCGCCACGATGCCCGCCGAGCGCCCGCAGCTGTACGGCGACGGGCGGGCAGCGGAACGGATTGCCGAGGCCCTCGGTAACCTTCCCGCCACATGAGCCGCACAGTCGCAATCATCGGAGCGGGCTATGTCGGCCTGCCACTCGCCCAGGTCTTCACCGAGGCGGGCAACAAGGTCATCCTGCTCGACGTCTCGGCAGAGCGCGTCGCGATGATCAACCGCGGCGAGAGCTACATCGAGGATGTCCCCTCCGAACTGCTCGTCAAGCTCGTCGCCGCCGGCCTCGAGGCGACGACCGACTACGACCGCCTGCGCGAGGTCGAGGGCATCCTGATCGCACTGCCGACGCCGCTGTCGAAGCAGCGCGAGCCCGACCTCTCGATCGTGCGCAGCGCTGTCGAGCTGATCGCGCCACGCCTGCAGAAGGGCCAGCTCGTCGTGCTCGAGTCGACGACGTACCCCGGCACGACGCGCGAGATCGTCCAGCCGATCCTGGAAAAGGGCTCCGGTCTGACCGCCGGCAAGGACTTCTTCCTCGCCTTCTCGCCCGAGCGCGTCGACCCCGGCCGCCTCGACTGGACGACGAAGACCGTGCCGAAGGTCGTCGGCGGCATCGACGAGGCCTCGACCGACGCCGCGGCCGCTCTCTACTCCTCCGCGCTCGACACGATTCACCGGGTCTCGTCGCCGGAGGCCGCCGAGCTGACGAAGCTGCTCGAGAACATCTTCCGCTCGGTCAACATCGCCCTGATGAACGAGCTGGCGCAGCTGTGCGACCGGATGGGCATCGATATCTGGGAGGTCGTCGACGCGGCCGCCACGAAGCCGTTCGGCTACATGCGCTTCGAGCCGGGCCCCGGCCTGGGCGGCCACTGCATCCCGATCGACCCCTTCTACCTGACGTGGAAGGCACGCGAGTTCGACTTCACCACCGAGTTCATCGAGCTGGCCGGCAAGGTCAACTCGGACATGCCGTACTACTGCCGCTCGCGGGTGTCGCAGGCACTCAACCACAGCCTCGGCAAGTCGCTGAAGGACGCGAAGATCCTCGTGCTCGGCGTCGCCTACAAGGCCGACATCGCCGACATGCGCGAGTCGCCGTCGATCAAGCTGATCCAGCTGCTGCAGGGCGCCGGCGCCAAGATCTCGTACCACGACCCGCACGTGCCCCACTTCGACGAGCACGGGGTGAAGCTGACGTCGGTGCCGCTCGACCCGCCCGCGTACGACGCCGTCGTCATCGCCACGGCGCACTCCGGCATCGACTACGCCAAGCTCGTCACCGACTCGAAGGTCGTCGTCGACTTCCGCAACGCGACCGGTCGCGCAGGCGTGAAGTCCGAGAAGATCTGGAAGCTGTGAGCCGGCCCCGCGTCGGCGTGGTCGGGCTCAACTACTGGGGCCCGAACCTCGCGCGCAACTTCGACGACCTCGCCGAGCTCGCGTACGTCTGCGACCTCTCGCCCGAGCTGCTCGAGCGGTCGGCGGCGCGCTACCCGGACGCTCGCGCCACCGCCGACTACGACGAGCTGCTGGCCGACACGACGCTCGACGCGATCGTCGTCGCCACCTCCGTGCCGACGCACTACACCCTCGCCAGGCAGGCGCTGCTCG
>CANFDS010000166.1 GCA_947445525.1 Actinomycetota bacterium | reverse complement strand
CGGTCATCCCCAGCTCGTGTGCGCGGCGGACGGCGCGCCGCTGGTGCAGCCCCGCGCCAATCAGGAGGACGGTCGTCATCTCGGGAAACGATGCTACTTGCGCCGCCGGTGGCGGAGAGCGCTGCGCGGCTCTCGCGGGTGTCGTGTCACACCGTGCGAATGCGCATCGCCTACGACGCCTGTGCCAGGACTCCAGCGGCGGCGCCGAGCGCTGGTTCCGCGACCTCGCCGAGCGGCTCGCCGCGGACGGCCACGAGGTGACGTACCTGACGCCGCGGCAGTGGGCCCCCGGCGAGCCGGGCGAGGTGCCCGGCGTGCGCGGGTGCTCGACACCCGACCGCGACGTCTACAGCCCCGGCGACGGCCCCGACAGCACGTCCTGGAACCGCTTCCACATCCGCGAGTACACGCGCGACGGGCTTCTCACGCTGCTCGGCGGCTCCTTCGCGCAGGTCACCCGCTACTGGCAGCACTCGAAGCGGCCGGCCGTC
Source organism: Actinomycetota bacterium (assembly GCA_947445525.1). GTDB lineage: Bacteria > Actinomycetota > Thermoleophilia > Gaiellales > Gaiellaceae > CANFDS01. The sequence continues at coordinate 2,700 of CANFDS010000166.1, read as the reverse complement.
CTGGGTGCGAAGCGGGCCCTGGGCAGGCTGCTGCCGGCCAATCTGATGGTGCGCTGCAACCAGGCGCTCAAGCTGCCCCGCTGCCTGCACGACCCGTCGGCGCGTCATGCCGTCGTGCTCGCCGAGCCACCGCGGCGCTATGAGATCCTCGTTGCGGTCTGCTCGCAGCCGCTCAGCCGCTGACTGCCACGCCGCGCGCGGCGAGCGGCTCAGCCGGGGACGATGTCGACATGGAAGCCTGCACTCGCCGCCTCTTCACGAAAGCTCTCGCCGACCGTCGTGTCGGGAATGTCCGTCAGTTGAGCGACGAAGGTCTGGCACGTCGGCCGCACGACCTTCACCGCTGTAAACCCTTTCTGCTGTGCCGCGCGCATCAGCACCTCGGCGCGGGCCAGGGACGTGAAGCGGCCAAAGACGGCGACGTAGCCGTGGCCTGGTGACGGATCGGGCGTGCAGCTTTCCTGGGGCGCTGACGAAACCGCGTCGGGGATGACGGCGACACCGAGATACGCCACGCCGGCCACGACGACCGCGACCGTGGCCGCGGCTGCCGGCACGTTGCGAAGGCTACGCGGCCGCTGCACGGGCCCTCCTGCGCTCGCCGGCGGCCTGCCAGGCGAGATGCAGCATGAGCGGCATGACGGCGGTCGCCGCCAGGATGATCGAGCCGACAGCGCGCGGGAGCGGCGTCTGGTCGGAGGTGTCGATGGGCAGCGACACGATCGACCAGAGGATCCAGACGAGCCCCCCAGCGCAAAGAGCCATCGCGATCAGGAAGAACGCCGCGAGCCGGTACGCTCGCACGACGACGAGCAGCGCCATCGTGGCCACCGCGAGTGGTGCCACGATCGTCCACCGCCCGTCGTCGAACAGCAGCGTCAGCACGACGCGAATACTCGGCCCGATCCGCTCGGCGTGCGAGAAGAGTCCGTGGAACGAGACTGGGGACGACTGGTCGGCGATGCCACGGCTCTGCCACCAGAAGCGCCACGGCAGGTTCACCGCCCAGGCGGCGACGGCGACGGCGACGAGCGGTAGCCAGCGTCGGTGCGCCTCGCGTAGCGTCACGACAGCTGCGGCGGCAACGGCTGCTGCCACGAACAGCAGACCCTCACGCTTCGTGGCAATCGCGGCCGCGAAGAAGGCTCCTGCCAGCAAGAGCGTCCAGGGCGCGCGGTCGACGAGCCAGAGCGTGAGGCAGAGCAACCCGAGCGCGAACAGGTAGGCGAGCGGCAGGTCGGCTAACGGGGCGACTGCGAAGTAGCGGAAGTCGCTCCCGAGGAAGGGGAGACCGACGAATGCCCACACGACGAGGCGTGGGACAAGCGGGCGCAGAAGGCCGACCACGGCGAACACGAAGCCACAGCCGAGGAACGCGTACTGCGCGTGGAGCGTCACTGCGTCGACGGTTCCCATGAAGTGAAAGCCGAGTGCGTTGAGCGTCGGCATCAGGATCGGGTAGCTCGGCGCTGCAGTCGAGACGAAGAGGTCCTCGTCGAGGTGGCCGAAGTAGTAGATCCCGGCACCCTTCGGCACCCAGAATGCCCATGCATCCCACTCCCACAACCCTTGTGCGAAGCCGACCCGCAGCATCGCGAACGCGAGCAGCACGACGAGCACGGCCGGCACGACGCCAAGTGCGTCGAGGCCGAGCCCTCCCGCACGGAATCCCGGGCTGGGGATTGCCGGGAGCGGAAGCCCTCGGAGCCGTGCGACTACCAGCCCGGCCGCGAGGATCCCGACCGAGACACCCACCGTCTCGCCCACGCCGATGCCGAGGCCCGCGACGAGCAGCTCCGTCGAGAGGAGGCCGACGAGCGCGAAGCCGGCCATGTGCGCGAGTCCCAGCGAGCGCCCCAGTGCTGCCCACGACGCGAAGCCCTTCAGCCCGGCCAGGACGCCGACGCCGGCTGCCGCGAAGAGCGCGTTGAGCCCCGCGAGCGCGAGCAGCCCGGCCGTGTTCACACGCGCGCCCTCATGATCGTGATCGCGATGCCTGGCCCCGCGTCCCAGACGACCTCGAAGCGCGACGCGAATGCCGCCTGGTCGCAGCCGTAGCAGAGGAGCCACTGCGCCTCCGCTGACGAGACGAGCCTGCGCGGCAGAAGCTGGAACTGGCTGTAGCCGCGCACCGCGTACAGCGACACCGGTGTCGACACGACGACCTTGTCGCCCGTCTCCACGGCGAAGGTGGCTGCGGGCGGCACGAGGTCGCGGGCTGCCATGACGAAGCCGAGCGCCATGTCGGTAGCGATGGCTCCGCTCAACAGCCGCTGGGCGGAGGTCTGGCCGCGGTTGCCGACCGCCCGGCCGTCGAGATCGTCATATGCGCCGCCGAATTCGACGATGAGCACCACCAGAGCGGCCGCGACGACCAGCGCGACGGCGCACCGTGCGAGGCCGAGATCGGCCAAGGTCCTGGTCGTCGGCAACAGCCGAGACCGCGCCCCGGTGAGTCCTCGCCGCACAGCGCGAGTATCGCGTACCCACCGGTCGGTAGACTCGACTCTCGATGGCGCTCTCTGGCAAGCGGATCTTCATCACCGGCGGCGCCGGCTTCATCGGCACGACGCTGACCCGGCGGCTCGTCGCTGCCAACGAGATCGTCGTCTTCGACAACCTCCACCGCGACGCGCTCTCGGGCAGCGACCTCGCGGCCCATCCGAACCTCACCTTCATCCAGGGCGACATCCTCGACCT
>CANFDS010000165.1 GCA_947445525.1 Actinomycetota bacterium | reverse complement strand
GGTGAAGGACGCGTTCCACGCGCACGTCGTCGAGGGCCGGGCCGGTGCGGTGAGCCCCGAGCGCAGCGGGACGAAGGCGGCGGCGCACCACGTGCTCGAGCTGGCCCCGGGCGAGTCGGCCGTGCTGCGGCTGCGGCTGCGCCCCGAGGACGAGGCGGGCGGCGGCGCGTTCGGGGACGGCTTCGAGCGGGTCTTCACCGACCGGATCGCCGAGGCCGACGCCTTCTATGCGGCAGGCGCGCTGCGCACCCTCGACGGGGAGGCGGCCGCGGTCGCCCGGCAGGCGTACGCAGGCCTGGTCTGGTCGAAGCAGTTCTACTACTACGCGGTGCGCGACTGGCAGCAGGGCGACGACGGCGAGGCACCGGTGCGGCGCGATCGCGCCCGCAACCTCGACTGGCCGCACCTCTTCAACCGCGACGTGATCTCGATGCCCGACGCCTGGGAGTACCCGTGGTACGCGGCCTGGGACCTCGCCTTCCACATGCTGCCGTTCGCCCGCGTCGACGCCGACTTCGCCAAGGAGCAGATCGTCCTCCTGCTGCGTGAGTGGTACATGCACCCGAACGGGCAGATCCCGGCGTACGAGTGGGCGTTCTCCGACGTCAACCCGCCCGTGCACGCATGGGCCGCGTGGCGCGTCTACAAGATGAGCGCGACGCGCGACGAGCGCGACCGGGAGTTCCTCGCTCGCGTGTTCCAGAAGCTGCTCGTCAACTTCACCTGGTGGGTGAACCGCAAGGACGTCGACGGCCGGCACCTGTTCGCCGGCGGCTTCCTCGGCCTCGACAACATCGGCGTGTTCAACCGCTCGGAGCCGCTGCCGACCGGTGGCCGCCTCGAGCAGGCCGACGGGACGGCGTGGATGGCGTTCTACGCGGCGACGATGCTCTCGATCGCGCTCGAGCTGGCCGCCCACGACCCTGCCTACGAGGACATCGCCTCCAAGTTCTTCGAGCACTTCGTCTGGATCGTCGACGCCATGAACTCGCTGGGCGGGAGTGGGCTCTGGGACGAGGAGGACGGCTTCTACTACGACCAGCTCCACGTCGACGGGCAGGGCCTGCCGCTGAAGGTGCGCTCGCTCGTCGGGATCATCCCGCTGCTCGCCGTCGAGGTGCTCGACGACGCCAGCCTCGACCGGCTGCCTGCCTTCCGCAGCCGCATGCAGTGGCATCTCGACCAGCGGCCCGACCTCGACCACTACATCGCGAAGACGCAGCGTGGCGCCGGCAGCCGCCTGCTCGCCGTGCCCAGCCGCGAGCAGCTCGTGCGCGCGCTGCGCTACGTGCTCGACGAGGCGGAGTTCCTCTCGCCACACGGGATCCGCTCGCTCTCCCGCCACCACCAGCACACCCCGTACGTCTTCCGCGTCGGCGACGAGGAGTACCGCGTCGACTACGAGCCGGCCGAGTCGCAGAGCGGCCTCTTCGGCGGCAACTCCAACTGGCGCGGGCCGGTCTGGTTCCCGATCAACCTGCTGCTGATCGAGGCGCTCGAGCGCTATCACCACTTCTACGGCGACGAGCTACGGGTGGAGTTCCCCACCGGGTCGGGCCGGCTGCTGACCCTGGCGGAGGTCGCAGGCGAGCTGTCGCGGCGGCTGGCGTCAATCTTCCTGCCCGGCCCGGACGGTGGCCGGCCTGCGCACGGCGACGATCGTCGCTACGCCGACGATCCGCACTTCCGCGACCTCGCGCTCTTCTACGAGTACTTCGACGCCGACACCGGTCGTGGGCTCGGCGCGAGCCACCAGACCGGCTGGACGGCCGCCGTCGTGATGTTCCTCGAGAACGCGGCCCGCGAGCCGGGCTGAGCTGCGGCGGGCTGTCGCGCACCCGGCACGGAGCCGGCACAAAGCGATCGCACCCGGGCGCCTAGGCTGCCGGCATGACGACGACGAAGAAGAAGAAGACGCCGGCGCGAGGGCAGGCGCCGGGGGCGCAACCGCCGGGGCAGGCAGCGCCGGCGTCCGTGAGCACCCCGTGGGGCCCCGCCACCGTGGTCGAGCAGGCGGCGGTGCCGCAGCGGGCGGGCGAGAGGCGGTTCACCTCGGCGGTGCAGCTGCTCGCCGATCCGCGTGGCGAGCTCCTCGTCCGCTTCGCATATGCCACGGGTGGTGTCACTCGCCGCGGCCCGGTCACCCTGCGGGCCCGCGACCTGGAGCGGTTGCGCACGGCGGTGGCGGCGCAGCCGGCGCTGGCGGCTGCGCTGGGGTGGGGCGGGGAGGGCGTCTCTGACGAGCCGCGCGAGCAGGAGTAGGCCGCTACGCCGGGACGCCGAGCCGCGCCGCCGCGCTCTCGACGAGCGAGGCGAGGATCAGCGCGCCGTCGCCGGAGCCGAGCAGCGGGTCGACGGCGTGCTCGGGGTGCGGCATCAGGCCCATCACGTTGCGCGCGGCGTTGCAGACGCCGGCAACGTCGGCGACAGCGCCGTTCGGGTTCTCGGTGTAGCGGAGCACCACCTGGCCGTTCGCCTCGACCTCGGCCAGCAGCTCCGGGTCGGCGAACCAGGCGCCCTCGCCGTGCTTGATCGGGATGCGCAGCAGGTAGCCGGGCTTGCAGCGCGACGTGAACGGCGTGTCGGTCTGCTCGACGCGGATGGTCGTGTCACGGCAGATGAAGCGCAGCGACCGGTTCGGCCGCAGGATGCCGGGGAGCAGCCCCGCCTCGCAGAGGATCTGGAAGCCGTTGCAGGTGCCGAGCACCGGGCCGCCGTCGGCGGCGAACGCGGCGACCGCCTTCATGATCGGCGCGAAGCGGGCGATTGCGCCGCAGCGCAGGTAGTCGCCGTACGAGAAGCCGCCGGGCAGCACGACGGCGCCCACCGTGGGCAGCTCCTCGTCGGCATGCCATACGGGCACCGCCTCCGCGCCCAGCGAGCCGAGCGCCCAGCACATGTCGCGGTCGTCGTTCGAGCCCGGGAAGGTGACGACGGCGATGCGGGGCCGCGGCTCGCCGGTGACGCTGCGCGGCGGCTTGCTCACGCGTCGCCCTCGATCGTGATCTCGTAGCTCTCGATCAGCGGATTGGCGATCAGCTGCTCGCACATCTTCGCGATGTCGGCGCGCGCCTGCTCGCGGTCGGTGGTGTCGAGCTCGAGCTCGACGAGCCGGCCGACATGGGCCTTCTTCACGACGAAGCCGAGGTGGCCGAGGCCACTCTGCACGGCCTCGCCCTGGGGATCGAGGATGCCGGCCTTCGGCCGCACCAGC
>CANFDS010000164.1 GCA_947445525.1 Actinomycetota bacterium | reverse complement strand
GATCTGCACGGCCTCCTCCGCGCAGCGGACGGCGAGCCTGCCGGTCTTCAGCTTCGCCTGCGCCGCCGCCAGCGTGAAGCTGCGCCCCGTGTCCTTGAGGCGGGCCGCGCGGTAGACGAGCAGCCGCGCCGCCTCGATCTCGGTGGACATGTCGGCGAGCTTCGCCTGGATCAGCTGGAACTTCATCAGCGGCCGACCGAAGGCCTGCCGCGCCTTCGCATAGGCGAGCGCGAGGTCGAGCGCGCCCTGGGCGAGGCCGAGGCCCATCGCCGCGATGCCGATGCGGCCGCCGTCGAGCACCTGCAGGAACTGGCGCAGCCCGGCGCCGCGCTCGCCGAGCAGGCTCGCCTCGGGCACGCGGCAGTCGCTGAACGAGAGCGGGCGCGTGTCGGAGGCATTCCAGCCCAGCTTCCGGTACGGCGGGCCCGGCTCGAAGCCAGGCGTCCCGTTGGGGACGAGGATGTTCGAGATCTCCCGCCCCGCCGGCCCGTCGCCGGTGACGGCGGTGATGCAGACGACGCCCGAGATGTCGGTGCCGGCGTTCGTGATGAACTGCTTCGTGCCGTTGACGACCCAGTCGCCGCCGTCGAGCCGCGCCTGCGTCTGCGTGTTGCCGGCATCCGAGCCGGCCTCCGGCTCGGTCAGCCCGAAGGCGCCGAGCACCTCCCCCGAGCAGAGCCGCGGCAGCCACTCCTGCTTCTGCGCGGCGTCCCCGAAGAGGTAGATCGGCTGCGTGCCGAGCGAGGTGTGGGCGCAGAGGGTCACCGCGACCGACGAGTCGACGCGGGTGAGCTCCTCCACGGCCAGCGCGAAGGCCAGCGCGTCGCCGCCGCCACCGCCGACCTCCTCGGGGAACGGGATCCCCATCAGCCCCAGCTCGCCGAGCCGCCGGACGATCGCGTAGGGGAAGCTCTTCGTCTCGTCGAGCTCACCGGCAACCGGCGCGACCTCCTGCTGCGCGAAGTCCCGCACCAGCGACTGGATCTCGCGATGCTCGTCCGAGAGGTCGAAATCCATGGCCACTCCCCTTCCCCGGCGCCGCGTCGCGCCCCGCTGTCGCTTCTCGTCACGAGCGTAGACGAACTGCGCGCGCCGCCGCTTCGCCTGCGCTCGCGGCAGCGCGCGGGCGCCGCCGGTGCAGTGACCGGCCGCGCCGGCCGCCGATCCACTACTGTCTCCCCTCGTGGACGAGCTGGAGCGCGACCTCCTCGACCTTGCGGCGATCGGCGGCGCCGGCGAGAGCGGGGGCGTCACCCGCGTCGCCTGGTCGGAGGGGCTGCTGGCGGCGTACGCCTGGCTGGCGCGGCAGGGAGCCGCGATCGGCGTCGACCCCGCGATCGACACCGCGGGCAACGCCTTCCTGCGCTGGCCCGCGGGCGACGGCCCGGCACTGCTGATCGGCTCGCACCTCGACACGGTGCCGCACGGCGGGCGGTTCGACGGCGCGCTCGGCGTGCTCAGCGGGCTCGACGTCATCCGCACCCTGCGGCGTGACGGCTTCGCGCCCCGCTGCCCGGTCTGGCTGACCGCGTTCATGGACGAGGAGGGGACGCGCTTCGGCACGGCGCTGTTCGGGAGCCGCGCCTTCGCGGGAGCGGACCTCAGTGGCCTCGCCGAGCGCCGCGACGCGGCGGGCGTCACGCTGCGCGAGGCGATGCAGGCCCGCGGCTTCGACTTCGACGCCATCCCTGCTGCGGCTCAGCTCGACCGTGTGCGCGGCTACCTCGAGCTGCACATCGAGCAGGGCCCGGTGCTCGAGCACAGCGGCGACGACGTCGGCATCGTCACCTCGATCGTCGGCCTCGTCGGCCTCCACGTGCGTCTGGAAGGGCAGGCCAATCACGCCGGCACGACACCGATGACGCTGCGCCGAGACGCTCTCGCCGGCGGCGCCCGGGCGGTGCTGGAGCTGCGCGAGCTCGCCCGACGCACCGCCGGCGTGACGGCCAACGTCGGCGTCATCTCGGTCGAGCCCGGCGGCAAGAACGTCGTGCCGGGAGCCTGCGAGCTCACCGTCGACATCCGCTCGGCCGACCCGGGTGTGTACGGGACGCTCGACGCCACCGCCCGTGGGCTGCTGGAGCGGATCGCGCGCGAGGAGGCGCTCGAGCTGACGGTGTCGGAGCTCTACCGGCTCGAGCCCGTGCCGCTGGACACCACCATCATCGACGCGTTCGAGCGCGCGGCCGAGCTCGAGGGCGCCACGGCGCGGCGCATGCCGAGCGGCGCCGGCCACGATGCCCAGATACTCGCCCCGCACGTCCCCGCGGGAATGCTGTTTGTGCCGAGCCGCGGCGGCATCAGCCACAACCCTGCCGAGTACACGACGCCAGGGCAGTGCGCGATCGGCTCGCGCGTGCTCGCGCGCGCGGTCACGCTGCTCGCCGGCGCCTGACAGACTAGAATCCGGCTGCATGCGCGTCGTCGGTGTCGATATCGGAGGGACGTTCACCGACCTGATGCTGTACGACACCGCGTCGGGCGCGGTTGCCGTGCACAAGCTGCGCTCCACTCCCGACGACCCCGGGGAGGCGCTCGTCCAGGGCGTCCGCGAGCTGTGTGCCGGCGCGGGCGTGCCGCCGTCGTCGATCGAGGCGGTCTTCCACGGCACCACCGTCGCAACGAACGCCGTGCTCCAGCACCGCGGCGCCGTCGCCGGGATGATCACGACGAGCGGCTTCCGCGACGTCGTGCACATCGGCCGCCATCAGCGCCCGCTGCACCACTCGGTGATGCAGGACATCCCCTGGCAGGCGCGCCCCTTCGTGCAGCGCCGCCATCGCAAGGTCGTGACCGAGCGCATCGTCCCGCCCACCGGCGAGATCCTCGTTCCGCTCGACGAGAACGAGGTGCGCGAGATGGCCCGCGAGCTGCGCGCCGAGGGCGTCACCGCGGTCGCCGTCTGCTTCCTGTTCTCCTATCTCAACCCCGTGCACGAACGGCGTGCGGCGGCGATCGTCGCCGAGGAGATGCCCGACGCGTTCGTCACCGCCAGCGCCGACATCTTCCCGCAGTTCCGCGAGTTCGAGCGCTTCACGACGGCGACGATGAACGCCTTCGTCGGCCCCGGCACGGGCCGCTACCTCGAGCGGCTGGAGCGCGCGCTCGCCGACGAGGGCGTGCCTGGCAAGCTCCACGTGATGATGTCGAACGGCGGGGTCGCCAGCGCCCAGCAGGCGGCCCGCAAGCCGGTGACGCTGCTGCTGTCGGGCCCGGCGGCAGGCGTCCTCG
>CANFDS010000163.1 GCA_947445525.1 Actinomycetota bacterium | reverse complement strand
GACGAGGTCGTAGGCAGCCGCGAGCTCGGCGGCCGTGGCCGTCTCGAGCTCGTCGTCGGTGAGGATGTCGGCGCGCTGCCCGTTCGCCGACAGCCAGTGCAGGAACGGCAGGTCGTAGCGGCGGAAGAATGGCGGAACGCCGCGGCGCAGGAACGGCCGGTCGAGCTGGATCGTCCGCCTTGGGCCGCCGGCATACCACGTGTCGCCCCAGCCGTTGCCGTCGGCGTCGTAGAAGTTGTAGGCCTGCCAGGTGGTGGTCGGCAACACGACAGCCACGCGGTTGATGCCCAGCCTGGCCGGGCGGACGACGAAGGGGGCGTAGCCGATGCGGCCGTCCGTGGCGGTCAGCTGTGCGAAGTAGAGGCCGTTGGCCAGCCCCGAGAGGTTGACCGTGATCTTGCCGGGAGCGTCGCCCCGGCCCTGCCAGTCGACGGTGGTCGGCGGCCGCACGGCAACGCCGTTCAGCGTGTTGTCGGAGCGTGTCTCGACCGTCTCGTCGCCGACGCGGAAGAGCTGGACTGCGAGAGCGTCGGCATCGGTCGCCACCCGGAGCGTCGCCGTCTCGCCCGGGGCGTAGCTGATGCGGCCGAAGGCGGCATCGACACCCTGGATGCGCACGACCGGGCCCCTCAGGCCGGTGCCGCCGGCCCGGCCGCGGCCGACCAGGCTGCGGTTTCCTGCGCCGTCGATGAGGATCAGGCGGGTGACGTAGGTGCGGGGGCCCAGGTCGGGCGGCGGCGCCCACGCGATGCTGCCGGGGCCGGCGGGCAGGTCGAGCCGCTCGGCGAAGACGGGCTTGGTGGCGCGGGTGGCGGTGAGCGCCTCGAACACGACGGTCGCCGGCTCGCTGAGCGTGAAGCGGATGACCGCGCGGTCGCGCAGCCCGTCCCCGTTCGGCGTCACCGTGGTCAGCAGCCGCCAGTCGCTGGCGAACGGGGCGCCGTCGTTGTCGACACGGAGGCTCGACAGCCGCGGAGCGGTCCGGTCCACCTTGAACCCGGCTTCGGCCACGCGCTTGCCGCGCGAGACGAGCCGCACGCGGTAGCCGCCGTCCGGCAGCGGCCGGCCCGCGAGCATGCCGCGCCAGGCGACGCGCACCGACGCGCGCGGCCGCTCGGGCGCCAGCCAGCCGACCAGTGCGCCACCCAGCGAGACGACCTGGAGGCCGAGCGGGGCCGGCTTCACCAGGGAGGCATCGATCTGGAGCGAGCCGACGGAGGCAGAGAGGACGGAAGGGCTGATGACGACGCTCGTGCGCCGTGCTTCCGCATGCGCGAGCGGGACGAAGACAAGACCGAGGAGTACGACGACGAACGCTCTCCGCACGGGTCCGCGATGGTACCCGCTCTGCCGCAGCTGTCGCAGCTTCCGGTGGGGGAGGCGGTAGCGTGTCGGCATGCTCGAGGTCAGGGATCCGGACGGTGCGTTCGCTGCGGTCGAGGCGTACCTCCGGGAGGAGGGGTTCTTCGCCGCGGCGGCGGGCGACCGGATCGCGGATGTCTACTTCGGCTACGGGCTCGCCGATCCTCTGCGCCGGTCGGGGTCGGCGGCGCCGCCCGAGCCGTGCCCTGCATTGCCGCTGGCCGCGTGCCGGGTGCGACCTCGCGCCGCGGGCCCGGAGGGGGTCGCCGCCGGCGCCGCTGCCGGCGCATTCGCGGTGGGCGGGTGGGAGCGGAGCTGGACGGACGCCGGCTACGCGGCCGCGATCGCTGCCGTCCGCGAGGCGATCCGGCGCGGCGACGTCTATCAGGTCAATCTCGTCCAGCACCTGTCGGCGCCGTTCGCCGGCGACCCCGCAGGCGTTGCCGCGGCGCTGGCGCCGCTGCGGCCGCTGTGCCCCCGCCCGCTGGCCGGCGACGGCTGGTCGGTCGTCTCGGCTTCGCCGGAGGTCTTCCTGCGCCGTCGCGGCGACCGGGTCTGGACGCTGCCGATCAAGGGCACCCGGCCGACGGGCGAGGAGGAGGGGCTGCGCGGCGCGGAGAAGGACGGGGCGGAGCACATGATGATCGTCGACCTCGAGCGCAACGACCTCTCCCGCGTGTGTGAGCCGGGCTCGGTGCGCTGGCCGGAGCTGATGGCGCAGCGCGAGCTCGCCGGGGTGTCACACCTCGTGTCGACGGTCGAGGGGCGCCTGCGGCCCGGCGTCGGCCTCGCCGGCCTGCTCGACGCGACGTTCCCCGGGGGCTCGGTGACGGGCGCGCCGAAGATCGCCGCGCTCGACGTCATCGCCGCGCTCGAGCCCGTCGGTCGCGGCGCCTCGATGGGCGCGCTCGGCACCGTGCGCTCGAACGGCGATCTCGACCTCGCACTCACCATCCGCACGTTCGCCGTCGCGGCCGGCCGGATCCACCTCTGGGTGGGCGGCGGCATCGTCTGGGACTCTGTCGCCGCCGACGAGATCGAGGAGTCGTGGGTGAAGGCGCGCCCGCTCTGCCGGGCGATCGGCGCCCCCGTCGAAGAAGGAGCCTTCGCATGAGCCTGCTCGCCGTCGCCGTCCAGGGCCGTGGGGTCGTCGACCCGCAGGAGCCGCTGCTGCACGTCGACGACCAGGCGCTGCTGCGCGGCCGTGGCGTGTTCGAGACCGTCCGCGTCTACGGCGGCCGGCCCTTCAAGCTCGATCCGCACATCGCGCGCATGGCGGAGTCGGCGGCGCGGCTCGACCTGCCGCTGCCCACCGCCGCCGAGATCCGGGAGACCGTCGCGCAGGCGCTCGCCGCCGCTGCGACTCCCGACGTCGTCCTGCGCCTGTTCGCGACGCCCGGCCGCGAGGGCGACGCGCGCGGCCACCTGTTCGCGCTCGTCTCGTCGCTGCCGACGCACTTCGACGAGCTGCGGGCGCGGGGAATGCGGATGATCTCGCTGATCCTGGGGCCGGAGGCGGCGGTGCGCATCTCGGCGCCCTGGCTGCTGGGCGGCGTGAAGTCGACGAGCTACGCCGTGAACATGTCGGCCGAAAAGGAGGCGAGGTCGCGCGGCGCCGACGATGCCGTGTTCACCACCGCCGACCACATCGTGTTGGAGGGGCCCGTCACGAATGTCTGGTGGCGTGCCGGCGGCACCCTCTACACGCCTTCGCTCGAGCTCGGCATCCTCGCCGGCGTGACGCGCGCGACGGTGATCGAGCTGGCACCCGCGGCCGGGTACACCGTCGTCGAGGGGCGGTTCGCGCTGCCGGAGCTGGCCGCCGCCGACGAGGCGTTCACGTCGTCGTCGGTGCGCGAGCTCGTCCCGATCGT
>CANFDS010000162.1 GCA_947445525.1 Actinomycetota bacterium | reverse complement strand
CGGGGACGCGCGTCAGGCGCAGCAGCGCCTCAGGCAGCCGCCCCAGCCAGCGCTCGTGGAAGCGCTTCCAGCCCTCCACCACATGCGCGAGGCACCAGTCGAAGTCGGGCGAGGACGAGCCCTGGTGGTGCACGAGGATGCTGTCGGCGCAGTAGCGCACGCGGTAGCCCGCGTGCCAGGCACGCATGCAGAGATCGACGTCCTCGACGTACATCCAGTAGCCCTCGTCGAAGCCGCCGACGGCCTCGAAGAGCGAGCGCCGCACCAGCAGCGCCGCACCGGTGACCACCGGGATGTCGCGCGAGACGGCGACCGCCGGGTCGTCGCCCGCGCCGTTGTAGAAGAGGTGCTCGGTCTCACCGTTCGCAGTGAAATCCACGCCCGCGTGCTGGATGCTCCCGTCAGGGAAGAGGAGCCTGCTGCCGACGATCCCGACAGCCGGGTCGTCGAGCTCGCCGACCATCGCGTCGAGCCAGCCGGGCCGCGGCTCGATGTCGTTGTTCAGCATCAGCACGAACTCACGCTCGGAGAGGGCCGCAGCGCTGTTGCACGCCCGGCTGAACCCGAGGTTCTCCTCGTTGAGGATGCAGCGCAGCCGGCCGGCGCCCTGCTCGGCGAGCAGGAACTCGCGCGTCCCGTCGGTCGACCCGTTGTCGACGACGATCACGTCGGTGCCGGGGGCGGTGTCGGCGATGCCCCGCAGGCACTCGCGCGTGAAGTCGAGCTGGTTGAAGGTCGGGATGACGATCGACACTCTCCGGCCGCTCAGCGACGCCCCGCTGCCGGCCGCGGCGCCAGGCGCGACGGCGGCGGCGGGAAAGGCGAGCGCGCGCAGCCGGGTGCTGTCACCGGCCTCGAAGCGGACGAGCCCCGCGAACGGCTCGCGGGCCGGTGCGAGCGAGAGCACCGCCTGGACGGACTCGGCGAGCAGACGCTCGACCTCCTCCTCGCCTTCGGCTGCGACGAGCATGACGTCGGCATCGCTGGCCGCGGCCCGGGCCAGGGCCGCCTCGAGGCGCGGTGCGATCTCGCCGGATGCCGCGTCGGGCGCGTAGGCGACGAGCGTCGCCGGCTCGCCCGTGGCGAACGCCTCCAGGTAGGTGGCGAGCAGCTCCGGGTGGACGATCAGCTCCTCCGCGAAGGCGAGCACCTGGAAGTGCTGCGGGGTGCCGGCAAGCGAGATCAGCTCGCTCAGCTGGGGTGACGGCGCAACCGCGTCCCGACCCGAGATGTCGGCGCCTGCGGCTCGCTGGAGAGCGCCTTCGAGCTCCTGGTAGAGCGCGAGGCGGCGCTGGTCGAGCGACGGGAAGAGCTGGAGGACCGCTGCGAGCCCGAACTGCGACGGCTGATCGGTGCCCGAGCCTGCGAGCAGCTCGGGGCGGCGCGAGCCGGCATGGAGCAGGCCGCGCCAGAGCACGTAGTCGACCGGCAGCAGGCCGGCGAAGCGCCACTCCCCGTCGATCGAGTGCCAGGCGCCGGTCGCCGGGTCGACGATGACGTTCCACCAGGTGACGTCGATCGCGTCGCCACGGAGCAGCGGCACCCCCGCGTGATCGACGCACGCCGCGTCGTAGCCTGCCAGCAGGAAGTCGCGCATCCGCGCGAGCAGCTCGGGCAGGCGCTCGAGCAGACGGCCGGCGGCAGCCTGCTCGAACAGCGCGAACTGTGCCTGGTGGCCGGCCCGGAACGGCTCGTCGGCGAGCTGCTGGGTGAGCAGGTGCCCGGACGGCGGGGCCGCCGCCTCCGGCACCACGGCGGTGTTGCGGACGACGAGCTCGCCGTCGCCCGTCCGCTCGAGCGACGCCCGCTTGCAGAACGCAGGCCTCCGGTCGAGCGAGTAGTGGCGCGCGGCCCAGCCGTCCTCGACGCCCAGGCGTCGCCTGCTGCGCTCCCGGTCGCCGTTGTAGGCGAGCACGACGAACGAGTTCGAGAGGTCGCGCAGCAGCCCGGCGGAGGAGATCTCGCGCAGCGCGAGGCTCTCGTTGAACGGCGCTGCATTCGGCTGCCCGGTGCGATCCGGGAACGGCGTCTCGATCCAGTTGGCCGGGTACGTCGACATATCCGCGGCCGTGGCGTCGAGCACCGTGTGCGCGAGCTTGTAGTCGGGGAACGGGAGGTAGAAGTCGACGCCCGAGAAGCCCGCCGCCAGCAGCATCCGCTCGAGCTCGGCGGCGCTGAACGTCACCGCGGAGGAGCGGCTCGGGTAGCCCTCGATGCCCTCGAAGCGGCGGCCGGCGTGGTCCTCGCCGCTGCCGCTGAGGTACTTGAGGCCGAGCTTGTTCTCGATCGCGACGATCAGCGTCCCGTCGTCGCGCAGGCTTGCGCGCACCAGCTCGAGGTTCGAGAGGGCCGCTCGCGCCGGGTCGTCACCGAACTCCGGGTGGTAGAGGTGGCTGTACTCGAGCACGCCGATCAGCGTCGCCAGGTCGAAGCCGCCGCCGAAGTCGAGGTCGAAGAAGTTGGCGGCGGCGACGCGCACGCCGGGCAGGTCGCGGCAGCGCTCGCGGGCGACGCAGGCGCGGGAGAAGCTGCCCTCGACGGCGTCGACGCGGTCGAAGCGCTCGCCGAGCCAGCGCGTCACCGCGCCGCAGCCGGCGCCGAGCTCGAGCACCCGGGCCTCGGGCGCCGAGAGGCCGAGCGCATCGAGGATCGTCCCGCGGTACGGCGTCAGGTGGTAGAGGCTCGCCCAGTCCTGGACGAGCGGGCGCAGCTCGGGCGAGAAGACGCTCACGTCGGAGACCGACCGCAGCGAGTCGAGCAGGTAGCGCTCGGCGCCGTCGAGGTACGTCGCGGCGGTGCCCTCGTGCGGCAGGACGTAGACGCCCGAGTCCTCGTGGGTGACGAGGTCGTCGAGCCCGGGGCGCGCGGGTGCTGCGGGGATCTGGGGCGTCATCGCGGGGATGCTCCTCGTCTCGGCGGCGGGCGCCGTAGTCGCTGCCGAGAGATCCTCGGCCGGGGGAAGATGGTCGGCGTCGCGTGCCGTCGTCAGCTCCGCGAGGTTCTCGGTCGCAGACAGCTGGCCGGGGTCGAGCGCCAGGCAGGCGCGCAGCAGGGCCTCGGCCTCGTCGCGCCTGCCGAGGTTCCAGCGGACGACCGCGAGGTCGTTGATCAGCTCGAGGTCGACGCAGCCGGCGACGGCCTCGGCGAGCAGGCGCTCGGCGGTGACCGTGTCACCACGCTCGACGCTCGTGAAGGCGGCGCTGCGCAGGCGCTTCGCCCGGCGCTGCGGCAGCAGG
>CANFDS010000161.1 GCA_947445525.1 Actinomycetota bacterium | reverse complement strand
GGCGCTCACTGTCCTAGCCTCTCGATCAGCGTCTGCAGGTCCTTGTCACCGCGGCCGGAGAGGCAGACGGCGACGTACTCGGAGTCGCAGTCGCGGGCACGGGCGAGCGCGTGGGCGCTCTCGAGGGCCGGAATGATGCCCTCGCTGAGAGCGAGCTGCTGGAGCGCGTCGACGGCCTCCTCGTCGGTGCAGGGCAGGTACGTCGCGCGACCGATGTCGCGCAGGTACGCGTGCTCGGGGCCGACGCCGGGGTAGTCGAGCCCGGCCGAGATCGAGTGGGCGTCGGCGATCTGTCCGTCTGCGTCGGCGAGGATCGACGAGCGCGAGCCGTGCAGCACGCCGGTGCGGCCGGAGCCGAGGCTCGCGGCGCCCGCCGCCTCGACGCCGATCAGCCGGACGCCGGGGTCGTCGATGAAGGCGTGGAACATGCCGATCGCGTTCGAGCCGCCGCCGACACAGGCCACGACCGTCTCTGGCAGCCGGCCCTCGGCGGCGAGCAGCTGCTCGCGGGCCTCCGTGCCGATCACCCACTGCAGCTCGGCGACGATCTCCGGGTACGGGGCCGGGCCGACGCACGAGCCGATCATGTAGTGGGTCGTCTCGACGTTGGTGATCCAGTCGCGGATCGCCTCCGAGGTCGCCTCCTTGAGCGTCTTCGTGCCGAACTCGACGGGGTGCACCTCCGCGCCCAGCAGCTTCATGCGCTGGACGTTCGGCTGCTGCCGGCGGATGTCCTCGGAGCCCATGTAGACGATGCACTCCAGCCCGAAGCGCGCGCACACGGTGGCCGCGGCGACGCCATGCTGGCCGGCGCCCGTCTCGGCGACGATGCGCCGCTTGCCCAGCCGGCGGGCGAGCACCGCCTGGCCGAGGGCGTTGTTGATCTTGTGCGCGCCCGTGTGCAGCAGGTCTTCCCGCTTGAGGTAGATGCGCTTGCCGGGGCAGAAGCGCTCGGCCAGTGTGATCGGCGTGGGCCGGCCGGCGTAGGTGGCCAGCAGCTGATCCAGCTCGGCCCGGAACGCCGGGTCGGCCTTCGCGGCCGCCCAGCCCGCCTCGAGCTGGTCGAGCGCCGGGATCAGCGTCTCGGGGACGTACCGGCCGCCGTAGCCGCCGTAGGTTCGGCGCACGGCGGCGTCTGTTGTGGTCATCGGGCTGCCTCCACGAATGAGCGGACGAGGTCGTGATCCTTGATGCCGGGAGCGCTCTCCAGGCTGCGGGCGGCGTCGACAGCCCAGGGGCGGACGGCGGCGATGGCGGCGCGCACGTTTTCGGGGCCGAGCCCGCCGGCAAGGATGATCCGCCCGGCGCGCGCGGCTGCCGCTGCGGCCTCCCAGTGGCCGGGGTCACTGCCCTCCCAGGGGAGATCGAGGACGCGGGCGACAGGCGTGCCGCGGCGCAGCAGCGTCGCCTCGCGGCCGCGCACGGTGCCCTCGGCGCGCTCGTGCACCTGGTCGAGGTCGGCCCGTGAGGCGCCTGCCTCGCCCACCCAGACGGCGACCGAGAGCACACCCTCCGGGGTGGGGAGGACGCCGGGGGCGCGCCGGGGGCTGCCCTCGGCGAGCACGAACCCGAGCAGGTCGGCTCCGGCCTCGACGGCGGCGGCGACGTCCTCCTCGCGGGTCAGCCCGCACACCTTGACGAGCGGCCGCGACAGCAGCTCGCGCAGCTTCGCAGCGGGGTCGGGGGCCTGCATCAGCGCGGTGCCGCAGAGGATCGCGCCGGCGCCGGCGAGCTCGGCCGCGGCGCCCTGTGCGCGCGTATGGACGCCGCTTTCGGCGATCAGGACGCGGCCGTCGGCGGGCACCGAGGCGAGCAGCTCCAGCTGCGTCCCGCGGTCGAGCGCGAAGGTCGTCAGGTCGCGGCAGTTGATGCCGAACGGGTCGGCGCCGAGCTGGATGCCGCGCGCCACCTCGGCGGCGTCGTGTGCCTCCACCAGGGCGTCGAGGCCGAGCGATCGCGCGTACGCCTGCAGGTGCGCCGTCTGCGCGTCGTCGAGGTCGCGCAGCAGCAGCAGGATCGCGTCGGCGCCGGCGTCCTTCAGCTCGCGAATCTGCTCCTCCGAGGTGAAGAAGCCCTTGCCCAGCAGCGGCGCGTCGGTGGCGGCCCGGGCCGCCCGCAGGTCGTCGATCGTGCCGTCGAAGCGGGCGTCGACGAGCACCGAGATCGCGGCGGCGCCGGCTGCGGCGAAGCGCGCCGCCAGCTCGGCCGGGTCGGCGCCGGGGCGCAGCGCGCCCATCGAGGGCGAGCGCCGCTTGACCTCGGCGATCGCCTGCAGGCCCGGCCGGGCGAGTGCGTCGCGGAACCGTGCCACTAGACCGTGACCTCCTGTCGGGAGAATGCGCTGAGCGCGTCGAGCCGCTGTGCGGCCGCGCCCGAATCGAGGGCGGCTGCGGCCAGGGCGAGGCCCTCGCGCAGGTCGGCGCCGTGCCCGGCCGCCGTCAGCGCAGCCGCCGCGTTGAGCAGGATCGCGTCGCGCTTGCCGCCGCGCACCTCGCCGGCGAACACGCGGCGGATCGTCTCGGCGTTCGCTGCGGCATCGCCACCCGCCAGCTCGGCCGGGGAGCAGCGCGGCACGCCCAGGTCGAGCGGGTCGATCACCAGCTCGCGCACCGCACCGTCGCGCACCTCGCAGACGAGGTTGGGGCCGGTGGGGGAGAGCTCGTCGATGCCGTCGGCGCCGTGCACGACGTAGGCGCGGTGGGCGCCGAGCGAGGCGAGCACCTCGGCGATCGTGCGCACCAGCCGGTCCTCGTAGACGCCGACGACCTGCGCGCGCGCTCCGGCCGGGTTCGTCAGCGGGCCGAGCACGTTGAACACCGTGCGCGTCGCCAGCTCGCGGCGCACGGGGCCGGCATGGCGCATCGCCGGGTGGTAGCTGGGCGCGAACAGGAAGCCGAAGCCGAGTGCGTCGATCGAGGCCGCCACCCGCTCCGCCGGCAGCTCGAGGCGGAAGCCGAGCGCCTCCAGCACGTCGGCCGACCCCGATGCCGACGAGACGGCTCGGTTCCCGTGCTTGGCGACGCCTGCGCCCGCAGCGGCGGCCAGCAGCGCCGCCGCCGTCGAGATGTTGAAGGTGCGGGCGCCGTCGCCGCCGGTGCCTGCCGTGTCCACCAGGTCGGTGCGCGTCGGCCGCACCGGGAGCGCGTGCTCGCGCATCGCCTCGGCGCAGCCGCAGATCTCATCGGCCGTCTCGCCCTTCATGCGCAGGCCGATCAGCAGGCCGCCGACCTGTCCGGGCGTCGCCTCG
>CANFDS010000160.1 GCA_947445525.1 Actinomycetota bacterium | reverse complement strand
TGCGCCCGCTACCGTTCTACGACGGCGACGTCGAGGCTGCCGGGTTCCCGGCACCCGTCGCCGCGTTCCGCGCAGCTGTGGCCGCGGCCGACGGCATCCTGCTCTGCTCGCCCGAGCACAACGCGTCGGTGTCGGCGCTGCTCAAGAACGCGCTCGACTGGGCGTCGCGGCCGCCCGGGGTCGTCCAGCAGAAGCCGATCGCGCTCGCGGGCGCAACACCGGGTGGCTTCGGCACGGTGCGCGGCCAGATCGCCTGGCGGCAGACGCTGGCGAACCTCTCGATCCCGCTGTACGCCGGCGGCCTGCTCGTCCCGGGCGCCGACGCCAAGTTCGATGCCGACGGCGACCTCACTGACGTGAAGACCCGCGCCGAGCTGGCAGCGCTCGTGACGGCCTTCGCCGCCTGGATCGGCAAGCTCGCGTAGAGCGCGTACGTCGCGGCAGCCCGGAGCGCGCCCTAGCGCGGCCCGTGCGCTGGCCGCTGACCGGCTCCCGGGCGCCCGCCTACACTGGTGCACGTGAAGCGCATCGCCCTCCTCGGAGCCACCGGCTCGATCGGCCGGCAGGCGATCGAGATCGTCGAGGCGCAGCCCGAGCTCGAGCTGTGCGCGCTCGCCTCGGGGTCGCGACCGCTCGACGAGCTGGCCGCCCGCCTGGGCGTCCGGCACACGCAGGTCGGCGGCGACCTCACCGAGCTGCTCGAACGCTCGCAGCCCGACGTCGTGCTCAACGCCGTGGTCGGCTTCGCCGGCCTCCCGGCAACGATGTGGGCGCTCGAGCGCGGCATCGACCTGGCGCTCGCCAACAAGGAGAGCCTGGTGGCTGCCGGCGACCTCGCCCTGGCGGCGCAGGCGCGCGGCGGCGGACGCCTGCTGCCCGTCGACAGCGAGCACTCGGCGGTGTTCCAGTGCCTCGAGGGCCAAAGGCCCGAGCAGGTGCACTCGATCGTGCTCACCGCGTCGGGGGGCCCCTTCCGCGGGCGTACCCGTACCGAGCTGCACCGGGTCACCCGCGAGCAGGCGCTGGCGCACCCGACCTGGAGCATGGGCCCGAAGATCACGGTCGACTCGGCCACGCTCGCCAACAAGGGCCTCGAGGTGATCGAGGCGCACTACCTCTTCGGCCTCCCGTACAGCCAGATCGAGGTGACCGTGCACCCGACCTCGATCGTCCACTCGCTCGTCCGCTTCCGTGACGGGGCCACGCTCGCGCACCTCGGCTACCCGGACATGCGCGTCCCGATCTCGTACGCGCTCACCTACCCGGAGCGCGCCGCCACGCCGCTGCCCCCGCTCGACTTCGCGGCCGGGCTGACGCTCGAGTTCTCGGCGCCCGATCTCGACGCGTTCCCGATGCTGGCCCTGGCCCGCGCGGCCGGGGAGCGGGGCGGCACCCTGCCGGCCGCGTTCAACGCCGCCAACGAGGTCGGCGTCGCCGCGTTCCTGGCGGGCCGGCTGCCGTTCCTCGGCATCGCGGCGCTCACCGAGCAGGTGCTGGCGATCGTCCCGGGCACGCCGGCGCGCGATCTGGACGAGCTCGTTGCGGCGGACGCCGAGGCTCGGCGCGTCGCAACCGGGGTGATGGCGATGCAGCCGTGACGGCGGCCCGGGCGTGAACTTCGTCGTCGCCGTGCTCGGCCTCGCCGCGCTGATCCTCGTCCACGAGGCCGGCCACTTCTTCGTGGCCCGCGCCGTGGGCATGAGCCCGCGCAAGTTCTACGTCGGCTTCCCCCCGGCGCTCATCAAGCGCACGCGCAACGGCATCGAGTACGGCATCGGCACGATCCCGCTGGGCGGCTACGTGAAGATCCCGGGGATGCACCGCCCGGCGGCCGGCGACGTCGACGACTACTTCGGGCCGGTGCTGCGTGAGCTGCCGGGCCTCGTGCGGCCGCTCAACGAGGTGCGCAGCGCCCTCGCTGCCGAGGACTTCCTGGCTGCACGGGCGGCGCTACCCGCGGTCGAGGCGATGCTCGCCGGCGCCGACCTCTCGGCAGCTGCCGCCAAGGCTGCCGACCGCGGCCTCACCGAGCTCGCCGACGCCTGCGCTGACGACGCCTACTGGCGTGCCCGCACCTGGAAGCGGGTTGCCGTGATCCTGGCCGGCCCGGGCGCCAACTTCCTCGTCGCGCTCGGGCTGTTCTGGGTCGTGTTCATGGTCTCGCTGGGCCCGGCCACCAATCGCATCGAGCAGGTCGATCAGTCTGTGCGTAGCGGCACCGCCGATCTCCGCTCGCCCGCCTCCACAGCCGGGATCCGCGACGGCGACGTGGTCGTCCGGGTCAACGGCAAGCCGACTGCCGACGGCGAGCAGCTGCGACAGGCGATCCAGAGCACGACCGGCGGGCCGCTCACGCTCGTCGTCCGTCGCGACGGCCGCTCCGTCACCCTGCCGGCCGTGCGGCCGCTGCTGCTCGACGGTGCCTACCGCCTCGGCATCGGCCTCGACGCCTCCGGCTACCCGGCGGGCGAGGCCGCGCTGCGCGCAGTGAAGGCCCTCGGTTTCATCAGCCGCGACACCGGCAGCTCGCTCGGCAACCTCATCCACGAGCAGGGCCGCGACCAGATCTCGAGCCCCGTCGGCATCGTCCGCGAGTCGGCGCGCGCCGCGTCGTCCGGCTGGGAGGCCTACGTCACGCTGCTGGCCTTCATCAGCCTCTCGCTGGGCCTGCTCAACCTGCTGCCGCTGCTGCCGCTCGACGGTGGCCACATCGCGGTGTCGCTGATCGAGGGCATCCGCGGCCGCGCCTTTGCGAAGGAGGCGTACATGCGGGTCTCGGTGATCGGAATCGCGCTCGTGCTGATGCTCTTCTTCATCGGCTTGACGAACGACGTCGGCGGCCGTGGCGGCTGATCCGGCCGGCCCGGCCGGCGCGGCTGCCGGGGCCGACCGCCGCGTGCCCAGGCCGGCGCCCGGCGGCACGACCGCTCCGATCTCTACAATCCTCTGTCGCATGCCCATGACACGGCAGATCAGCGTAGGCGGCGTCACCATCGGTGGCGGCGCGCCCGTCCGGGTGCAGTCGATGACCCTCACCAAGACGCACGACGTGCCGGCGACGGTTGCGCAGATCGCCGCGCTCGCCTCGGCCGGCTGCGAGATCGTACGCTGCGCCGTCCCCAAGACCGAGGATGCGCTCGCACTGAAGAAGATCGTCAAGCTCTCGCCGATCCCGGTGATCGCCGACATCCACTTCAACGCGAGCCTCGCGCTGAAGGCGATCGAGTCGGGCGTCGCCGCCGTGCGCATC
>CANFDS010000159.1 GCA_947445525.1 Actinomycetota bacterium | reverse complement strand
GCCGGATCGAGCCGCAGGTAGTTACGGCCGGTCGTCCACGTGTACGTCGCGTCGTCGAGCGCGTCGCGCACCTGGAATGCCGATGGCAGCCCGAGCTGCGTGGGGACATCGGCGACGCCCACATGCGGCGCGTGCGGGTCGAGGTTGACGCAGACGATCACGGTCTCACCGGCGGCCTGCTTGGCGTAGGCGATGAGGTGCTCGTCCTCGGTCTCGAGGAAGGTGAGGTCGCGGAGCTGGCGCAGGGGCGCGCACTCGCGGCGCAGCCGGTTGAGGCGCGCGACGAGCGGCAGCAGCTCGCCGTCGAGGCGGCGCGCCTTCGCCTCGTACTTCTCGGAGTCGAGGTACTCCTCGCTGCCGGGCCGCACCGGGACGTTCTCGCAGTTCTCGAAGCCGGAGTAGATGCCGTACGTGGGTGACAGAGTCGCGGCCAGCACGAGGCGGGCCTCGAACGCCGGACGGCCGCCGTCCTGCAGGTACTCGTGGAGGATGTCGGGCGTGTTCGCGAAGAAGTTCGGCCGGTAGCACTCGACGAGCTCGCCGCTCGTGAGCTGCTGCAGGTACTCGACCAGCTCGGCCTTCGTGTTGCGCCAGGTGAAGTACGTGTACGACTGGTTGAAGCCGCTCTTGGCGAGGGTCGCCATCATCGCCGGCCGGGTGAACGCCTCGGCCAGGAACACCGTTTCGGGGTGACGCGCGCGCACGTCAGCGAGCAGCCACTCCCAGAAGGCGACCGGCTTGGTGTGCGGGTTGTCGACGCGGAAGACGCGGATGCCGCGCTCGATCCAGAACAGCACGACGTCGCGCAGCGCAACCCACAGCGCCTCGTGGTCGGCGCACTGGAAGTTGAGGTTGTAGATGTCCTGGTACTTCTTGGGCGGGTTCTCGGCGTACTTGAGGGTGCCGTCGGGGCGGCGGTGGAACCACTCGGGATACTCGGCCAGCCAGGGGTGGTCGGGCGAGCACTGGATGGCGAAGTCGAGGGCGATCTCGATGCCGCGCTCGCGGGCGCGGGCGGCGAGGCGCTCGAGGTCGGCGAGGGTGCCGAGCTCCGGGTGGACGGCGGTGTGGCCGCCCTCCGGGCCGCCGATCGCCCAGGGGCTGCCCGGGTCGCCGGGGCCGGCGACGAGCGTGTTGTTGGGGCCCTTGCGCTGCGATGTGCCGATCGGATGGATCGGCGGCAGGTAGACGACGTCGAAGCCGAGCGCGGCGAGGTCGGGCAGGATCTTCTCGACGCCCTGCAGGCCGCCCCACGAGCGCGGGAAGAGCTCGTACCAGGCGCCAACGCGCGCCAGCTCGGGATCGACGGCAAGGAGCAGCGGGCGGGCGAGCGCGGTCTCGCTCTCGCGCGGGAGCGTGGGGGCGAAGGCAGGGTCGAGCGCCTCCTCGACGGTGAGCCGTGGGGCACCACCGGCGGCGCCTGCGCTGGCGCCTGCGCTCCGCCCGAGGAGCACCCCCCCCTCCAGCAGCTCGCTCGCGAGGTCGGCCTGCCCGGCCGCGTGCTTGCGCTCGAGCTCGTGCCGCCACGACGCCCAGCGATCGACCCAGGCGACCACCGAGAGCTGCCAGTCGCCCACGGCGGCGGGCGTGAAGGCCGCCTCGAAGCGGTCGTTGCCGAGCGGCTGCAGCTCGATCTCCGTCCAGCGGCGCGTGCCGGAGCGACGGACGCGCAGGGCAGCGCGCAGGACGTCGTGGCCGTCGGCGAAGATCGTGGCCGAGAGCCGCAGTTCCTCGCCGACGGTGCGCCGAACCGGGTAGCGCCCGCAGTCAAGGAGCGGCCAGACCTGCTGGATCTGGATCCGGCTCGGGGCGCCCACTCGGGCTTTACGATACAGGCAGACCCGTGCAGCTACCGCGTTCCGCAGGCCTCCTGCTCCACCCGACGTCGCTGCCCAGCGGCCGGCTCGACGGCGACGCCTACGGCTTCGTCGACTGGCTTGCCGCTGCCGGTATCGCGTGGTGGCAGCTGCTGCCGCTGACCCCGCCCGACTCGACCGGCTCGCCCTACTTCTCGGACTCCGCCTTCGCCGCGTGGCCCGGCCTGCTGGCCGAGCCGGAGGCCCCGGTGAGCGCCGGCGAGCTCGCCTCCTTCCGCGCCCGCCACACGTACTGGATCGCCGACTGGGAGGCGTTCGCCGGCGAAGGCGCCGCCGCCGACCAGGTGCGCTTCGAGCGGGAGTGGTCGCGCCTGAGCGCGTACGCGCACGAGCGTGGTGTGCGCCTGATCGGTGACGTGCCGATCTACATCGCCCCCGGCAGCGCCGACCACCGCGCCCACCCCGAGCTGTTCCTGCAAGCAGGGGTGGCCGGCTGCCCGCCCGACGGCCTCGGCCCCGACGGCCAGCACTGGGGCAACCCGCTCTACGACTGGCCGGCCAACCGGCGCGAGGGCTACCGCTGGTGGATCGAGCGCTTCCGCCGCTCGCTCGAGCTGGTGGACGTCGTGCGCATCGACCACTTCCGCGGCTTCATCGCCTACTGGTTCATCCCCGACGGCGCGCCCACGGCGGCCTACGGCCACTGGCGACCCGGCCCGGGCGCCCGCCTGTTCCGCGCCGTCGAAGCCGCGTTGGGCAACCTGCCGCTGATCGCCGAGGACCTCGGGATCATCACCGACCGCGTGTTCGCGGTGCGCGACGAGCTCGGCTTCCCGGGGATGGCCGTCCTGCAGTTCGCGTTCGACGGAAGCCCGACCAACCCGCACCGGCCCGAGAACTTCCGCGAGCACCTGATCGTCTACACCGGGACACACGACACCGACACGGCACGCGGCTGGTGGGAGTGCGAGCTGGACGACGCCACGCGTGGGCGGTCGGGGCTCGACCCGGCCGAGCCGGCCTGGTCGCTGGTGGAGCTGGCGCTGGGGTCGCGCGCGGCGCTCGCGGTGCTCCCGGCGCAGGACGTGCTCGGCCTCGGCCACGAGTCCCGCATGAACCTCCCCGGCACTGTCGGGCCGCCGAACTGGCAGTGGCGGCTGGAGCCCGGGCAGCTGACCCCGGAGCTGGCGGCGCGGCTGCGCGGCGCGATTGCGGCGGCCGGGCGCCTCGCGGGCTGAGCAGGGCACGGCGCGCCGGCCCGGCGCAGGTGCAGTACCGAGCCGTCAGTCGAGCGGCGGCCGCCGCCGGTGCCAGTCGGTCACCTGCTGGTAGGCGGCCCCGGCGCGCAGCAGGACGTCGTCTCGCAGGCGCGCCGCAGCCAGCTGCAGGCCGACCGGCAGGCCCCCGGCGTCCAACCCACACGGCAGCGACAGCGCCGGCACG
>CANFDS010000158.1 GCA_947445525.1 Actinomycetota bacterium | reverse complement strand
TCGCGGGCTGCCAGCGCATTGACAACGCGATCGGGCCCTACCTCGCGCGGGTCGTCGTAGCGGATGGCAATGCCCGTGCGCGTGCCCGGGCCCACTACCAGCAGCGGCGCCTGCACGTAGCGCTCGACGAAGTGGGTGTACTCGCGGACGAGCTGCGGCACTGTTGTCGAGACGACCACACCGTCGAGCTCCTCGAGCTCGACGAACCGCGCCATCAACGCACCCAGCTCGTCACCCGTCCGGTGGCGCTCGGTGGCGATCCGCCAGTGCTCGACCAGGCGGTCGCCGTCGTACAGCCCGATGGCGGTCTGGGTGTTGCCGACGTCGATCGCGAGCAGCATCGCGGCGGAAGCCTCCCGGTCAGCTACAGATCGTCGTCGTTCGGGAAGGCCTCGCCGATCTTCTGCGCGAGCGCCTCTGCCGTCAGCTTCGGATTGTCACCCTCGCCCCGCAACTCCTCCACCGTCACATCGCCCGAGGTGTAGACCTCGGCGCGGGGGATGATCCGGGTGGGACGGTTCTTGTCCCAGACCCAGACGTCCTCCATCTTCAGATGGAAGAACGGGTAGCTCGGCTGCGGCACGTACTGCAGGTCGAGCTTGTTGCAGAGGTACGTCGCGTCCTGCGTCAGCACGCAGTAGCGGAAGAGGCCGAAGACGGCCGTGTACTCCCGCTTGAGGCGAAGCTCGAGCTCCGCCTCGAACTCGTCGAGCTCATCGAGATTCGACATCGTCGGCTCATTCTACGCCCGCGAGCAGGTCGGCCACCGGGCCGTGTCCCGGAACGACGAGTTCGGGGGCGATCTCCGCGAGCGGCGCGAGCGCGAAGCGCCGCTCTGCAAGCCGCGGATGGGGCACCTGGAGGCCCGGCTCGTCGACGACGAGATCGCCGTGGACGAGCAGGTCGAGATCGACGTTCCGCGGCCCGAAGCGAGGGCCGTCGCCCCGTATGCGACCGAGCCGCCGCTCGACCGCGAGCAGGCGGCCGAGCAGGTCGCGGGGGCCGAGCTCCGTCTCGATGGCACAGACGCCGTTGAGAAACCACGCCTGGTCGGCGTACCCCCAGGGCTCGGTCTCGACGAACGACGAGACGGCGACAACCGTGATGCCCGGCTCGGCGTCGAGCAGCTGCACGGCGGCGCGGAGCGTCGCCTCGCGGTCGCCGAGGTTGCCGCCGAGGCCGACGTAGGCGCGCACGGCGCTAACGGCGGCGCTCGACCGCGGCTGCCGAGAAGCCGACGGTGAAGCCCTCGATGTGCACCTTCGGCTTGCGCGCGCGGACGCGCACGACGGCGGCGGCGGCGAAGTCGGCGAGCAGGGCGTCAGCGACGCGGGCGGCCAGCGACTCGAGCAGCTGGAGGGGCCGCTCGTCGGAGACGCGCCGCACGACCTCCGCGACCGCCCGGTAGTCGACGGTCGAGCCGATGCGGTCGGAGACGGGCTCCTCGCCGAGCTCGAGCTCGATGTCGAAGAGGAAGGGCTGCCCGTCGCGGCGCTCGTGCTCCTCGACGCCGTGGTAGCCGTACACCTCGAGGCCGTGGAGCTCGACGCGGATCACGGCTCCACGCTACCCGTCGGCCAGCAGCGCGGCGACCGTCAACGCGTCGGCGTGGAGGCGGACGTCGTGGACGCGGAACAGCGTCACACCCTGGGCGAGGGCAAAGACCGCCGCTCCCACCGACGCGGCATCCGACCCGCGCCGCGGCTCCGGGCCGGCCAGGAGCCGGCCGACCATCGACTTCCGCGACAGGCCGAGGAGCACCGGCCGGCCGAGCGCGACGATGCTGTGCAGGCCACGGGTCAGCGCCAGGTTGTGCTCGTGCGCCTTGCCGAAGCCGATGCCGGGATCGAGGACGATGCGCTCCTCGGGGATGCCGGCGGCCACGCAGAAGGCGAGGCGCTGCTCGAGGAACGCGCTCACTTCCGAGACGACGTCGCCGTAGCGCGGCGCGACCTGCATCGTCCGCGGCGTGCCCTGCATGTGCATCAGGCAGACGAGGCAGCCGGCCTCGGCGACGACGCCGGCCATCGCCGGGTCGCCGCGGAGCGCCGTGACGTCGTTGACGAGCTCGGCGCCGAGGGCGAGCGCCCGTCGCGCCACCTCCGCCTTGCAGGTGTCGATCGCGATGGGCGCGCCGCCGGCCAGCCGCTCCAGCACGGGCACGACCCGCCGCAGCTCCTCGTCGAGCGACACCGGCTCGGAGCCCGGCCGCGTCGACTCCCCGCCCAGGTCGACGATGGCGGCACCGTCGGCGACGAGCGCGAGCACGCGCCCTGCGGCAGCGTCGGGGTCGAGAAAGGCGCCGCCGTCGCTGAAGGAGTCGGGCGTCACGTTGACGACGCCCATCAGCGAGGGGCGCGGGAAGCGCTCGTGAGCGGTAGCCATCGGCACGGAGTGTAAGGGCCTCGTAAACGGGAGTGGACAGCGCCGACGCAACGTGGAAGACTCACGGCATGCGCAGGCAAACGGTCATCCTCATCACCGCCGTCGGCGCCGCCGCAGTCGTCGCGCTCACGGGAGCGACGTTCGCCGGCCAGGGCCCCCAGCGCACGGCCCGCATGACGGCCGTGCCCTTCCAATCGCACCCTGCCGTTCAGGGCCGACTGAGCGTGGCCAAGCTGCTGACCCGACCGCCCCGCCTTCAGGGGCCGAGGATCGACGAGCCGACGAAGAAGTTCGAGATTGCGGCCAGCTCGGTCGGCCCCGGCCTCCGGCCGGCCGTCAAGCGGCTCGTCGTCGACGGCAGCGACACCAGCAAGCTCGACCGCCTTGGCCGGGCCACGCCCCTCGAGGGGAAGGCGCTACCGACGCTCAAAGGCCTCGGCAAGGGCACCCGCAGCGGCCGGGCGGCGGTTCCGCGTACCGTGCAGGCGACGACGGCGGCCCGTGCTGGCACGGACTTCACGTTCTTCCGCAATCAGTCGATCGCGATTCCCGACACGAGCTCGGCCAAGAACGAGCCGTCGCTCGCGAACGACCGCGACGTCATCCTCTACACCGGCAACAAGTACGCGGCCGTCTCGGTCGACGACGGCATCAGCTTCCGCTACGTCGATCCCTTCCTGATCGATGACGCGAACGGCGACGGCAGCGTCTCGACGAGCGAGCAGACCGACGGCGGCTTCTGCTGCGACCAGCTTGTCAACGCCTCCGACGAGGACGGCAACGAGCTCGTCGTCTGGCTTCTCCAGTACTACCCGGACGACGACGACAGCACGATCCGCCTGGCGACGTACGGCGGCAAGAACGACCTCGCGACGCCGGAC
>CANFDS010000157.1 GCA_947445525.1 Actinomycetota bacterium | reverse complement strand
GGGTCCTCGCCAACCACGTCCGCCGCCTGCGCGACGTGCAGGAGCTCGAGGCGCAGGGCATCCGCTCGGCCGACGCCGCGGTCACCATGAAGCGCCACCCGTTCTACGTCAAGAAGCTCTACGAGCAGGCAGCGAACTACTCGCACGACGAGCTACGGCAGACGCTGCTCGAGCTCTCGCGGCTGGACCACGGGCTCAAGGGCGGCAGCAAGGAGCCAGGCGAGCTCTCGTTCGTGCGGACGCTGGTAGCGACGGTCAGGCGGCCGGAGCCGACGGGCCGACGGAGCTAGCTGCCGGAGACGAGACGCGCGGCCTGCGACTTCTTGCGGGCGGCCGTGTTCTTGTGGAGAGCGCCCTTGGAAGCCGCCTTATCGATCCAGCGCACGAGCTCGACATGCTCTGCTGAGACCTTCGCGGCATCCCCCTCGGTAACGGCCACCTGCAGACGCTTCGTCAGCGTCTTCACGGTCGAGCGGTACCGCAGGTTCTGGAGCCGCTCACGGGTGGCGATCCGAACACGCTTCTCTTGTTGCTTGATGTTGGGCATGGTGTTTGTGGCCCGCTGTTGGCGGGTCGGCCGAGGATGTTAGCAGAGCCGCGCCGCCAACAGCGATATGCTCCGCGCCGTGTCGCAGCCGGGCCAGCGCCGTCGCCTCGCCTGGTCAACGGCGATCTTCTCGCTCGCCACCGGGCTGTCTCGCCTGCTCGGCCTCGTGCGCGAGATCTTCGCCGCCTACTACTTCGGCACCACCGGCCAGATCAACGCGTTCACCGTCGCGTTCCAGATTCCCAACCTGATCCGCTCGCTCGTTGCCGACGCCGCGCTCAGCTCGGCGTTCGTGCCTGTCTTCACCGACCTGCTCGAGCAGGGTGACCGGAAGCGCGCCTGGCGCGTCGCCTCGAGCCTGTTCTGGATCATGCTGCTCGGGCTCAGCGCGCTCTCTGCGCTGTTCATCCTGATCGCGCCGATCGTGATCATCCCGTTCGGCGACCCCGGCGGCGACAAGGAGCTGGCCGCGAACCTCGCCCGCGTGCTCTTCCCGATCGTCGCCCTGCTCGGCGCCTCCGGGATCATCGTCGGCATCCTCAACTCGTACGACCACTTCACCGTGCCCGCCCTGACGCCGGTGTTCTGGAACCTCGCGATCATCCTCGGCCTCGTGCTCGGTGTGCCGCACGCGGACGGCGAGAGCGGCAAGCTCTATGTGTACGCCGGCTCGATCCTCGTCGGCACGGTGATCCAGGTGCTGCTGCCGATGCCGTGGCTGCGCGGGCTCGACGACCGGCTACGCGTCGTCATCGACTGGCGCGACCCTGCCGTCCGCCGCGTCTTCAAGATGATGGTGCCGGTCACGCTCAGCCTCGGGCTGATCAACTTCAACGCCTTCGTCGACACCATCTTCGCGTCGCGCCTGATCGACGCGAACAGCGCGCCGACGGCGATCGACAAGGCATTCCGCGTCTACATGCTGCCGCAGGGGATGTTCTCGGTCGCCATCGCCACGGTGCTGTTCCCGTCACTCGCGCGGCTCGCCTCCCGCCACGACCTGGACGGCTTCCGGGACACCGTCGCCAAGGGCGTGCGGCAGATCGGCTTCATGCTGATCCCCGCCAGCCTGATCACCGCCGTGCTCGCCGAGCCGATGGTGCGCCTCATCTACCAGCGCGGCGCCTTCGACGCGACGCAGACGCCCGTCGTCGCCGCCGCGCTCGCTGCGTTCTCGGCCGGCCTCGCGTTCAACGGCGCGATGCTGATGCTCAACCGGGCCTTCTTCAGCCTGCAGCAGAACTGGGTACCGACCAGGATCGCGCTCGCCAATCTTGCGCTCAACGCAGGGCTCAACTTCGCCTTCTATCGGTTCGGCACCTGGGGCATCCCTCTCGCCACCTCGGTCGCCAACGTCGCCGGCACGGCGGCCCTGCTCTACATGCTGCGCAGGCGCCTGGGCGGGCGCCTCGGCTTCGGTGAGACCGCGAACGGCGTCGCGCGCATCACCGTCGCCTCGGTTGTCGCCGCCGGCGCCGCCTTCGCCGTCTGGTGGATCGTCGACGACCGGCTCGGCCGCTCCACCTGGTCGCAGATCTTCTCGCTCGGGCTCGCCATGGTGGCGGCGATCGACGCGTATCTCGCGGTGTGCCTGGTACTCAAGGTTCGGGAAATCAGCCCGTTGCTATCGTTGCGTACCCGAGTGCGCCGACGGCGCTAGCCGGACGCATGGACCAGGAGCACATCCGCAACTTCTCGATCATCGCCCATATCGACCATGGGAAGTCTACGCTCGCGGACCGGATCCTCGAGATCACCCAGTCGGTGGCGAGCCGGGACATGCGCGCGCAGCTGCTCGACTCGATGGACCTCGAGCGGGAGCGCGGCATCACGATCAAGGCGCAGGCGGTGCGCGTCGAGTGGAAGGGCTACCAGCTCAACCTGATCGACACGCCGGGCCACGTCGACTTCACCTATGAGGTGTCGCGCAGCCTCCAGGCCTGCGAGGGCGCGCTGCTCGTCGTCGACGCCGCGCAGGGCATCGAGGCGCAGACGCTCGCGAACGCCTACCTCGCGATCGAGAACAATCTCGAGATCGTCCCCGTCGTCAACAAGATCGACCTCCCCGCTGCCGATCCCGACGGGGCGTCGAAGGCGATCGCCGAGCTGATCGGCGACGACCCCGACCACGTCGTCCGCATCTCCGCGAAGACCGGCCTCAACGTCGCGCAGGTGCTCGACGCCATCGTCAAGCGCGTGCCGGCACCGACGGGCGACCCGGCCGGCCCCCCGCGCGCCCTCATCTTCGACTCGGCGTACGACCAGTACCGCGGCGTCGTCGCGTTCGTCCGCGTCGTCGACGGTGTCTTCCGGCCGCACAACGGCGTCCGCACGATGGCGACCGGGATCGTGTTCGACGTCGAGGAGCTCGGCGTCATGACCCCGGCCATGCGCGTCGAGAAGGAGCTGCGCGCCGGCGAGGTGGGCTACATCATCACCGGCCTGAAGGAGGTCTCGAAGCTACGCGTCGGCGACACGCTGACCCTGCAGCAGGGCGGCGCCGACGAGGCGCTGCCGGGCTACAAGGACGTCAAGCCGATGGTCTTCGCCGGGCTCTTCCCGACCGACGGCGACGACTACCCGCAGCTGCGCGACGCGCTCGAGAAGCTCAAGCTCAACGACGCCTCCCTGTTCTACGAGCCCGAGACCTCGCAGGCGCTCGGCTTCGGCTTCCGCTGCGGCTTCCTCGGCCTGCTGCACATGGAGATCGTGCGCGAGCGGCTGGAGC
>CANFDS010000156.1 GCA_947445525.1 Actinomycetota bacterium | reverse complement strand
TTGGAAGGCTGGAGCTCTACCATTGAGCTACGCCCGCGGAACGATCGAAAGGTAGCGCACCGGCGCGCCTTCGCGACGGCTTCCGCCGCAGGAGTCGGGCGGCATCGTCAGAATACGGCGCTATGAACCCCCAGGTAGCAACTCTCCGCTTCGCCGTCTTCCCCCGCCTCGGCATCCTGGCGGACGTCCTGCTCGTGCTCGCCGGCACGGGCCTCGTCGCGGGAGCGGCCCAGATCTCCTTCATGATCCCCAGCACGCCCGTCCCGGTCACCGGCCAGACGTTCGCCGTCGTGCTCGTCGGCGCAGCGCTCGGCTCGGTGCGCGGCTTCGCCAGCCTCTCGCTCTACCTGTTCGCCGGCATGCTGCTGCCGTTCTACGCCAGCGGCGGCAAGGGCATCGACGAGATCACCGGCCCGTCGGGCGGCTACATCATCGGCTTCGTCGCTGCGGCGGCCCTGACCGGCTTCCTCGCCGAGCGCGGCCTGGACCGCAAGCTCTTCTCGGCCATCGGCGCGATGTTCATCGGCAACGTGATCATCTACCTGTGCGGCCTGCCCTGGCTCGCCACGAACCTCAACGTGAACTTCGCCAAGACGATGGAGTACGGCCTCAACCCGTTCATCGTCGGCGACGTGATCAAGCTCTGCATCGCCGGCGCCGTGCTGCCGACGGCCTGGCTCGCGGTCAAGAAGATCAACGACAGCCGCTAGGCTGCGATGCGGCCCCCGGGTTGCGGCTAGACGGCGCCCGGCCCGCGGTCGAGCGTCGAGAGGATCTCCAGAAGACGGCGGCGGTCGGGGCCATGTTCGGTCACCACCGCCGCCAGCTTCTGCTCGGCCAGCGGCGTCAGTAGCAGGTTGACGACACGGCCGTCGCGCTCGGACGCGACACGCTCGATGAGGCCGGCCTCCTGGGCGCGCGTGACGAGCTCGGTGACGCTCGACTGGGTCAGCTGCAGCCGCTCGGCGATCCCGGTGACGGTGGAGCGCTGCGAGCCGTCGGCGGCCCCCTTGATCATCAGCAGCAGGTGGTACTGGCGCGGTGTGATGCCGTGCCGGCGCGCGATCTCCTCGCTGCGCCGCGCGTAGAAGCGCAGGGCAGCGCGCAGCTCGGCGGCCTGCCGGTACTCGTCGGCGGTGGGGGTCGCGACGTCGATGGCTGCATCCTCGCGGACCGCGGCCCGATCCGCCAGTGTCAGGTGGCGCGGCGCGGACACCCGGCCCGGGCGCCCCGCCGGGTTGCTGTCCGGGCGCCCCGCCGGGCTGTCCCGCTCAGCCCTTGAGGCAGCTGCGGACGGCGTCGGTGTCCTGCGGCGACGGCGGGCCCGCCCACAGCAGCACCGCATTGCCCCGGCGCTGCAGCACCTGGTCGATCGGCACGTCACGGCTGCCGTACTGCTTGTAGGCGCTCTCGAGCACGCTGCCCTCGGCGTCGCTGCGCCCGAACGCGATCGTGACGCGGTTCTCGCCGATCTTCGCGCCGAGGCTGCCGCCGAGGGCGCTCTCGGCCACGATGTCGATCGACTCGTCGACCGCGACGATCGTGGCGCCCGCCTGCTCGAGGCAGGCCTGGGTCGCTGCCGCCTCGTACACCTTCGCCGAGCTGCCACCGCAGCCGGCAACGAGCACCGCGCCCGCCGCGACGGCGACCAGCGCCGCGACGAGCCGTGCACGGGCAGCCTGAGCAGAGAGGAGAGCCGGAACAGTCACCGCGCCCCGATTGTGCCCGCCCGACGGCCCCGCGTCCAACGGGTCAGGCGCCAAGCGCGTCGAGGGCCTGCTCGAGGGTCGCCCGCTCGTCGGCGTCGAGCGGGCGCAGCGGGGCGCGCACGTCGGGCCGCACGGGCAGCCCCCGGCGGGCCAGCACTACCTTCGCCGCGGCCGGGAACCGCCGCGAGAGCAGCGCACGGAGCGCCGCCGCCCGCTCCAGCGCCGGGCCGGCCGGGTCGCGCACCACGTCCGCCACGACCTCCGGGAACACCGCGCCCAGCCCGGAGACGGTGCCGGCAGCGGCCGGCAGCTCCCACAGCAGCGCCTCGGAGCCGACGAACAGGTCGAGACCGTCCAGCAGGTACGGCACGACCGCCGCGAGCGGCGTGTCCGACACCTTCAGACCTGCCAGATTGGGCGCGCGCTCGCGCAGCCGCTCGACGGTGGCAGGCGCGATGGCGTAGCCGCTGCGTGCCGCGAACTCGTAGACGTAGAAGGGGAGCGGCGCGCAGACCGAGGCGGC
This sequence comes from Actinomycetota bacterium, assembly GCA_947445525.1. Taxonomy (GTDB): domain Bacteria; phylum Actinomycetota; class Thermoleophilia; order Gaiellales; family Gaiellaceae; genus CANFDS01. The sequence continues at coordinate 1,128 of CANFDS010000156.1, read as the reverse complement.
GGCGGCCAGGTGCTCGAGCTGCTCGCGGTCGTCGAAGGCGTAGTACGGCGGTGCGATCACGGCGACGCCGGCGGCGCCCTGCTCGGCGGCATGGGCGGCCAGGACGGCGGTCTCGGCGGTGGTCTGCGCGCCACAGTGGGCGACGATCGGCAGCCGCCCGCGCGCCGGCTCGAGGAACAGCTCGAGCGCCCGCCGCCGCTCCGCGGCCGACAGCAGGATGCCCTCCCCCGTCGTCCCCAGGGCGAGCACGCCGTCGATGCCGCCGTCGGCGAGGAAGGCGACATAGGGCGCGAAGGCGGCCTCGTCGAGCGCGCTACCACCGTCGCGCAGCGGCGTGATCGCCGCCGCGAGCGCGCCGCGGATCCGCGCAGGCGGCACGGCTGGCGCGGGCGTCACGCGCGGCACGGGCTAGAAGCTCGAGCCGCGCACGCCGGCCGCGATCAGCACGACGATCGCGAGCACGATGACGAGCCGGTAGATGACGAACGGCGAGTAGTCGTGGCGGCGCACGAAGCCGAGCAGCACGTGGATCGCGAGCAGGCCCGACGCGGCCGAGCCGATGATGCCGATCACGAACGGCCCGGTCGAGCCGGCCGGCAGCGTGTCGAGGTACTTCGCCCCCTTGAAGACGATCGCACCAAGGGTGACGGGCACGACCAGCAGGAACGAGAAACGGGCCGCCTGGTCGCGCGAGAGGCCGAGCATGCGCCCTGCCGAGATCGTGACGCCCGAGCGCGAGACGCCCGGCATCAGCGAGAGGCACTGCGCGAGGCCGAGGTAGAGCGCGCCGCGGCGGCCGATGCCGTCGATCTCCCTGGTGACCGGCATCCGATCGGCGAAGTAGAGGACGACGGCGAACACGCCGAGGAAGATCGCGATCTGCCACGGGTTGCCGAGGTGGCGGTCGATGGCGCTCTCGGCGACGGCGCCGACGATCACAGCCGGCACCGTCGCGATCGCGATGTACCAGGCGATCTTCTCCTCCGCCGTGTCGGCGCGACGCTTGCCCAGCGTGCGCACGAACGCCACGATCAGCTGGCCGATGTCGCGCGCGAAGTACCCGACGAGCGCCACCAGCGTGCCCACGTGGAGGGCGACGTCGAAAGTCCTGTGGAACTGGTCATTCTC
>CANFDS010000155.1 GCA_947445525.1 Actinomycetota bacterium | reverse complement strand
TCTCTTCCTTCGAGCCATTCTGTATTCGCTCAAAGGCCGCGCCCCGAAGGACGCGGTAACTGTTGGTCACTCTCGGGCAGGCCGAAGCCCACCGTCGAGTTCTCGACATAAACGCACGCTGTTGAGTTTTCAAAGACCGGCGCCCGAGTGGGCGAAACCTCACTACACGCGAAAAGCCTCCAATCCAGCCGGAGGCTCATCTCCTACTTCGAAGCGGTTGAAACCGTTTCAGTCGATGAGCTTGTGTTGTCTCCGCATCTGGTCGTTGACCCTTCTGCGTGCAGCCCCTGTACAAGCAGGCCGCAGAACTATAGCAGGCCGCAGAGCCGTGTCAAGAGGTGAAGCGAATGAACTTGCGCTTCCCTGCCTGGAGCAGCTTTCCGGCCAGATCTGCTCGCCCCACGTCGATCGCGGAGACTACCTGGCCGTTGAGCTTCACGCCACCCTGGGCGATCAGCCGGCGGGCCTCACCGCGGGACGGAATTCCGAGGAGGTCGACCAGCAGCGCCGGCAGGTGCACGGTGTCCCCGGCCGGCACCGCGTGCTCCGGCACGTCGTCGGGGGCCTGACCCTCGCGCACCACACGGGTGAAGTGCGCCTCGGCGCGGTCGGCGGCAGCCGCCCCATGCGAGCGCTCGACGATGAAGCAGGCCAGCCGGAGCTTGGCGGCCATCGGGTCGCCGGCCGGCGGGCCCTCGTCGCTCTCCATCACCAGGCGGTAGTACTCGGGCAGAGCCTCGTCGGAGATGCGCATCGACTTGCCGAACTGCTCCTCGGGGGCCTCGCTGAGGCCGATGTAGTTGCCGTAGGAGGACGACATCTTGCGGCCGTCGGTGCCGAGCAGCAGCGGCGTCGTCAGGCATACCTGCGGCTCGAGGCCGTAGGCCGACATGATGTCACGGCCGGCGAGCAGGTTGTAGAGCTGATCGGTTCCGCCGAGCTCGACGTCGGCGCGGATCGCGACGGAGTCGTACGCCTGCATCAGCGGGTAGAGCAGCTCCGAGACGGAGATCGGCGCCTGCTCGGCCATGCGCTTGCTGAAGTCGTCGCGCTCGAGCAGGCGGCTGACGGTGATCGTGCGCGTGAGCCGGACGACCTCGGCGAAGTCGAGCTTCGCCAGCCACTCGCCGTTGTAGTGCACCTCGGTGCGGTCGCGGTCGATGATCTGGAACGCCTGCTCGACGTAGGTGCGCGCGTTGGCGTCGATCTCCTCATCGGTCAGGAGCGGGCGCTCGCTGGAACGGCCGGAGGGGTCGCCGATGCGCGTCGTGTAGTCGCCGATGATGAGCACGCCAAGGTGGCCGGCGCGCTGAAAGGCGGCCATCCGCTGCAGCGGGATCGCCCGGCCGACATGGATGTGCGGCGACGTGACGTCGATGCCGAGCTTGACCCGCAGCGGCCAGCCCCGCGCGAGCTTGCGCGCGAGCTCCCCCTCGGGAAGCACGTGGACGGCATTGCGGGAGACGTCGGCGAGGCCCATCGGGGCCGGAGCATAGCCGGGCGGTGCGGGCGGGAGGCCGTAGAATCGACAGCTCGTGCGCGCGCGGATGAAGAAGCAGACGGCATCCCGGCGGCCGATGCGAAAGATCAGGAAGCTCCGCCTGGCCGTCATCCTCCTCATGCTGGGGCTGCTCGGCCTGGGCGCGTTCTCGCTGGGGATAGTCACGTCTCTCGGCAGGCAGCTGCCCCAGCTCGACCCTGCCCGCCAGACGGCTCTCGACCAGAACGGCGTCATCTTCGCCGCGGACGGCAAGACCGTGCTGGCGGTGCTGCGGGGCGATGAGTCGCGCGTGGTCGTCACCTCCGACCAGATCTCGCCGGTCGTGAAGCAGGCGATCGTCGCCGTCGAGGACCGGCGCTTCTTCGAGCACCGCGGGATCGACCTGCGCGGCATCGGGCGCGCCCTGTGGGACAACGTCGTGCAGGGCAAGGTGACGCAGGGCGGGTCGACGATCACGCAGCAGCTGGTCAAGAACGCTTACATGACAAGCGAGCGGACGGTGTCGCGCAAGCTGCGCGAGGCGGCGCTCGCCTGGCAGCTCGAGCAGCGCTGGCCGAAGGATCGGATTCTCACCGCGTATCTCAACACGATCTACTTCGGCAACGGCGCCTACGGCGTGCAGCAGGCAGCGCAGACGTACTTCGGCGTCGGCGCCGGCGACCTCACGCTCGCGCAGTCAGCCCTGCTCGCCGGGATTCCGGCCGACCCGGCCCGCTTCGACCCCGCGACGAACCCCCGCGCCACGCTTGCGCGCCGGAAAGTCGTGCTTGAGGCGCTGCTCAGCGTCAGCGACATCCCCTTGCGCGACTACCAGGCAGCGCTGCGCACGCCGCTGCCGAGCCCGGGCGAGATCCACCTGCCGGGCGTCGAAGGCCCGGCGCAGCACTTCGTGAACTACGTAAAGCAGCAGCTCGTCGACCGCTACGGCTCGGCGAAGGTGTTCGGCGGCGGCCTGCGCGTGCAGACGACCCTCGACCTCGACCTGCAGCGACTCGCCCGCGACGCGATCGAGAAGTGGCTCCCGTCCGCGAACGGGCCCGCGGCTGCGCTCGTCGCAATCGACCCGAGCGACGGCTCGCTGCTCGCGATGGTGGGCGGCAACAACTACCGGCGCAGCCAGTTCAACCTGGCCGTGCAGGGCGAGCGGCAGGCGGGCTCGGTGTTCAAGCCGTTCGTGCTGGCCACCGCGCTCGAGCAGGGAATCTCGCCGTTCACCGTCTTCCCCTCGAAGCCGATCACGATCCCGCTGGGCGACCGCCTGTGGGCAGTGAAGAACTACGAGAACGCGTACCTCGGCAAGGCCGACCTGATCAAGGCCACCGCGGAGTCCGACAACACCGTGTTCGCGCAGCTGACGACAATCGTGCAGCCGAAAAACGTCGCCGACCTCGCACACCGCCTGGGCGTGACGCGGCCCCTGGACAGCTTCTTCGCAATCGGCCTCGGCGCCGATGCCGTCAGCCCTCTCGAGATGGCCCGTGCGTACGCAACGCTGGCAAACGGCGGCCAGCGCGTCGACTCGCAGCTCTTCGGTGACCGTACGCGCGCGATCGCGTCCGTCGGCACCACGCTCAACACACCCCTGCCCCGGACCGCCGTGTCGCGGGCGACAGCCTCCGCTGTCACCGCCATCCTGCGCGACGTGATCACAAAGGGCACCGGCCAGCGCGCGGCCCTCACCGACCGGCCGGTCGCCGGCAAGACAGGGACGACCGAGAACTACGCCGATGCCTGGTTCGTCGGCTACACGCCACAGCTGGCAATCGCCGTGTGGGTCGGCTACCCGGACGGGCTGAAGCCGATGCTGCGCGAGTTCGAGGGCAAGGCGGTCACCGGCGGCTCGTTCCCGGCGCTGATCTTCCAGACGTTCGCCGAGTC
>CANFDS010000154.1 GCA_947445525.1 Actinomycetota bacterium | reverse complement strand
GCACCGGCCTCGAGCGCCCGCGCCAGCTTGGCGTCCGAGCCGGCCGAGGCAATGACGCGGGCCCCGCGCAGGCGCGCGACCTGGATCGCCGCCGAGCCGACGCCGCTCCCTGCCGCGTTCACCAGTACCCACTCGCCGGCGCCGAGCGAGCCGCGCACGACGAGCGCATGCGAGGCGGTGGCAAACGAGTTCTTGGCAGCGGCCGTCTCGTACGAGAGCGCCGCAGGCAGCCGGACGAGCGCCCAGGCGGGGACGACCGCGTACTCGGCGTAGCCACCCGGCCTGCCGACGCCGAGCATCGTGAAGTTCTCGCACACGTTGAACTGCCCCCGCCTGCACCACTCGCAGGCGCCGCAGTGGAGCTGATGCAGGGGGGTCACGCGATCGCCGACCTCGACCTCGACGACATCCTTGCCGACCTCCACGACGTCGCCCGAGAACTCGCTGCCGAGAATGAGCGGGAGCTGGACGGGCAGGCGGGACACCCCGGCCCGCATGTCGAGATCGACGTGCTGGACCGAGCAGGCGCAGACGCGCACCACGGCGTCACCGGGGCCACAGGCCGGGTCAGGGACGTCCTCGTAGACGAGGACCGCGGGCGATCCGTACTCGTGGAAGCGGACCGCCTTCATCGGGACGAGCGTATCCGATGCGCACGCGCGGCTCGAGCCGGGCCGTCGCCCTCAACCGAACGAGTCGCGCCGGCGGCGGTCAGCGAACGATCACCGGGCGATCACCTCCACCGGGCCGGCCGGCCGGCCGTCGAGCGCCTGCCGCACCCGCTCGGCGTCTGCCCTTCGCACCACGACCCGGCCTTCCTCGACGAGCACGGCGAGGTCGCGGGCCCGCAGGAACGCGACCACCTGGGCGACGGGGCCTCGCACCCGCCCGAGCAGCGGCGCTGCGTCGGCCGGCGGCGCCTTTGCCGCGGCGACAGGAGGCGGCGCGGCGAGCGTCGCAGGTGCAGGCGCGCGCCCCGAGCCGCCGGACAGGGTGATCGCGAGCACGACGGCGACCGCGGCGGCGGCAGCGGGCGCCAGCACGAAGATCGGCCGTGCGGGCCAGGCGAGCGCAGGCCGGCGCCGCCACCGCGGCAGCGGCCGCGCATGCGCCGGCAACGCCCGCACGAGGTCGCCGACCTGCTGCGACGTGAGGGGCGCGACCGGCGGTGCGGCACGGAGCAGCGCCCGCGCGCCGCGCTGGGCCTCGACCGCAGCCCGGCAGGCAGCACACCCGGCCACGTGCTCCGCCAGCACGCCCGCCTCGCCAGGCGACAGCTCGCCCTCGACGAGAGCGAGCAGCTCGAGCTCTGCCGGATGATCGGCCACTGTCACTTCGACCCCGCCGGCGGCAGGGAAGTTCCCGGGCCCGACAGCAGCCGCGCCAGCTCGGCCCGGCCCCGGTAGATCCGGGACTTCACCGTGCCCTCCGCCGCACCCGTCAGCTCGGCGATCTCGGCGTACGTACAGCCGAGCACGTCGTAGAGGACGACCGCCTCGCGAAACGACTCGTCGAGCGCAGCCAGCGCGCGCTGGAGCTCCCCCGCCAGCTCGCTGGCCGCGAACCCGTCGCGCGGATCGACCGCCTCCGGCGCGTCTGCGTCGGCGAGCCGGCCGCGGCGCTCGCGCTGGTCGTGCACGGCGTTCAGGCAGATGCGCGTAATCCAGGTCGAGAACCGTGCGTCACCGCGGAAGCGGGGCAGCGCGAGCCACGCGCGCACGAGCGTCTCCTGGACCGCATCGGCAGCGTCGGCGTGCGAGCCGAGCAGCCGCGCCGCCAGCGTCGTCAGGCGCAGCTGGTGCCGGTCGACGAGAGCCTCGAACGCCGCGAGGTCGCCGTTGCTCGCCCGCTTCGCGAGTGCGCGATCAGGATCCATGGCCCGGGAACTTTTTCGGCGGCGTTGGCGTCATACACTCGAGACACAGAGAAAAGGAGAGAACCACCATGACGAAGCTCAAGCTCGTCGCAGCGCTCGGTGCGCTTGCCGCCATCCTCGCAGTCCCGGCCTCGGGCGCGGGCACGAAGGCCACCGAGACGATCACGGCCACGACGCCGCAGATCACCGTCAACGGCACGGGCACGGTCAAGGCCGTCCCGGACATCGCCGTCTGGACGTTCTCGGTTGGGTCACGGGCCACCGCTGCCCGCGAGGCACTCAGGCTCAACGGCGTCGAGATGCGCAAGGTGATCGCCGCGCTGAAGGCCGCGGGCATCGCCGCCGCCGACCTCCGCACGTCGCAGGTCTACCTGAGTGCACGCAGCAACCAGGATGGCACCACGATCATCGGCTACGAGGCCTCGAACAGCGTCAGCGCCAAGGTGCGCAAGGCGGCCTCGGCCGGCGAGGTCGTCGACGCCGCCGTCGAGGCAGGCGCGGACGGTGTCTCCGGCCCGTCGTTCCAGGTCTCGGCCCAGGACGCGCTCTACCGGCAGGCGCTCGCGGCCGCGTTCGACGACGCGAAGGCCAAGGCCGCGCGGCTCGCCCAGCAGGGCGGGCTGACGCTGGGCAAGGCGATCGTCATCTCGGAGCAGGGCTCCTCGCAGCCGGTCTTCTACGCCGCCGGCGTCTCGAAGGCGGCAGCCGCCGACTCGACCCCGGTCGAGGCCGGCGAGTCCGAGGTGCAGGCGAGCGTGACCGTCACCTTCGCGATCTCCTAGAGCGCCCGCGTAGAATCCCCGCCCATGGTCCTCTCCGACCGCACGATCGAGCGCCTGCTCGGCGAGGGCCGCATCGGCATCGACCCGTACGACGCCGCGCTGCTCCAGCCGTCGAGCGTGGACGTACGGGTCGACCGCTACTTCCGCGTCTTCAACAACGCGCTCTACCCCTACATCGACGTGAAGCAGGAGCAGCCCGAGCTGACCCAGCTCGTCGAGATCGACGACGAGCGGCCCTTCATCCTCCATCCGGGCGAGTTCGTGCTGGGCTCGACGCTCGAGCGGGTGCGCCTCCCCGACGACCTCGTCGCGCGGCTCGAAGGCAAGAGCTCGCTCGGCCGGCTCGGCCTGCTCATTCACTCGACGGCCGGCTTCATCGACCCGGGCTGGGACGGGCACGTGACGCTCGAGCTGTCGAATGTCGCCAACCTGCCGATCACCATCTACCACGCGATGAAGATCGGCCAGATCTCGTTCATGCAGCTCGCCGAGCCCGCCCGCAACCCGTACGGTGCCACCGGCCTCGGCTCGAAGTACCAGGGCCAGCGCGGGCCGACGCCGAGCCGCTACTGGCAGAACTTCCGGCCGGGCGCCGGCTCGTAGCAGCACCCGGCCACGCGCAACGCGCAACGCGCGTCGTCAGCTTCCGGGCAGCTCGCCCAGGGTCACGGTCACCGTGGCCTTCGTCCCGTCCTGGGAGACGAGGTCGACCTTCACGGTCTGCTTCGGCTTGTAGGCGGCAAGCACCTCCGAGAGGTCGTCGGTGGTGGGGGTCG
>CANFDS010000153.1 GCA_947445525.1 Actinomycetota bacterium | reverse complement strand
CGTGAGGCCTGGACGGCGAACCTCTCCGCCGTGCCGCCCGGGAACGACTACGTGCTGATCGTGCGTGAGGGCCTCGCCGAGGCCGTCGAGGCGCAGGGCTTCGCGTGGCTCGAAGAGCGGCTGCACGAGGTCGTCGAGAAGGTGGCGGCGTGACGGCTCTGCGGCGGCTGCCGGCCCGGGCCGGTCTCGCGCTGCTCGCCGCCTACCGGCTGGCGGTCTCGCCGGCCTACGGCGATCGTTGCAAGTACCACCCGACGTGCTCGCAGTACGCGGTGGACGCCGTGCGCGAGCTCGGCCTGACGCGCGGCGCGCTGCTGGCGGCCTGGCGCATCCTGCGCTGCAACCCGTGGAGCCACGGCGGGGTCGACCACGTCTGCGACCGGCGGCTGTTCCGCGCCCGGGCCGGCTCGCCGGCGACGACGAAGGGCGGCGCCGCATGACCGGGCTGCTCGGGCTGGTCGTCGGTATCTCGAACCCGCTGAGGCCGCTCGAGACGGCGCTTCACCGCGTCCTCGAGTGGCTCGGCCCCGACCAGCTCGGCCTGCCGTGGGCCTGGTCGATCGTCGTGCTGACGGTGATCATCCGGATCCTCATCGTGCCGCTGGCGGTCAAGCAGATCCGCTCGATGCAGAACCTCCAGCGGTATGCGCCGCAGCTCAAGGAATTGCAGAAGAAGTACGCGCACGACAAGGCGAAGCAGCGCGAAGAGCTGATGAAGTTCTACTCGGAGCACAAGATCAACCCGGCGGCTTCGTGCCTGCCGATGCTGCCGCAGCTGCCGATCTTCTTCTCCCTGTACTTCGTGCTGAGGAACTTTGCCGACGAGGCGAAGATCCCCGAGCGGGCCGCCGAGCTCGGCGACCTCCACTGGCTCGGGCTGTTCGACATCACCGAGAAGGCGAGCCGCGGCTGGGGCCCGCTGCTGCTCGTCCTCTACGCGGGCAGCCAGGTGACGTCGGTGTGGCTGATGTCGGCGACCGCCGACAAGACCCAGCGCTACATCATGACCTTCCTGCCGGTGGTGTTCATCGCGGTGATCATCAACTTCCCGCAGGGCCTCGTCATCTACTGGGTGACGACGAACCTCTGGACGACCGGCCAGGGCCTGATCACGAGGCGGCTCGTGCCGAAGACGCCGGCCCCGCCGAGGAAGACGTCGCGCACGCCCGGGAAGGCGGAGGTCGAGGCGGCTCCCGTCGCGAAGGCCCGGCCGAAGGCGCTCCCCGCGGGAGAGAAGCCCGCCACCGCCGCCGCGAAGCCTGCCGCGCAGACACCGAAGCGCGCCGCCTCGGGCCCGTCGTATCCGGCCGCCTCGCGCAAGGTCAAGCGCAAGAAGAAGAATCCGCCGAAGCGGTAGCGATGGCCGGGGAACTGCGGATCGAGACGGAGGGCGAGACGGTCGGCGAGGCGAAGTGGCTGGCGCTGCGCGAGCTCGAGCGCCGCCTGCCGGGCCTCGACCGCACCACGGTCGAGTTCCAGGTCGTCAGCGAAGGCGAGCGCGGCCTGCTCGGGGTCGGCACGCTGCCGGCGAAGGTCGTGGCCGTCGCCCCCGCGGGCGCCGCGCCTTCCGCCGTTGCCCCCGCCGTCGAGCGCGATCCGGCCCCCGACGAGTCGGAGGCCGCCGGCCGCATCCGCCGCGTGCTCGAGCTCGCCGAGGACGCCTTCGGCAGCCGCTTCCACATCGAGATCGAGGAGGACGACGCGACGATCACCGCGACCTGCTCCGGCGCGGAGCTCGGGCTGCTGATCGGCAAGCACGGGCAGACGATCGACGCGCTCCAGTATCTGGCGAACGCAGTGCTCCACCGGCACGGCGCCGGCAAGGAGGCGATCATCGACGCCGCCGGCTACCGCGAGCGGCGGCTGGAGGCGCTCGCGGCGATCGCCCGGCGCGCCGCCGACGAGGCGCTGGCCAGCGGCCGCGCCGTCGGTCTCGATCCGATGACCTCCGTCGAGCGCAAGGCCGTCCACCTCTTCCTCAAGGACGACGATCGCGTCGAGACCGGCAGCGACGGCAGCGAGCCCAACCGCTTCGTCGTCGTCCGCCCGTCCGGTGGCTGAGCGGCTCCTGCGCACCTGGGTGGCGGAGCTCATCGCCACACCCGGGCTCACCGCGATGACCGACCCGGCGGCGGCCTGGGCGCGGCACGTCGAGGAGGCGCTCGCGCTGGTGCCGCTGCTCGCCGGCGCGCCGGCCGGGCCGATCGTGGACGTCGGCGCCGGCGGCGGCTCCGTCGGCATTCCGGTGGCCGTCTCGTTGCCGGAGCGTGAGGTGGTGCTGATCGAGGCCGAGCGCCGCAAGTGCGCGTTCCTCGAGACGTGGGCGGCGCGGCTGCCGAACCTCCGCGTGGTCTGGGGCCGTGCCGAGGAGCAGGGCACCGACTGGGCCGCGGTCGCCGTGGCCAAGGCGCTGGCGCCGCCGGCGGTCGCGATCGAGTGGCTGCTGCCGCTCGTCGCGCCCGGCGGGCTGGCAGTCGTGTTCCTCGGCGCGACCGCCGAGACGGCAGGGCTCGCGGCCATCGCCGGGCAGCTCGCGGGCGAGGTCGGCGACGGCCCGCCGGGGGTGCTGGTGCTGCGGAAGACGGGGCCGACGCCGCCTGGCTTCCCGCGCCGCACCGGGGTCGCGCGCAAGCGCCCGCTGACGGCCTGAGCCGACCGGCCCCCTGCGTAGACTCCGAGGGGTGACGACCAGGGTCTTCGCAGTCGCGAACCAGAAGGGCGGCGTCGGCAAGACGACCACCGCGATCAACCTCGCCGCGTGCCTTGCCGAGGCCGGCGAGAACGTGCTCGTGATCGACCTCGACCCGCAGGCGAACGCCACATCGGGCCTCGGTGAGAAGGGCGCGGACGTCTCGAGCTACGACCTGCTCGACGGCGTGCCGCTCGACCGGGTGGTGCGGCCGACACGGTTTCGCAACCTGTCGCTGGTGGCCTCGCGCCCCGAGCTGGCGGGCGCCGCGGTCGAGCTGGCGCAGCGCCCCGACGGCGAGCGCTTCCTGAAGCAGGCCCTCGCCTCCGGCGTCGACGGCTACAGCTACGTGTTCCTCGACTGCCCGCCGTCGCTCGGCCCGCTCACCGTCAACGCGCTCGCTGCCGCCGACCGGCTGATCGTGCCCGTGCAGGCGGAGTACTACGCGCTCGAGGGCCTCGCCCAGCTCGTGCGCTCCGTCGACCTCGTGCGGCTGCGGCTCAACCCGCAGCTCTCGATCGGCGGCGTGCTCCTGACCATGGTCGACGGCCGCACCCGCCTTTCGGCCGACGTCTGCACGGAGGTGCGCAAGCACTTCGGCGCCGTGGTGTTCCAGAGCACGGTGCCTCGCTCCGTGCGCCTTGCCGAGGCGCCGAGCTTCGGGCTGCCCGCGCACCACCACGACCCGCGCTCCGCCGGCGCCGACGCGTACTGGAGGGTGGCGATGGAGCTTGTCGAGCGCGGCTGAGCCGCCCCGCCGCGGGCTCGGCCGCG
>CANFDS010000152.1 GCA_947445525.1 Actinomycetota bacterium | reverse complement strand
TCGCCGTCGGCCGCTCCCCCGAGGAGTGGCGCGCCGACGTCAACGAGGTGCTCGGCGCGGTTGTCGCCGCCGTCCGCCTCGGCCAGCCTACGGCTCTTCGCGCCGCCCTCGAGCCGACCGCCGGCTGGGCCGACCGGCAGCGCGTCTACCAGGCGCACCGGCACGCCGCCGAGGCCGTCGTCACAGGCGGTTCGGGGCTCCCCGAGCTCGGGTGGGCCCGGCTCTTCGTCGAAATGGCCGCGCTGCTGCTCGACCTGCTCGAGCGTGAGCCTGTGGAGCCCGGCCTGCTCAATGCTGCGGGCGTCTTCCTCTACGAGCTGGGCGAGGCGACCGGGGCAAAGGTGCTGTTCGAGGCCGCGCTCGCGCTCGACCCGAAGCTGCCGCATGGCACGAAGAACCTCGCCGCCGCCCGCGAGCGCGAGAAGGCCCGCATGGTCGCGCCGCTGCCGAAGCAGCTGGTGCTGGCGGCCCGCGCGCTGGGTGGCAGGGCGCGGGCGATCACCGCGAAGTCGAAGGCCCCGACCGGTCTCACGCTCTCGCTCTGCATGATCGTCAAGGACGAGGAGGAGATGCTCCCGGGCTGCCTCGAGGCGATCCGCGGCGCCGTCGACGAGATCATCATCGTCGACACCGGCTCGACCGACCGCACCGTCGAGATCGCCGAGGCGTACGGCGCTCGCGTGCTGCACTTCCCCTGGAACGGCTCGTTCGCCGACGCGCGCAACGTCGGCCTCGACGTCGCCACCGGCGACTGGATCATCTATCTCGACGCCGACGAGCACCTCGTCCCCGAGGACGCCGCCGAGCTGCGCCGGCTGACACGCCACACCTGGCGCGAGGCGTTCTACGTCGTCCTCACCAACTACACCGGCGGCGACGAAGCCGGCTCGGCGGTCAGCGACCTCCAGCTGCGGATGTGGCGCAACCGGCCCGAGTACCGCTTCGAGGGCCGCATCCACGAGCAGAAGACCGGCAACATGCCGCGCTTCCTGCCCGAGCGGTTCGAGTCGACGCAGATCCGCGTGCTCCACTACGGCTATCTCAAGAGCCGTATCTCGGGCCGCGACAAGGCCCGCCGTAACATCGAGCTCCTGCAGCGCGAGGCGAAAGAGGAGCCGACGCCGTTCATCTGGTTCAACCTCGGCTCCGAGTACCTCGCCCTCGGGGACTACGAGCAGGCACGCAAGCTCTTCGACCGCTCCTGGAACGAGGTGCAGCAGCAGGAGGCGTGGAACGAGATCGGCTTCGTGCCGCTGCTCGCCGCCCGCCGCGTCAAGGCGCGGCGCGACGTTGGCGACCTCGCGGCCGCTCGCGAGGCGGGCGCCGAGGCCCTCCGGCTGTACCCCGATCACACCGATGTCGTCGGCGAGCTCGCGCTGTGTGCCCGCGAGGACGGCGCTGTCGACGAGGCGGCCCGGCTGGCCGAGCAGCTGCTCGAAATGGGCGACGCGCCGGCCAGCTACTCGGCGACGGTGGGCTCGGGCACGTTCCTGGCGCTGATGCTGCTCGGCGAGCTCCGCCAGCAGCAGGGCCGCAGCGACGATGCCGAGGCGCTGCTGCGCCGGGCCCTCACCGAGCATCCGAGCTTCCTGGCGCCGATCCTTCCCCTTGCGACCCTCCTGCTCGGTCGCGGCCTCGAGCCCGCGGCGGTCGAGGCTGAGCTGCCGGTCGAGAAGCCGAGCGCGAGGCTCCTGCTCGCCACCGCCTGCTTCGAGGCCGGCTGCACCGAGGCCGCCGAGGGGCACTTCCGGATCGTGCTCGAGGCGCAGCCGGCGAACGGTGTCGCACGCATCGGCCTCGTCGAGTCGCTGCTGTCGCAGAAGCGCTGGAGCGATGCCCACCGGGAGGCCGGCGCGGAGCCCGAGAGCTCGCCCGTGGCGACGATTGCCGCAACCGAGATGCTGTTCGCGGCGGCGGTGCTCGGCGACGCTGCGGCCCTCAGCGCGGCGCTCGCCCGCGCCGAGGCCACCGGCGTCCAGCCGGCGGAGCTCGAGCTGTACCGGGCCTGGGTCACGGTGCTGCACGGCGTCGCAGCTCCGCGCGTGCTCTCGGAAGGCGCCGGCGCGGTGGCGCTGACGGTGATCGAGGCCGTGCTCCGCGTGCAGGAGTTCGACGCGTTCGAGCTGCTCCTCGGCCTGTACGGGCGCACGGCGATCGCACCGCGCGACCGGCGCGAGCAGCTTGCCCGCACCTATCTCCGCCGCGGCTATCTGCAGTCGGCCGCCGACGAGTGGATCGCCGTCGTGGGGGACGCCCCCGATGCCGATGCTTTCGTGGGACTGGCGCAGGTCGCCCATGCCGGCGGTGAGCCGGAGGACGCCCTCGGCTTCGCCCAGCAGGCGCTTTCGCTCGACCCGGAGTCCGCCGCCGCCCGCAGTCTCGTCGACGCGTGGGCCGGGCCTGTCGCGGTCGCCGCGTGAGGGATCCCTCGGACGGTCCTCAACCCCTGGGCGCAGCGGTCGATAATCCGACCGAGTTCACCCAGGGAAGGATGGAGCACCATGTTGGAAGCAGTCGGGCCGACCGGAGGCCCTCCAAGAGTTGAGCGCCACGGCGGCGTCGACACCAGCAGGCGTCTCGCTGCCGTCCCAGCAGCAGGGGTGTACGAGATCCCCGAGCAGCCGCCGGAGGATCTGCTGGCCGAGCTCGATCGCGCGGCGGCCGTCGTGCACGAGCTTGCTGCACGCCGGATCAGCCTCAAGTTCGACATCGACGATGCGAACGGCCGGGTGCACGTGAAGGTCACGGACGGCGCCGGCAATCTGATCCGCGAGATCGGTGCGGGGCACATGCTCGACGTCCTGGCGAGCGGTAGTACGAGCGGGCTCACAGTCAACGCGGTCGGCTAGGCGTGCCGTCGAGTTCGCCCCTGCAGAACGTCAGCGGGCTCGCTTCGGGCCTCGACACGAACACCCTCATCTCGCAGCTGCTGAGTATCGAGGCGCGTCCGCAGGTGCGGATCCAGCAGAAGCAGGCCGTCGAAACGGCCCGCCAGACGGCGCTCCGCGACGTCCAGACGCGACTCACGAACCTGCAGACAGCGGTCACCGGGCTCCGCGACGTGGCGACGTGGGGTGACTCGCAGTCGGTCGACTCGAGCGACAGCACAAAGGTCGTCGCGACCCGCACCGCGGGTGCGGCCGCCGGCGCGTTCGCGCTGACGATCACCGATCTCGCGCGTGCCGACCAGTACAAGAGCGCCACGCTGGCGTCGATCACGTCCGGCGGCACGCTCACCGTCGGCGTGGGGGCAGCGTCGATCGATGTCACCGTCGCAGCCGGCGCCTCGCTCACCACCGTCGCCAGCGCGATCAACGGCTCCTCCGGCACGCCGGTGTACGCCTCCGTTGTGAACTCGCAGCTCGTGCTGTCGAGCCGGACGACGGGTGCCGCCAGCACGATCGCGATCTCCGGCACAGGCGCTCTCACCACCGAGCTCGGCTTCACGCGCTCGATCACCGCGAGCGACGCGAACTACAACCTCGACGGGGTGGCGAAGACGTCGGCCTCCAAC
>CANFDS010000151.1 GCA_947445525.1 Actinomycetota bacterium | reverse complement strand
GGCCGCTTCTGGACGACGGTGGTCGCCGCCTGCGCAGGCTTCGGCCTCTCGGCGTTCCCCGGCTTCGTCAACCACGCGGAGAGCTGGATCACGCATCTCGGCAACGTCGCGGCGCCGCTGACGGGCGTCATGGTCGTCGACTACCTCGTCTTCCAGCACGGCCGGTTCGAGGTGGACGAGCTCTACGAGCCGGACGGCCGCTACCGCTACATCGGTGGCTTCAACCTCGCGGCCTTCGCGGCGATCGCGATCGCGGTGCCGATCTACTACCTGGTGCCCGGCGAGTGGCTGAAGTGGGCGTGGGGGCTCGGCGCCGGCGGCGGGGTGTACTACGCGCTGCGGCGGCTGCAGGGCGCGCTCCTGCGGCAGCCGCCCGCTGCGCCCGGCCTGGCCGACGGCTAGCCTCGCCGGCCGCTCGCTCAGCGGCTCGCGCGCAGGAGTGCCGTCAGCGCCGGCACGATCTCGTAGAGGTCGCCGACGACGCCCAGGTCGCAGTGGTCGAAGATCGGAGCGCCCGCGTCGGTGTTGATCGCGACGACGACCTCCGACCCCTGCATGCCGACACGGTGCTGCACTGCCCCCGAGAGGCCGCAGGCGATGTAGACGCGTGGGGCGACGGTCTTGCCCGTCTGCCCCACCTGGGCGGAGTGGTGGTACCAGCGCCGGTCGACCAGGGGCATCGTCACGGCGACCTCCCCGCCGAGCACCGCCGCGAGCTCCTCGAGCAGCCCCAGGTCCTCGGCGCTGCGCAGCCCGCAGCCGCCGGCCACGAGCACGTCCGCGTCCTCGATCGGACGGCCCCCCTCCCCCTCGTAGGGGGTGCGGGCGAGGATCTCGACGCGCTGCGACCACTCCTCGAGCTCGACCGCGAGCGGCTCGACCCGGCCGGCCGCCTCCGTCTCCAGTGGCGCCGGCGCGAAGAGGTTCGGCCGCAGCAGCGCCAGTCGCGTCGGCGACTCTCGCCAGCCCACCTGCACCGACACCGAGTCGCCGAGGGCGAGCCGCGTGCCCCGGATCTCGCCGTCCACGAGCTCGAGCTGCGTCAGGTCCCAGTTGAGGCCGCACCCGAGTCGGGCGGCCAGGCCGGCGGCAATCGCGGAGGTGAGGATGGTCGTCTCGAACAGGACGACGGCGAACTCTTCGCGCGCAAGCAGCGCAGCGAGCACGTCGGCGTGGGGCTGGGCGTCCGAGCGGCCGAGGCGCTCGTCGTCGGCGACGAGCACCCTCGCCGCGCCGAACCCGCCGAGCCCCGCGGCGGCCTCCCCGGCACCCGGCCCGCAGGCGACGGCGTCGACCTCGACGCCGCCCTGCTGCGCCGCCCACGAGAGCAGGCCGACGGAGCCGGGGGTCAGCCCGCTGCCGTGCTGCTCGACGTAGACGAGCCACCTCACGTCTCCAGGGCTCCCCGCGCGGTGAGGAAGGCGAGGACGTGCTCGGCGGCAGCTGCTGCGTCGCCCTCGAAGCGCTCGCGGCTGCGCGCCAGCTGGGGCACGCTCAGGGCGCGGACGACCGTGCGGGAGCCGCGTTCGCCGGTCAGGCCCGGGTCGAGCCCGAGCTCGGCGAGCGAGCATTCCTCGAGCGGTCGCTTGCGCGCCTCGATCGACCCCTTCAGGGACGGCTGGCGCGGCTCGTTGGCGGCGCGCGAGACGGCGACGACGGCGGGGAGCGGCAGCTGGACGAGCTCGCGGCCGTCCTCGGTGCTCCGCCAGGCCTGCAGCTTCCCGTCGGCCAGCTTCAGCTGGCCGGCCTTCGAGATCGCCGGCAGCCGGAGCCGGTCGGCGACGGCCGCGTAGAGGAGGCCGCCGTCCGAGTCCTCCGCCTGCTGCCCGAAGAGGATGAGGTCGGGCTGCTCGCGCTCGAGCAGGCGCCCGAGCACCGCGGTCGTGGCGACGAGGTCCGACCCGGCGGCCGCCTCGTCGCTCACCAGCACCGCCCGCGTCGCGCCCAGCGCGAGGCAGCGCCTCAGCGACCTGCCTGCGCGCGACGGCCCCAGCGACAGCGCCATCAGCTCCCCGGAGCCGAGGGCCTCCAGCAGGCGCAGGCCCTCCTCGAGCGCGTTGGCGTCGAACATGTTGAGCTCGCAGTCGCCGTCGCGGCGCAGGCGCAGCGTCGCGGGATCGATCACGCGGCGGCTCGAGCCGGCCGGCACCTCCTTCACGCAGACGGCGATCTTCATCTCTCTCGTCTATACCCCACGATCGGGCCCCATGCGGCCGGCGTCCGGGGCGGTCCCGGGGCCGAGGGTGTATAAGACACGGCCGACACGAACCTGCCCCCGGTGGGCACCCGGCCGCGGCCGGGGCCGGGCCACCCGGTACCGAGCGAAAGGAGTGCCCTGTGAGCGACCTCCGCATCGTTGCAGGCCCGTTCACCTTCACCGCCCGCCTCGAGCGCGAGGCCTCGCCGCAGACGGTCGCCGCCTTCGAGACGATGCTGCCGTTCCGCAGCAAGATCATCCACGTCCGCTGGTCGGGCGAGGCGACCTGGATCCCGATGGGCGAGCTGAACCTGCCGATCCCGTTCGAGGATCCGACCTGCTACCCGGCCCCCGGCGAGGTGCTGCTCTACCCCGGCGGCGTCAGCGAGACCGAGATCCTCTTCCCCTACGGGCACTGCGCATTCGCCAGCAAGGCCGGCCTGCTCGCCGCGAACCACCTGATGACGATCGTCGACGGCCGCGAGCACCTGCGCGCGCTCGGCGTGCAGGTGCTCTGGGAGGGCGCGCTCGACATCACGATCGAGCGGATCTAGGAAGGGCCTCGGGTCAGCCGCGCGCGAGCAGCGCCCCCTCCTCGGCCTCTTCCTGCTCGAGCTCGCCCTCGTAGATGTAGCGCTCCTCGGCGTTCCACAGCTCGCGGCCGGCGAGGTAGCCCTCGTAGATCGCGTGGTCGATCTTGCGCGGCGCGACGCAGTCGCCGATGCGGTGCAGCTCGGCGGTGACCTTGCCCTTCAGCGCGAAGTAGAGGCTCTCGTCGGCCTTCGGGCCGAAGGCGAGCACGACGGTGTCGACGTTCTCGACCGAGCCGGGCTGGCCCGAGTAGAGGTTGAACGTCTTCACGGTCGAGCCCTCGATGGCGGCCGTGCCGGTGTTGAGCTGGTACTTCAGCCCCTTGGCAAAGACGCGGCCGTAGATGTAGGCCTGGTCGAGGTTGTAGAACGTCATCGGGAACAGCGAGTTGAAGCGCGTCACGACCTCGACCTCGTGGCCGCCGTCGAGCAGCACCTCGACGATGCCGGAGGCCTGCCGCGAGCCGTCGTCGTCGAGCACGACGACGCGCTTGCCGACCGGCTTCGCGCCGGTGATGACATCCCAGCCGGTGACGACGTTGTCCTGGCGGACGCCGGGGAGCTCGT
Source organism: Actinomycetota bacterium (assembly GCA_947445525.1). Classification (GTDB taxonomy): domain Bacteria; phylum Actinomycetota; class Thermoleophilia; order Gaiellales; family Gaiellaceae; genus CANFDS01. Next base: position 160 of record CANFDS010000151.1, on the reverse strand, counting down.
TGACGAGCGGGTTGGCGATCGAGAAGCCGCTCGTCGAGGCGACGGCGCCGGTGGCGAGGATGATCCCGTCCGGCTCGAACTCGGCGATCACCTCCGCGGTCGCCGCCTGGTCGAGGAAGACCTCGACGCCGTACCGCCGCAGCTGCGCCGTCAGGTCGCG
>CANFDS010000150.1 GCA_947445525.1 Actinomycetota bacterium | reverse complement strand
CGCAACGGCGAATCGGCCAGGAGGTGTTCTCGGCCGCAGTCGGCCAGGGGATGCTGATCGCGACCGGCGCCGCAGCCATCGGCCTGCTGCTGTCGCTGTGGCTGGTGCGGCGGATGCGCTCGCCGCAGCCCGCGGACTAGCGGCCCGGCCCGTCGCCCCGGCCTGCCGTCCCCTACAGGTCGAGGGCCATGATCACGGCAGTGCCGTGGTCGCGGATCGCGCGGAAGCCGTTCTCCTCGAACAGGGCGACGGCGGTGGTGTCGCGGACGGCGCTCATCGAGATCGCGGCGATGCCGTCGGCCCGCGCCTGCTCGACGATCGCGCTGACCAGTGCCTGTCCGATGCCCTCGCCGCGGCGGCTCGGCACGACGGCCACCGTCAGTTCGGGGGTTGCCTCGTCGACGAAGCCGTAGCCCGGCTCGGCCGCACGGAACAGCCGGTACCAGGCCGCGCCGACTGCGACGTGCGTCGACTCGTCGAGTGCTATCAGCGCGGTGTCGCCGGCCCTTCCCCAGCCCACAACGTAGCGCGAGAGCGGCGGCGGCTCCGCGTCGATCGTGACACCGGAGCGGTCGAGTCCCGTGTGGCGCACCATGTCACGCAGAAACGTGACGTCCTGCGACTCGCCCTGGCGGATCATGACGGCCGCGGGCATCAGAGAGCGAGGCCTGGCTCTTCGAGCAGCCGCTTGACCGTTGCCAGGAACTCCGCCGCCGTGGCGCCGTCGAGGGCGCGATGGTCGCACGTGAGCGTCAGCGACATCATGAGCCGGATCACGACCTGGCCGTCGCGAGCCACCGGGCGCTCCTCGATTGCGCCGACGGCGAGGATCGCCGCCTGCGGCGGGTTGAGCACCGCGATGAACTGCTCGACGCCGAACATGCCGAGGTTCGAGATGCTGAACGTCCCGCCCTGCATGTCCTCGGCCGCGAGCTTGCCGGCGCGGGCGCGCTCGACGAGGGCGCCACGGGCGGCGGCGATCTCGGCGACGGTGCGCCGCTCGGCGCTGGTGATGACCGGCACGACGAGGCCGTTGGGGACGGCGACGGCGATGCCGACGTTCGCGGTCGGGTAGCGATGAATGGCGTCGCCGGCCCAGAGCGCGTTCACCGCGGGGTGCCGCATCAGCGCGACGGCGACGAGCTTGGTGAGCACGTCCGAGACGGTGGGCTTGACCGCGCCCTCCGGGGTCTGGGCGACGAGCGCCTGGCGGAGGGCAGTGGCACGGCCCATGTCGGCCGACATCGAGATCTGGAACGCCGGGGCCTCCCAGGCCTCGGTGAGGCGACGCGCGATGGTTCGGCGGATCCCGCTGAGCTTCTCGACCTGCACGCCCTCACCCGCGGCGACGAGCGCCGGGACGGCCGGGCCGGTGGCGGCGGCCGCCGAGTCGGGCTGGGCAGTGGCGCCGGCAGGAAGCGGCGCGCCGGTGGCGGTGCGCTCGACGTCCTCGGCGACGATGCGGCCGTCGGGGCCGGTGCCGACGACGCTCGCCAGCTCGACGCCACGCTCGCGGGCGATGCGACGGGCGAGCGGCGATGCCTTGAGGCGGCTGCCGTCGGCAGCGGCGACCGGCGCGAGGAGGGGTGCGGCCGGAGCGGGCGCGGACGGAGCGGACGGGGCGGGAGCGGATGGGGCCGGAGCGGCGGCAGCCGGGGCCGCGGCCGCGGCGGGCGCAGCGACGGGCGCAGCCTCCGGGACTGCAGCAGCGGGCGCAGCGACGGGCGAAGGCGCAGCGGCGGCGGAAACCTGCTCGCCGGCCTCGCCGATCATGGCGATCGTGGTGCCGACCGCGACCTCGCCGTCGGCGACGACGATGCTCAGCAGCACGCCGGCGAAGTCGGACTCGACCTCCTGCGTGACCTTGTCGGTATCGAGCTCGTACAGCGGCTCGCCCTTGGCAACCGTGTCGCCCTCGCCCTTGAGCCACCTGACGATCGTGCCTGCCTCCATGCCCTGACCGAGCCGCGGCAGCTTTACCTCATTTGCCATTGCATCTCCCCACGATTCGGTTCCCAAGCCTGGACACTTGACCGGAGATTATGCTGGTTGGCATGTCGTATGCGCGCACGTGGCCACAGCTCCAGGCTCTCCTTCCCGCCGGCTGGTCGGAGGCGAGGGTTTCCCTGCGAGCCGAAGACGCCGCCCAGCAGGCCCGGGTCGGTGCCATCCTCGGTCCACTCAACCCTGGCCGTAGCGACGATTCGTTCGTCTTCCAGCTGGTTGCGGGCGGCGGCACGAACGGCACCGAGGCCGTCAAGCGCATGCTCGCCCGGCTTGCCGACGAGCGCATCGGCTGCGTGCTCCGGCTGCTCGACACCGCCAAGGCAGCACCGAAGGCCCCTGCCACGGCGACCGGCAGCCTGGCGCTGGCCTGGGACGCGGCCCAGCTCACGATCCCGGGCGACTGGAGCGACGTCTACGGGGAGATCGCCCTCGACTCGTCCGACCTGCTCGAGCGCGCCGCCCTGCTGCTCGGCCCGATCAACCCGCACCGCAACCCGGATGCGGTCGCCTTCCGCTTCCGTGCCGCCCGGCGTGCCGGCTACGGCGCCTCCGACGGCATGGTGCGCCGCTGCCTCGAGCGCCTCGACGCCGACGGCATCGGCGGCAGCGTCACGATCCTCCGCGCCCTCTGCGAGACCCGCCCCGTGGCGACGCAGGGCCCGCAGTGGGTCGAGGGCGGCAAGAACTTCTAGCGGCGCCTAGGGGCTTGATGTGAATTAGCGCCCCCAACGGGGCTGTCCCGGGCCAAGCCAGAGCGTCACGGCGCCCGCGGGCCAGGCCCGGGGCCTGGGCGAGGAACGACGGGGCGGCATGGCGCCGCGCCCGGGGCGGCAACCGGGGCCGCGGCTAATTCACATCAAGCCTCTAGCTAGCCGATCGCGTCGCCCAGCTCGCGGGCGAGCTCGGCTGCATCCTCGGGCGTCAGCGCGATCACGAGGCAGGTGTCGTCGCCGGCGAGGGTGCCGACGACGAGCGGGTGCTCGAGCTGGTCGAGCGCGCGCGCGATCGCCGGCGCCGAGCCGAGCTCGGACTGGATGACGACGACGTTCTGGGCAGCGACAGCACGGCGCCCGAACTGGCCGAGCACGCCGACCAGCGCCTCACGAGGATCGCTGCGCCGGCCGCGCTGCGGCAGCGAGTAGCGCGGGCGCCCCAGCGAGTCGCGCGCCTTCTCCAGGCCCAGCTCGCGGATGTCCCGCGAGATCGTCGCCTGCGTCACCTGGCAGCCGGCCGACGCGAGGGCGTCGAGCAGTCCGAGTTGCGTGCCGACGCGGCGCCGCGCAATCACGCTGGCGATCAGCCGCTGGCGCTCGCGCTTGCTGAGAGGACGTGATTCGACGTGCATGAGTGGAAAAGGAATATACAGCCATGCAACGCGATTCACGGGGAACGGCGTCGGGGGGACGGCGCCGTCCCCCCGACGGCCGCGCGGCTACTTCGAGGCGGGCTTCTTCGCCGTCGCCGCCGCGGGCTTCACGGGCGACTTCTTCGCCGCCTTCTTTGTGCCGAGCTTTGCGGCGGGCTTCTTGGCCGCCCGTGTGGCGGCGGGCTT
>CANFDS010000149.1 GCA_947445525.1 Actinomycetota bacterium | reverse complement strand
GACTGGCTGTCGTTCCTCGCACTCGGCGCTGCTGCCGCGCTTGCGCAACTCTTCGTCGTGCGAACGCCGCGCGACCAGTCCTACCACACGGCGATCGTCTTCCTCGTTCCTGCAGCGCTGATCCTGCCGCCCGGGCTCGTCGCGCTCGTCGCGCTCGTACAGCACATTCCGGAGTGGCTGAACGTTCGCTACCGCTGGTACATCCAGACCTTCAACATCGCCAACTGGGCGCTTGCCCTGCTGGGGGCCTGGGCGGCGGCACACGGTGTGCAGGCCTCGGGCATCACCGGGCACGCGGTGCTACGCACCGCGCTGGCCGGTCTGGCAGCGATCGTCGCGATCGTCCTGATCAACCACACGTTGCTGGCGACGATGCTCTACCTGGCGCGCGGCCACAGCTTCCGCACCAGCGGGCTGTTCGCCGTCGAGAACCTCTCGACCGACCTCGTGCTCGCCGCACTCGGCGTTGCCCTCGCCTTCGCGTGGCGCGACAACGCCTGGCTGATCCCGTTCGTGCTGGCGCCGCTCGTGCTCATCCACCGCAGCCTGAGCGTCCCGGCGCTCCAGGCCGAGGCCCGCGTCGACGTCAAGACCGGCCTCTACAACGCCCGGCACTTCGGCACGGTCTTCGGGGAGGAGCTCAGCCGCGCCCAGCGCAGCGGCCAGCCGCTCTCGGTGATCATGGCCGACCTCGACCTGCTCCGCGATATCAACAACACGTACGGCCACCTTGCCGGCGACGCGGTGCTGACCGGGGTCGCGGACATCTTCCGGCGCGAGCTGCGCCAGCACGATCTGGCCGCCCGCTTCGGCGGGGAGGAGTTCAGCATCCTGCTGCCCGGGACGCCGATCGCAGAGGCAATGGAGATCGCCGAGCGGATCCGCCGCATCGTCGCGGCGCGCCCGTTCGAGGTCGAGACCTCGAACGAGCCCGTCCATGCGACGATCTCGATGGGCGTCGCCTGCTACCCCCGTGACGGCCTCGAATCGAGCGCGCTCGTGCACCAGGCCGACCTCGCCGTCTACCGGGCGAAGCTGCAGGGCCGCAACCGCGTGCTCGAAGCGGGCTCCGAGCCGCTTGTCGAGACCGTCAACAGCGGCTCCGCGGTCATCCCGCTGCCGAAGGCAGCACCGCTCGCCAGCTCGGCGCCGGCCGGGCCCGCCTCGCCGGTCGAAGCACCCGGGACGACCGCCTCGACCAGGCCGTCGAGTGCTGCCGACCGTGCCCCGATCGAGAACTCCGCCGTGGCGCGAGCGCCCAGGACCGACGCTCGCAGCTCCCGCCCCCATGAGGCACCCAAGCCGAGGCTGCTCGCGCTCTCGTTGCGGCTCGGGCTGTTCGTGCTGCCGGTCGCGCTCGTCGGCGTCGCAGCCGGGTCGGCAGGCCTCGCGTTCGGAGCGACTCGCGACTTCGTGGGGCTCGTTGCGGTGGTCGCGCTCGTGGGCATCGGCCAGTCGCTCGCGCTCGAAGTCGCGGAAGGCTCGATCTCGGTGTCCGCTGTCGGTGCGCTCGCCGGCGCCGCGCTGTTCGGCTTCCGGGCAGCGCTCGCTCTCGCCCTCGCGAGCGCCATCGTCGACTGGAGCGCCCGGCGCTCCCCCCTCCACCAGGTCATGTTCAACGTCGGCGCGCTCTCGCTCGCGTCGCTGGCCGCCTCCGGCGTGTTCGTGGCCGTTCACCACGTCGGGGTCCACTCGCTCGCCACGGCGGGCGCCGGCCTCGTCGGAGGCGCAGTCTACTTCAGCGTCAATACGGGGCTCCTGGCCTCTGCAGTCGCGATCGAAGGCCGCGAGAGCGCATGGCGCACCTGGCGCGAGGGCTTCGCGTGGCTGCTGCCCCACTACGTCGTGTACGGGTTCGTCGGTGGTGTGATGGCGATCGCCTACAGCGCCGCCGGGCTCTACGCGCTCGCCGTGTTCGCGGTGCCGCTGCTGCTGATGCGCAAGACGCAGGAGGCGTACATCACGCACACGCGGCGCAACGTCGAGAAGCTGCGCGACGCCGCCGTGACGATCCAGCGCCAGAACGTCTCGCTGGAGGAGGCGAACGTCCTCCTCAGGGAGCGGTCGACGGAGGCGATGGAGAGCCTCTCCGCGACCGTCGATGCGCGTGACACGTACACGGCCGGCCACTCGCGCCGCGTCCGCGAGCTCGCCCTGGTGATGGGCCGCGAGCTGAAGATGTCCCAGGACGAGCTCGACGTGCTCGGGCATGCGGCGCTCTTCCACGACATCGGCAAGCTCGCCATCTCCGACGCGATCCTGCTCAAGCCCGGGAAGCTGACGGCGGAAGAGCGGCTGCTGATGCAGGCCCACTCCGAGGAAGGTGCGCACATCATCGGGCGCCTCGGTTTCCTCGCCGATGCCGTGCCGGCGATTCGCCATCACCACGAGCACTTCAACGGCGGCGGCTACCCGGCGGGGCTCGCCGGCGAGGACATCCCGCTGGGCTCGCGCATCATCCACGTCGCCGACGCGCTCGACTCGATGGTGACCAACCGCGTCTATCGCAGCGCCCGCACGGCCGAGGCCGCGCTCGAGGAGCTGCGCCAGGGCATCGGCAGCCAGTTCTGCCCGCGCTGCGTCAACGCGCTCCTGCGGGTCGTGACCGCCGAGGGCATCAATGCCGCCGCCGACCGCGGCGACATCGAATACGTCATCGCCTGCTAGCCGCGCCGCTCGATCGCCGCCGGAACGCCGCGTCGTAACCGGCGCCGCGGGTCGCCCGCTGCTGTTCGCCTGCCCGGCCCCAGGCCGGTTCGACTAGGCTCGTCGCGACGCAGTGCCATGGCGCAGATGAGGAGCTCTCGATGACGGCGACAGCACGGCAGATGACCCTCGTGGGGTTCCTGCAGGCCCAGAACTGCTCCAACTACCCGGCGTCCTGGCGGCACCGGGAGGCGTCGAGCGACTTCCTCAGCGCCGAGTACTACCAGCGCATCGCGCGAACGCTGGAGGCGGGGAAGTTCCACCTGGCCTTCTTCGACGACCGCCTCGCCATGCCGGATCGCTACGGCGACGACTTCGTCGAGTCGGTGCGCCACGGCGTCCGCGTCGTCAAGCTGGACATCGTCCCGCTGCTCACCGCCATGGGCCTGGCGACGCGGCGCCTGGGCCTGGGCGGCACCTACTCGACCACCTACTACGAGCCGTTTCACGTGGCGCGGGTCTTCGCGACGCTCGACCTGATGAGCGGAGGCCGGACGGGGTGGAACGTCGTCACCTCGCTGAACGACTCGGAAGCCGCCAACTTCAGCCAGGACAGCCACCTCGGCCACGATGCGCGGTACGACCGGGCCGACGAGTTCATGCAGGTGGTGATGGGCCACTGGGACACCTGGGAGGACGACGCCATCGTCATCGACCGGGCAGCCGGGCGCTTCGCCGATCCGGCAAAGGTGCATCGCCTGGCCCATGAGGGCGAGTGGTTCCGCTCGCGCGGGCCGTTCACGGTGCCGCGCTCGCCCCAGGGCCGGCCGGTGATCATCCAGGCCGGCCAGAGCGGCCGGGGACGGGAGTTCGCGGCGCGCTGGGCCGAGCTGGTGTTCGTGATCATGCCCAACCTCGAGTACGG
>CANFDS010000148.1 GCA_947445525.1 Actinomycetota bacterium | reverse complement strand
CCGTGCGTCGTCACCCAGCGGGTGATGTGGACGCCGATCGAGGCGATCTTGCGCGGCCCCGGCCCGGGGGCGCCCGGCTGCCCCGCCGCAGCCGGCCCCTCCACCCAGACGCCGGTGAGGCCGGCGATCGCCGTCGCCTCGATGCCGAGCGGCGCGAGCGTTCCGATGACCGCCTGCTCGAGTCGCCTGACGTACTCCTTGACGTCCTTGCCGTGCCGGTTGAGGTCGAGGATCGGGTAGCAGACGAGCTGGCCCGGCCCGTGGTAGGTCGACTTGCCGCCGCGGTCGGTCTCGACGACCTCGACCTCGACGTTTGCGGGCAGGTGCAGCTCGGCGCCGGCGTCGGTCGTGCGGCCGAGCGTGACGACGGGCGGGTGCTCGAGGAAGAGCACCGTGTCGGGGATCGCGCCCTGCGAGACGGCCCCCGCGAGCGAGCGCTGGAGGTCCCACGCCTCGCCGTAACCGACCAGGCCGAGCTGCATGACGTACGCGCCGAGCATCAGTACGAGCTCTCGTCCCACCCCTGGAGACTTTCCCGGATCTGCTTGACGAACTGGTGCGCGTAGGCGCCGTCGATGATCCGGTGGTCGAAGGAGATGCAGAGGTTCATGATCGGCCGGATGCCGATCACGTCGTTCCCGAACTCGTCCTGGACGACCCACGGCCGCTTGACCAGCGCCTCCATGTCGAGGATTGCGACCTGCGGCTGGTTGATGATCGGGGTGCCCACGAAGGCGCCCCAGCCGCCCGGGTTGGTGATCGTGAACGTGCCGCCGCCGACGTCCTCCGGCAGCAGCTTCTTCGTGCGGGCCCGGTCGGCGAGATCCTTGATGCCGCGTGCGATGCCCAGCAGGTTCTTCTCCTCGGCATGCTTGATGTTCGGGACGATCAGGCCCTTGCCGCCCTCGAGCGCGACGGCGATGCCGAGGTTGACGTAGTTGCGCGTGACGATCCTGTCGCCGCGCAGCTCGCCGTTGATCCAGGGCCAGTCCTTGAGCGCCTCGACCGTCGCGCGCGCGACGAACGCGAGGTACGTCAGGTTGACACCGTGCTGGGCCTCGTACTCGCGCTTCAGCTTCGAGCGGATGGCGACGACCTGCGACATGTCGATCTCGAACGCCGCCGTGACGTGCGCCGAGGCGTCGACCGAGCGGCGCATGTGCTCGGCGACGAGCCGGCGCATCGCGGTCAGCGGCTCGAGCGTCTCGCCGGGGCCGGCGACGACCTCGCCGGCGGGGGCAGGGGCCGCTGGCGCCTTCGCGGCGACCGGAGCCGGGGCGGCGGCCGGTGGCGGAGGGGCCGGGCTCGCAGCCGGGAGCGCCTGAGCGGGCGCGCTCGGCGCGGCGGCGGTCGCCGCTGCCGTCGAGAGCTTGCCCTCGACGAACGCGAGGATGTCCTTCTTGGTGACGCGGCCGCCGCGACCGGTGCCAGGGATGGCGGCGACGTCGACGCGGTGCTCGGCGGCGATCCGCGCGACCACCGGCGAGACGAAGGTCCTGCCGTCTCCGGCTGCGACCGCGTCGTCGTCGCTCTCGCCGTCGTCGCCGGCGGCTGCAACGGAGGCGCCGGGAGCAGCGCTGACCGGCACGGCGACCGGTGCGGCCGGGGCTGCGCCCGCGCCCTCGCCGCCGATCGTCGCCAGCAGCACGCCCACCTCGACCGTCTCGCCCTCCTGGACGAGGATCGCCGTGATCACGCCCGACGCCGGGCTCGGCACCTCGGTGTCGACCTTGTCGGGCGAGATCTCGAGCAGCGTCTCGTCGGCCGCGACGGTCTCGCCGACCTGCTTGAACCAGCGGGTGACCGTGCCCTCGGTGACGGACACGCCCATCTGGGGCATGACCACGTCGATCGCGGTGTCGGAAGCCATCTTCTCCATCCCTGTCGGTTGATCGGGCGCCGCTCGCGGGGCGGCCGTCGTCGGGCCGAAGGGAACTGTACCGCGCGCGGGTGGGGGTCCCGGAGCAGCGCGACCGCTAGAGTCGACGGCATGGGGAAGGCGTCGGACTGGCTGCGCGAGGAGCGCCGGAAGGTGCTCGGCCACTGGGCCGCCGTGTGCGTCGACTGCGGGCACGCGCAGCGCTGGTTCGAGGAGTTCGAGAGCGAGGTGCCGGACGCCTGCCCGGCCTGCGGCGGGAAGCTGCTGCGCCGCTGCCCGGCCTGCAACGAGGCGTTCTCGTCGATGTTCGCCGTCGAGTGCGAGGTGTGCGCGGCGCCGCTCCGTGCACCGACCCAGTTCGGCATGGCGATCCGCAAGCCGCCCCGCCCGGCGAAGCCCGGCGCGAGCGGCGGCCCGGCCGTCTAGAGGTCGAACGGCCCCTTGATCGCCGAGAAGCGGATCACCGTCACGATGTCGTCATCGCTGATCTCGCGGTTGTAGAGCTGCCCGAGGAACGTCGCCATGTCCTCGACCCGGCGGATCTCCGGGTTGTCGTGCTCGATCTCGCGCGGCGAGAGGTCGCCGAGGCGCTTCACGTCGACCCGGTCGATGACGGCCTCGAAGATCTTGTCGCGCGGCCCGTACCGCGCACCCACGAGCACCTGGACGACCATGCCCTTCTTGTACTTGGCGGACTTGTCGCCGAGCCGGATCGTGCAGGTCTTGCGGTACGAGCGCAGCAGGCTCGCGACGAGCGGCGAGTAGAAGTTCAGCGCGTACACGAGGAGAGGGTTTCGCCGTGCGGTGCAGCTTCCCTGCCCGCCAGGGCGGTCGCGCGCCGCCAGAGGACCTTGCGGGTCCTCGCGCGCAGCCGCTATCCTGACCTGGCACTCGACAGTCGAGAGTGCCAATTTAGGCCAAATGCAGTTCAATGAACAAGGAAACTGGGAGGTTTGGATGGATCTGCAGCCCCTGGGCGATCGCGTCATCGTCGAGCTCCTCGACGAGGAGCAGACGCTGGCGAGCGGCATCGTCCTGCCGGACACCGCGAAGGAGAAGCCGCAGCGCGGCCGCGTCCTCGCTGTCGGTGCCGGTGACAGGAACGAGGACGGCGACCGGATGCCGGTCGACGTCGAGGTCGGCGACGAGATCATCTTCTCGAAGTACGGCGGCACGGAGATCAAGGTCGGGATTCACGAGTACCTGATCCTCCGCGAGTCGGACATCCTCGCGAAGGTCATCGCTGGCCCCAAGGCCCCGAAGGCCACTGCGGCCTCGAAGGCCGCCAAGAAGAAGTAGTCCCACACCGCGCTTTCCCAACGGAGGTAACGAGAATCCATGGCTCATAAGGAGCTGAAGTTCAACGAGGATGCGCGTCGCGCCCTCGAGCGCGGCGTGAACGTTCTCGCCGACGCGGTCAAGGTCACCCTCGGCCCGAAGGGCCGCTACGTCGTGCTCGACAAGAAGTTCGGCGCGCCCACCGTCACCAACGACGGTGTGACGATCGCCCGCGAGATCGAGCTCGAGGATCCGTTCGAGAACCAGGGCGCACAGCTCGTCCGCGAGGTCGCCACGGCGACCAACGACGTCGCCGGTGACGGCACGACGACCGCGACCGTGCTCGCCCAGGCGATCGTTCGCGAGGGCCTCAAGAACGTCGCCGCCGGCGCCAACCCGATGGCGCTCAAGCGCGGCATCGAGAAGGCCGTCGAGTGGGTCGTCGAGGACCTCAAGAAGCAGTCCAAGCAGGTCTCGGGCAAGGAAGACATCGCCCGTG
>CANFDS010000147.1 GCA_947445525.1 Actinomycetota bacterium | reverse complement strand
GCCCAGAGGCCGACGAAGGCGGCACGGACGAGGCCGGTGCGGTCGCCGCTGGAGAAGAGCAGCTCGGAGATGGGGCCGGCGGCGGCGAGGCCCGCGACGAGGCCCGCCGTCGACATCGACATCGTGAACCAGAAGGCGGTGCGCACGACGCGGGTCTTCTCCGCGGGCGTCTCGGCGTCGAAGTAGAAACGGAAGAAGGCGGAGGAGATGCCGGCTCGCAGCAGCGTCACGAGCACGGCGCTCGCGGCGACGAGCGTCTCGATGGCGCCGTAGTCGCTCGTCGTCAGGTAGCGGGTGTAGAGCGGCAGCAGGAGGATGGCGAGGATGCGCGAGACGAGGCCGCCGAGCCCGTAGACGACCGAGTGCTTGCCGAGGCGCTTCAGCTGGTGGAGCATCAGGCGGCGAGCACCTCGCGGATGCCGCGCAGCCGCGTCGTGAGCAGGGCGGCCGCCCGCGACGAGTCGAGCGAGCAGTCGAGCGGGCGGGGGTCGGGCAGTCCGGCGGCGAGGGTGGCGCGCAGCGGGGCGGGGTCGACGCCGTGGCGCAGGCAGACGAGGCGGGCCAGCTCGTAGCGATCGACCGTGTCGGCGCCGGCCAGGTGGAGCGGGCCGGCGAGCTCCGCGCGGGGCGCGGCTTCGAGCACCGCCGTCGCGAGGTCGCGCACCGAGACGGGGCTGCGCAGCTCATCGCTGAAGAAGCCCATCTCCAGCTCGCCGCGGGCGGCGGCCAGCGGGCGCAGCTCCTGCGGGCCCAGCCCGGCGCCGTCGAGCAGCAGTGACGTGCGCACGACGAGGGCGCCGGGGCAGGCCGCCGCGACGAGCCGCTCGGCGGCGGCCTTCGCCTCGCCGTAGGGGATGACCGGGCCGGGTGGGTCGGCCTCGCGGTAGCCGCCGCGCCCGCCGTCGAAGACGAGGTCGCTCGAGAGGTGGACGAGGCGGGCGCCGTGGCGCGCGCAGGCGCGGGCGACGGCCGCCGCGCCCTCGGCGGTGACCGGCCACAGCGCGTCGCCGGAGAGGACGTAGGCGGTGTGCACGACGACGGCGGGGCGGAGGCGGGCGACGAGCGCCTCGACCGCGGCCTCGTCCGTGACGTCGAGCGGCACGGCCCCCGTGACGGGCCGCGTGCGGTAGGTCGCGGCGACGTCCCAGCCGGCGGCACGGGCCTGGCGGACGAGCTCGGAGCCGAGGAAGCCCGAGCCACCGGTCACGAGCAGCTTCACGTCAGAGCTGAGCGTAGATGTCGAGCAGGCGGTCGGTCATCCGCTCGACGTCGTGGACGCGCTCGACGTAGGCGCGGCTGTCGGCGCCGATCCGGCGCCGCAGCTCCGCCGACTCGACGAGCGGGCGCAGGCGCTCGACGAGCGTCTCCGCCGACGCGGACACGATCGGCACTCGGCAGCCGAAGGCCTCCTCGCTGCGGCGCACGGCCTCGTCGTGGAGGAACGTCACCACGGGCTTGCCCAGCGCCATCGACTCGATCGCGAACAGGCCGTACCAGCCGGCGTTGAGCTGGTCGACGACGATGTCGGCCTCGGCGTAGAGCTTCTTCGCCTGCTCGTGGTGGAGTCCCTCGACGAGCTTCAGGTCGACCGGCAGCCCGGCGCAGGCGGCGATCACGTGCTCGGTGCCCTTCTTCCCCCGGTGCGAGGGCGCGTGCACGACGAGCGGCCGCGCCCGGTCGGAAAGGGGCGGCGGCGAGTAGGGCGCCAGGTCGATGCCCACCGGCAGCACGTGCGCCTCCGGCACCCAGCGGATCGCGTCGTACGAGCCGACGATCTGGGCGTCGGCGCGCTTGCCGTAGGCGAGCTGCTCCGGCGTCTTGCCGCGGATGTCGGTGCCGAGGAAGTGGTAGACGGACTTCTTGCCCAGCGCCCGCAGGATCGGGAACTGCAGCGACTTGGGCACGAGCGTCAGGCCGAAGTAGAAGTGGAAGACGTCGGTGACGGGCAGCAGCTTCAGCAGGGCGCGCCACTGCACCGCCTGGCGGCGGGCGAAGCCCGTGGCGGGCCGGTCGAGCGACCAGTCGGCCTCGGGGTGGAGCGTGCCACGCTCGAACACGACGAGCCGCGCGTCGATGCCGCGGCGGCGCAGCGCCTGGACGTTCTGCCACGGGACGCCGGCGGTGTTGACCGGGCAGTGCGTGACCCGGAGCGGGCGGTCAGGCGTCGAACTCAACCTGGTCGAAGTAGCGCAGTGCCGTGCGGCCGGGCCGGATCCGGGCCGCCTGTGCCGCCGCCTCGTCGTCGGAGATCAGGCCGAGCGCCCGCTTGACGCCGAGCCAGGGCAGGTTGAAGTCCTCCTGGAAGACGACTGTCGAGATGCGCGGGTTGATCTCGATGAAGTGCGGCCCGATCAGCTGGATGTTGAAGAAGTGCTCGACGCCGAGCGCCGCGATCAGCCGGTCGCACTGCTCCATCAGCTCGGGCTCGTCGAGCGTGACGAAGTACATGGCGAGGCCCGCCCGCACGCCCTCGCGCGTCTTGGCGTGGCCGAGCACGATCCGCTTGCCGTCGGCGAAGCCGTCCACCGTCCGCTCGGGCCCGGTGGCGAGCTCCATCACGAGCAGCTCGGGGCCACCCTCGTCGGGCAGCAGCTCGACGGCCTCGTCGAGGCGCAGCGCCAGGCTGCCGGGCTTCTCGTGCAGCAGCTGGTGCGCGCGGTCGACCGTCGGGTCGAGGATGCGGAAGCCGCGCGAGCCGGAGCCGAACACCGGCTTGAAGCAGACGGGGCGGTCGGGGTAGCCGAGCTCGATCGCGGCGGCGGCGACCGCGGCGGAGCCCTGGACGCGGCGGAAGGCCGGCGTCGGCATGCCCAGCCGCTGCGTCAGCGCGTACGTCTCGCCCTTGTCGTTGGAGCGGGCGATCGCCTCGGGCGACGAGACGAGCACCGTGATGCCCTCGGCGGCGAAGCGCTCGCGCGCGCCGGCCAGCCCCTCGAGGTCGAACGACGACTCGGGCAGCACCGCGTCGACGCGCTCACGGCGGCAGATCTCGAGCATCGCGTCGGCGAAGCCGGGGTCGGTGCCGGCCGGGACGAGGTGGAAGGCGTCGCAGACATGGCGGCCGATCGCGCGCTCGCCCATGTCGGTGCCGACGAGGCGCACCTCGCGCTCGCCGTTCTCGCGCAGCCCCTTCAGCAGGCGGGCCGCGCCGGGCGCGCCGACGGCCGAGACGAGGATGGTGACGGGCGGGGTCATGAGAGGTCGATCCGGTCGGCGGCGAGCTGCTCGAGCCGGCGCTCGCGCTCGGCCTCCAGCATCGCCAGCATCGTCTCACGCATCGTGGCGCCCGGGTAGACCCAGATCTCGGGGTGGGTGAGGAACTGGAGCCACGGGAACGCGCCGGCGCGCAGCGCCTCGTAGGGGCAGCCGCGGCGCCAGCTCTGGTTCGAGTCGGAGCGGTAGGTCTGCGCGAAGTCGGCCGTGAAGCGCGGCTCCATCACGTTGACGAGCCCGGGGACAGGCGCAGCCATGTACTCGGCGTCGGGGTTGTGCCAGGCGACGACGGGGTCGAAGCGGCCGTCCGTGACGGCGTTCGGCCAGCAGGCGTGCAGCCCGACGGCGTGGCCCAGCTCGCGCAGCTCGGCGATCGCGCTGCGGCCCTCCTCGGAGCCGAGGTTGTAGAAGACGCTCTCGGTCATCAGGAAGTAGGTCGCCCGG
>CANFDS010000146.1 GCA_947445525.1 Actinomycetota bacterium | reverse complement strand
CGAGCTCGGCCGCGAGCTTGCGGGCGACGTGGACGACGGCGCCGGCCGAGACTCCCGCGAAGATGCCCTCGCGGTCGAGCAGGGCGCGCAGGGCGATGACGGCCTCGGCGTTCGAGACGAGCACCTTGCGGTCGAGCTTGGCGACGTCGAGGATCGGCGGCACGTAGCCGTCGGCGAGCGAGCGCAGGCCCATCACCGGGTCGCCGGGCAGCGGCTCGGCCGCCGCGACGGTGATGTCGGGGAAGCTCTCGCGCAGGCGCTCGCCGGTGCCCATCAGCGTGCCGCCCGTGCCGAGCCCGGCGACGAGCACGTCCACGCGGTCGAGCGCCTCGGCGATCTCGGCGCCGGTGCCCTCGTAGTGGGCGCGCGGGTTGTTGAGGTTGCCGTACTGGAACGGCATGTAGTAGCGCGGGTCGCCGGCAGCCAGCTCGAGCGCCAGGCGCACCGCGCCGTTCGACCCTTCCTCGCCCGGCGAGAAGACGATCTTCGCGCCGTACAGCTCGAGCAGGCGGATGCGCTCGCCCGTCGCGTTGTCGGGCAGCACGCAGGTGAGCTTGTAGCCCTTCAGCTTGGCGATCAGCGCGAGCGCGATGCCGGTGTTGCCGCTGGTCGGCTCGAGCAGCTCGCGGCCCGGCATCAGCTCGCCCGACGCCTCGGCAGCGTCGATCATGGCCTTGGCGACGCGGTCCTTGATCGACCCGCTCGGATTCTGGCCCTCGAGCTTCGCGTAGATCCTGACGCCGGCCTTCGGCGTGATGCCGCGGAGCTCGACCAGCGGCGTCTTGCCGACGAGGTCGAGCAGGCTCGAGCCGACGCTGTCGGGGCGCCGGGCGACCTTGCTGTCGAGCCGCTCCTGCATGGCGCTAGCGGCCGCCCGCCATGGCGGGGAGCAGGATCACGGTCGCGCCGTCGCCGACGGGGGTGTCGAGCCCCTGGAGCGTCCGCACGTCCTCGCCCTCGAGGTAGACGTTGACGAACGGTGCGACCTCGCCGTCCTCGAAGATCTGGCCGGCGAGCCCGGGGAACGACGCCGCGAGGTCGGCCAGCACGGCGCCGACGGTGGCGCCGCTGGCGGTGACCTGGCGCTGGCCGCCGGTCTCGCCGCGAAGGGTGGGGGGAATGCGAACGGTCGTCATGCGTGTGCGTGCGCTCCTGCCTGGTGTGCCCCGCCGCCGCCCTGGCAGAACTCCACGTAGTCGATGTACTCGGTGATGGACGGGTGGTCGCCGCAGACGGGGCAGCCCGGGTCGCGCTTCAGCCTCACCTCGGTGAACGAGGGCTCGAGCGCGTCGAACAGCAGCAGCCTGCCGACGAGCGGGTCGCCGATGCCGAGCAGCAGCTTGATCGTCTCGTTCGCCTGGAGCGAGCCGATGATGCCGGGCAGGACGCCGAGCACCCCGCCCTCGGCGCAGCTCGGGGCGAGCTCCGGCGGCGGCGGCGAGGGGAAGAGGCAGCGGTAGCAGGGGCCGTCCTGCGGCTTGAAGACGGTGACCTGGCCTTCGAAGCGGAAGATCGAGCCGTGCACGACCGGGATGTTGTGCCAGACGGAGGCGTCGTTGACGAGGTAGCGCGTCGGGAAGTTGTCGGCGCCGTCGACGATCACGTCCCAGCCGTCGGCGAGGATCCGCTCGACGTTCTCGGAGCTCAGCCGCTCGGGGTACGTGATGACGTTCACATCGGGGTTGAGCGCCTGCAGCGTGCGCTTCGCCGACTCGACCTTCGGCTCGCCGAGCGTCGTCGTCGAGTGGAGGATCTGGCGCTGGAGGTTCGAGGCGTCGACGGTGTCGTCGTCGATGATGCCGATCGTGCCGACGCCGGCTGCGGCGAGGTAGAGCGAGGACGGCGAGCCGAGGCCGCCGGCGCCGATCAGCAGGACGCGCGAGTCCAGCAGCTTGATCTGCCCGGTCTCGCCGACCTCGGGGATCAGGGTGTGCCGGCTGTAGCGCGAGCGCTGCTGCGGCGAGAGCGAGATGGGCAGCTTGACGTCGAAGCCGTTGCGCTTCCAGTCGGTGAAGCCGCCGGCGAGCGAGCGGACGTCGGTGTAGCCGAGGTCCTGCAGCGTCTTCGCGCCGAACGCGGAGCGGGCGCCGCCGGCGCAGTAGACGATCACGGGCTGCGAGCGGTCGGGGGCGACCTGCTCGATGCGGGACTCGAGGAAGCCGCGGACGACGTGCGTGGCGCCGGGCAGATGGCCCTGCTCCCACTCGTCGAGCTCGCGGACGTCGACGAGCGCAGGTGGGGTCTCGCCGGCGAGCAGCGCGTGCGCGCTCTGGGCGTCGATCTCGGTGATCTCGGCCTTGACGGCCTGGAGGAGGTCTCTGTAGGTCGGCATCGCTTTCCAAAGTATAGCTTCGGGGGTCAGAGCGTTGCAACGCCAGCCGTACACCGGCTATTCCGGCGGCCGGGGGCCGCCACCGGTGCCGCCCGGTGCGCAGCGGGCCGGGTATCGTCGGCACCGTGACTCCCCGCCAGCGCACCACCGCGGTCGTCGCTGCCGTCGCCCTTGCAGCGGCCGGCGCCACCGTCGGCGTGACGCTCGCGCAGAGCGACCGGGCGGCGACGCCGGTCGCCGGCGCTCCCCCGGTCGGCAAGCCGCTCGAGGGCGCCCCACCGCTCGTCCTCGAGCTCGGCGTCCGCGATGACGCGGAGGCCAAGGCGCTACGGGCGGCGTCGCAGCTGCTCGACGCAGGCAAGCGCATCGACGCCGCGCGGCAGTTCAGCCTCTACCACTCGCTCGAGGCGCAGGTCGCGCAGATCGTCGCGCAGTGGTCGCCGGACGCCGGCCTACGCGGCCTCCAGGCGCTCGCGCTCGAGCATCCGGACAGCGGGCTGGTGCAGTATCACCTCGCCCTCGCGCTCGTCTGGGTCGGTCGCATCGTCGAGGCCGAGAAGGTGTGGCGGGCGACCATGCAGAAGGACCCCGACTCGCCGTACGCCGTGCGCGCGGCCGATCTGCTGCATCCCGATCTGCCGCGCGGCCTGCCCAGCTTCGTGCCGTCGTTCCCCGATCCGCCGGGCCTGGGCGGGCTCACCCCTGCGGCGCAGCTGGCGGAGTTGCGGCGCCGGGCCGAGCAGGGTGGCGTGCACGATCACATCGCCTATGGCGTCGCGCTGCAGCGGCTCCAGCGCCGGGTCTCGGCCGAGCGCCAGTTCGCGCTGGCCGCGGCCGCCGCCCCGGACGATGCCGAGGCGCTCACCGCGGCCGCCTTCGGCCGCTTCGACAAGGACGCCCCGACGCGGGCGTTCTCTCAGCTCGGACCGCTCGCGCAGCGGTTCCCGAAGTCGGCGACGCTTCGCTACCACCTCGGCATCATGCTGCTCTGGATCGGTGACGTCGCACGCTCCCGGCAGGAGCTCCGCCTCGCCGTGCAGGACGGCCCCGAGGGGGCAGCGGTGGTCGAGGCGGCGCAGGCCGTGCTGGCCGAGCTCGCCAAGCAGAAGTAGCGGAGCCGGACAGCCGTGGCGGGGCCGTGCACCTTCCGTCCGAGGCCCGTGCAACAGTGCCGCAGCCCGGCGTTTGGCCGGTGCCACGACTGCGCGCAAGGAGACCAGGATGGGCGACGGTGACGAGCTCGAGATCGGGTCGCAGCGGTTCGTCGATCTGCTCACGGCCGAGGGGTCACCGGGGCTGTTCGCCGAGGCCGTCGACGAGGACGGGGCGGTCG
>CANFDS010000145.1 GCA_947445525.1 Actinomycetota bacterium | reverse complement strand
GGGATGTCGTTGAGCAGTGCCCAGGCCTGCTCGGGCGGGGCGGGCACGGTGAAGTCGTTCTCGAGGCGCATGCACTGACTCTACCGGCGCGAGATACTGGCTTCCATGCGCCGTGGACGTCCAGACCTGGGGCTGCTGATCGGCCTGCTGCTGGTCGGCATCGCCCTCCGGCCCCAGCTCGGCGCGGTGGGGCCGCTCGTGCCGCGCATCCAGGGCGACCTCGGCGTGTCGCATGCGGTCGCCGGCCTGCTCGGGACGATCCCGGTGCTGTGCATGGGGCTGTTCGCGCCGTTCGCGCCGGCGATCGCGCGCCGGGTCGGCACCGCGCGCGCGGTGGGCGGGGCGCTCGGGCTGGTCGCCCTCTTCGGGGCGCTGCGCGTCCTCGCGCCGGACGCCTGGGGGATCCTCCTGCTGACGGTGCCGATCGGCGTCGGCATCGCCGTGGCGGGCACGTTGATGCCGGTCGCGGTACGCGAGATCCTGCCCTCGCGGACGAGCGCCGGCACCGGCGTCTACGCGTCCGGCATGAACATCGGCTCGGCGGCGTCGCCCGCGCTGGCCGTGCCGCTCGCTCTCTGGCTGGGTGGCTGGCGCGAGTCGCTGGCCGGGCTCGCCGGGGTGGGTGCGCTACTCGCCGTCGCGTGGCTCGTCCTGGCGCGGCGCCATGGGTCGGCCGGCGCGGGCAGCGGCCGCTCGCCTGCCTCGCGGCCCGCACCGATGCCCCTGCGCAGCAGCCTCGCCTGGGTGTGCTGCGGGGTCTTCGGCCTGCTCGGCATCGCCTTCTACGGGATCGCCGCCTGGCTGCCCGATGCGCTGCGCGAGCACGGCTGGGGCGACAAGAGCGCCGGCTACGTGCTGGCGGTCGCCCTGCTTGCGTCGGCGCCGGTAACCCTGTTCGTGCCCGCTCTGACCGAGCGCGTGGGCTCGCGCCGCTCGTGGATGGTTGCCGGGGCCGCGATCAACGTCGTCGCGCTTGCGCTGATCATCGGCTTTCCCGGCGGGGCGTGGGGCTGGGCGGTGCTTCTCGGCATCTCGCTCGGCATCGAGTTCTCGACGCTGATGTCGCTGCCGCTCGACCTCGGCCTGGGCTCGGCCAGGGTCGCCGCGATGGCGGGCATGATGCTCGGCGTCGGCTACTCGATCTCGGCGCTCGGGCCGTTTGTGCTCGGCGCCGTGCGTGACCTGACGGGCTCGTACACGACCTCGCTCTGGCTCATCGCGGGTGCGGCCGCGCTCGTCGCTGTACTCAGCCTGCCGCTCACGAAGGAGCGGCTCGCGCAGGCCGCGGCGGCCGTGGGCCCGTGGCCGCCGCCCGCTTCAGAGGCGGCGTAGCCGACGATCGAAGACTTCGGGGGGGCTCGTGCTGCCCTGCTTCACTGAAGTGGCAGGGTTTCGGGCTGATTTGACCTGGTGATCGGTCGAGTCTTGCAGGCTTCGAGGTGGCCGTCGAACAGCACCTCGCGGCCCGCTCCTCCCGCAGCCGCCGGGGCGCAGCCCCACCGTGACTAGACTTGCCGGCATGGCCTTCTCCTCGATCGACGAGCTCGAGCGCGCGCTGCTCGACACCGGGTACCTGCCCGACCGCGGCCTCGCCACGGCCCTGTACCTGAGCGTCCGCCTCGACAAGCCGCTGCTGCTGGAGGGCGAGCCGGGCGTGGGCAAGACGGAGGCGGCGAAGGCGATCGCGCGCGTCCTCGGCGCGCGGGTGATCCGCCTGCAGTGCTACGAGGGCCTCGACGTGCAGCACGCCGTGTACGAGTGGAACTACTCGCGGCAGCTGCTGCACATCCGCGCCGCGCAGGAGGGCCAGGTCGACGAGCAGGAGCTGTTCGGCCCGGAGTTCCTGATCCGCCGGCCGCTGCTCGAGGCGCTCGAGAGCGAGGAGCCGGTCGTGCTGCTGATCGACGAGATCGACCGTGCCGACGACGAGTTCGAGGCCTTCCTGCTGGAGATCCTCTCCGACTTCACGATCACCATCCCCGAGATCGGCACCGTGCACGCCAAGCGCAAGCCGACGGTGATCCTCACCTCCAACCGCACCCGCGAGCTGCACGACGCGCTCAAGCGGCGCTGCATGTTCCACTGGATCGGCCACCCGCCGCTCGACCGCGAGATCGAGATCGTCAAGCTGCGCGTCCCCGGCGTGCCGGAGCGCCTCGCCGAGCAGGTCGCCACGTTCGTCGCGCGCCTGCGTGACATCGACCTGGCGAAGCCGCCCGGCGTCGCCGAGACGATCGACTGGGCCACCGCGCTCGTCGAGCTGGGCAAGGACGAGCTCGACCCGGAGACCGTCGAGGCGACCCTCGGCTCGCTGCTCAAGTACCACGAGGACTTCGAGGCGGTGCGCAAGACGGCGCTTGCCGACCTCGTGCTCGACGTGGTCAAGACCGGCCTGCGGGCGTAGGAGCGGGATGGCCGGCGATGCCCTCGTCCGCCACGTTGTCGCGTTCGGGCGGGTTCTGCGCGCGGCCGGCCTCGACGTGGGGCCGGGTCGCGTGGCCGAGGCCCTGGCGGGGCTCGACAACGTCGAGATCGGCTCGCGCGAGGACGTCTACTGGGCGCTGCGCCTGACGCTCGTCTCGAAGGCCGAGGACATCGAGCTGTTCGATCGCGCCTTCGAAGCCTGGTTCCTGCGCGTGCGCCACGGCAAGCTGCCCCAGCGCGAGGTGCCCGTCGCCCGGGTGCTGCCCGACGAGAAGCAGGGTGCCCGCGAGATCGACCCCGACGCCGACCCCGGCGAGGGCGACGAGACGCCCGGCTGGACCTCCGGCGAGTCGCTGCGCGAGAAGGATTTCGCCTCGATGACGCCGGGCGAGCTCGCCGAGCTGCGCAACCTGATGCGCAAGCTCGCCGCGCGCCGGCCGCTGCGCCGCTCCCGCCGCCTGCGCCCCCACAGCCGTGGCGCTGTCCTCGACATGCGCCGTCTCGTCCGCGCCTCGCTCGCGACCGGCGGCGACCCGCTCGACCGCACTTTCCGCAAGCGCACGCTCGTGCCGCGCCGCCTCGTCGTGATCTGCGACGTCTCCGGCTCGATGGAGGCATACGCGCGCGCGCTGCTGCTGTTCGTGCACGCGGCCGTCGGGACGGGCAAGGGCGTCGAGGCCTTCGTCTTCGGCACGCGGCTGACGCGGCTCACGCAGGAGCTGCGCACGCGCGACCCGGAGGAGGCGTTCGAGTCGGCCTCCGCCCGCGTCGTCGACTGGTCGGGCGGCACGCGCATCGGCGCCTCGCTCAAGGCGTACAACGACGGCTGGGGCCGGCGGGCGCTCACGCGTGGCGCCGTCGTGGTCGTCGTCTCGGACGGCTGGGAGCGCGACAACGCGGCCCTCGTCGGCAGCGAGATGGCGCGGCTCCAGCGCCAGGCGTACGCCACCGTCTGGGTGAATCCGCTCAAGGGCAGCCCCGAGTACCAGCCGCTCGCCGGAGGCATGCGGGCGGCACTTCCCTACATCGACCGTTTCCTGCCCGGGCACAACCTGGCGGCGCTCGAGGAGCTCGCCGACGTGCTGTCCGGCATCGAGAGGAGGCACGCAGCATGAAGGACGTCCTCGAGGACATCGCGCGGCTGAGGGCCCGTGGCGAGAAGGTCGCCATCGCCACCGTCGTCGCCAGCCGCCGCTCCGCGCCGCGGCCGGTCGGGTCGAAGCTCGTCGTCTCGGAGAGCGGCGAGATC
>CANFDS010000144.1 GCA_947445525.1 Actinomycetota bacterium | reverse complement strand
GTCGACGTCACCCCTCGCGGCGAGCCACGCCTGGGCGGCCTCCGCGTCGCGGGGGCGCACCGTGTTCTCGCTGACACCCTGGTCGTAGCTCCAGCCGCACTGCACTTGCCACTCCGCGTCAGGGGTGTCCTGGGACGTGCGCGGAGTTAAGCTGTCCACCGCGAGCACCGTGATCCCACGCGACGCGAGCTCGCGCCCCCACTTGTCGAGCACCTCGTCGACCAGTGGCTCACCGGTGCCCTGGTCGGTCTCGAACGGCACGTGGTTCTTCCACATGCCACTGCACCCGTGCAGCAGGACGACGGCAGGCTGCGGGCCGGGCGGTAGTGAGCCCTGGAAGAGGACACCCGGCAGGTCGAGGCCGTTCGGCCCGGGGACCGTGACCTGCGCAACGGTGATGCCGCTGGGGACTGCCCGGCTCGTCGAGACGCCGATGGCGAGCGCGGCCAGCACCATCGGTGAGCGGCCGAGGGCCGGTACCGAACAGCCCGCCGGCACCCGTCCCCGCCCCGTCCCCGTCCCCGGTAGAGAGTGCCACAGCCGAGGATGGAATTCCGTGGGGAAGTGCCCGCACCCTCACCGACCCCAGGCCCGTTACGCTCCTCCCGTGCCCTCCACCCGCTCACCCGTGCCGCGCTGCCTCACCATCGCCGGCTCCGACTCCGGCGGTGGCGCCGGCATCCAGGCCGATCTCAAGGCCTTCGCCGCGGCCGGCTGCCACGGGATGAGCGCGATCGTCGCGCTGACCGCGCAGAGCACCGTCGGCGTCACCGCCATGCACGAGGCACCGCCGGCCTTCGTCCGCGCGCAGATCGAGGCCGTCTTCTCCGACATCGGCGTTGACGCCGCGAAGACGGGGATGCTGTTCTCGCACGCGATCATCGAGACGGTCGCCGACTTCCTCGCCGCGCACCCGCTGCCACTCGTCGTCGACCCGGTGATGATCGCGTCGTCGGGCGCGCGCCTGCTGCGCGAGGACGCCGTCGACACGCTCGTCGCCCGCATCTTCCCGCTCGCCACGGTGATCACGCCGAACCTGTACGAGGCGGAGGCGCTCGTGGGTGCGCCCGGCGCGTCCCGCCGCGAGCTGGCGGAGGGCCTCGTGGCGCTCGGGGCATGCGCCGCCATCGTCACCGGCGGCCACGGCGAGGACACCGTCGACTGGCTCTTCGACGGGCGCGAGCACACCGCGATCCCGGTCGAGCGGCTCGCCGTCGCCGCGACGCACGGTGCCGGCTGCACGCACTCGGCCACGCTGTGCGCGCTGCTCGCACACGGCTGGTCGCTTGCCGACGCCGCCCGGGGCGCCGCCCTCGCCGCCACGCGCGCGGTGCGGCAGGGCCTCGTCGAGATCGGCGCCGGCGACGGCCCCGTGGACGTGCTGGGCATCCGCGACCGCGCCCCGTCCAGGTGAGCGGCGGCTCGTCCAGGTGAGCGGAGGCTCGCCGGGTGCCCGCCTCGCCGACGTCGGCGAGCTCGGCCTGCTCGCCGAGCTCGAGCGGCGCGGCCTGACGATCGACGTCGCGCACGACGCTGCGCTGCTGTCGGGCGGCCTCGTCGTCACGCAGGACGCGCTGATCGAGGGCGTCCACTTCCGGCTCGACTGGATCTCGTGGCGCGACCTCGGCTACAAGGCCGCCGCCGTCAACATCAGCGACCTCGCCGCCTCCGCCGCCGAGCCCGAAGCCCTGATCGTCTCGCTCGGACTGCCTCCCGCCACGCTCGTCGCCGACGTCGTCGAGCTGTACGAGGGGATCGCCGAGGCCGGCGTGCCGGTGCGCGGCGGCGACACCACCTCGGCCGACCGGGCCTACCTCTCGGTGACGGCGCTCGGCCACTCCGTGCACGTCCCGGGGCGCGCGGGCGCCCGCCCGGACGACCTCGTCGTGGTCACCGGGCCGCTGGGCGCGTCCGGCGCGGGCCTGCTCTGCCTCGAGGCCGGCCGCCGCGATGACCCCACTGCCGCGGCGCTCGTGCGCGCTCACAACCGCCCGCCGCTGCGCCTGGCCGAGGGCCGCGCGCTGGGCGCCGTAGCGACGGCGCTGATGGACGTCTCGGACGGGCTCGCCACCGACGCCGGCCACATCGCGCGCCGCTCGGGCTGCTGTCTTGCGATCGAGCTCGCCCGTGTCCCGGTGGCCGCCGGCGTGGCAGCCGTGGCGGAGGCGGCCGGCCGCACGCAGTGGGAGCTCGCCTGCGCCTTCGGTGAGGACTACGAGCTGCTCGCTACGGTGTCGGCGGAAGTGGCGCTCCCGGCGGGCTGCATCGTGATCGGCCGCTGCGAGGCAGGCCAGGGCGCGGTCTTCCTCGATGCGCGTGGCCGCGAGGTCGCACTCCACGGCTGGGAGCACTTCCGCTAGCGCCGCCGGTCAACCGCAGCGCGGCCGCCTAGCCCGCCGGCGGATACACGATGAACTCGAGCAGGCTGCCGTCCGGGTCGCGGAAGTAGACGCTCGCACCGGTGCCGCGGCCACCCTCGCGCGGCCCCGGCCCGGCGACCACGGGCACATCGTGCGCGGCGAGGTGGGCCACGGCCTCCTCGACCGTGCCCGGCCACACCAGGCAGAGGTTGCTGTTTCCGGGCACCACACGCAGCGTCGCCCGCAGCCCCGGTGACATCCCCGGCCCGTGCACGTTGAGCTGCTGATCGCCGAAGCGGTATGCATAGCCGTCGCCGCGGCGCACGATCTCGGCGCCGGCGACATCGCGGTAGAACGCGTTGGAGCGCGCCCAGTCCGAGACGGCGATGACGACGTGGTCGAGCCGCACGCGCGGGGGCGCCGGAGCCGCGGCCGGAGGTGACGCACACGGCTGCGGTGGCGACGGCGGCTGCGTCACGGCCGGTTGTAGGCCCCGCGCCAGATCAGCTCGCCACTCCCCTGCTCGGCGACGAGCCGGCCACGGTCGAAGACGACCCGCCCGCGCACGACCGTCTTCACCGGCCAACCGACCGCCTCGAGCCCCTCGTACGGGTCGAAGTCGGAGCGGGACTGCATCCGCTCGCTCGTGATGCGCAGCCGGTGCTCGGGGTCGATGATCGCGAAGTCGGCATCCGCGCCGACGGCGATCGTGCCCTTGCGCGGCCACATGCCGAACAGCTTCGCCGGGTTCGTCGAAGTCACGGCGACAAGCTGGCTGAGGCTGAGCCGGCCCCTGCGCACGCCCTCGGAGTACAGCATCCCGAGGATGCGTCTCGACGTTGGAGACGCCGCCGGGGATGCTCGCGAAGCCGAGCGACGGGTCGGTTTTCTGCGCGAGCAGCCAGGTCGTGTGGTCGGTCGCGCACGTCTGGATCTCGCCGCGCGCCAGAGCTGCCCACAGCGCCTCGCTGTCGGCCGCCGTGCGCAGGGGCGGCCAGGCGACGTACTTGCGCGCCTCGTGCCCGGGCAGATGGTACTGCCGCTCGTCGTGGAAGAGGTAGAGCGACCGCGTCTCGACGTAGAGCTCGGCGCCGCGCGCGCCCGCGCCGCACCGCTTCGAGCGCGGCGATCGACGAGAGATGGACGAAGTAGATCGGGCAGCCCAGCAGCTCGCCGTAGATCGCGAGCTTCTCGGTCGCGAGGGCCTCGGCCAGGTCGGGGCGGGCCTCGGGCAGCGCGTCCATCTCGAAGCGGCCCTCGCCGACGAGCCGCGCGGTGAGGTGCTCGACCAGCGCGCCGTCCTCGGCATGGACGTTGACGAGCATTCCCGCGTTGGCTGCGCGGC
>CANFDS010000143.1 GCA_947445525.1 Actinomycetota bacterium | reverse complement strand
GCGGCCCATCCTAGAGGGCCAGCGCCAGCTCGAGCTCGGGGCTCACGTCATCCTCGTCGCGGTCGATGTCGGGGGGCGGCACCAGCCTGGCACCCGTCGGCAGGAAGCCCAGCCCGGCGAGCAGCGCTTGCGCCTCCACGTTCGACTCGAATGCCCAGAGCGTCAGGCGCGCGGCGCCCGCAACCCGCGCCCAGCCGGCGACCTCGTCGACGAGCCGGCGCGCGACGCCCTGCCGCCGCGCCTCCCGCGCCACCCACAGCCCCGCCAGCAACGGCTCGGCCTGCCCGGGCAGCGAGAGCCCGACCACCATGCCGACCAGCGCTCCCTCTGCCGTTTCGGCCACGAAGCAGGCACCCTCGCCGTCGGCACGTGCGCGCCAGACGTCCTCCGGCGTGTCGAGCTCCTCGGCGTACGTCATCCGGAATGCGTCCGGCGACTCGCCGAGCGCGCGCAGCCGGAGGTCGCGCAGCACCCCCCACTCGTCGCTGCGGACGTGGCGGACGACGATCGGTGAGCCGGTGACGGAAGGGATGGCGCCTAGCCGGTGGCCGGCGGAGCGCTCGCCTGCTGCTTCTGCTCTTCCTCGAGCCGCATTGCCTCGCGGTCCTCGGGAGCGGGAAACAGCTTCACGATGAGCCAGGTGGAGAATGCGGCAGCGCCGATGATGACGATTCCGAAGCCCACAAGACCCAGGATCCCGAGGAACTGGTACACGTCGTTAGGATAGCCGTATGGCCCGTGTGTGCGTGATTGTTCTCGATGCCGTCGGCGTAGGCGCCCTGCCGGACGCTGCCGACTACGGCGACGAGGGCTCGGACACGCTCGGCAACGTCGCGCGCGCTGTAGGCGGCCTCGACCTGCCGATGCTGGAGGCGCTCGGCCTCGGCAACGTCGAGGAGCTCGTCGGCTGCCGGCCGCAGCCGGGCGCGCCCGCGGTCGCCGGACGGCTGCTGGCCCGCTCCAGGGGCAAGGACACGACGACCGGCCACTGGGAGCTGATGGGCATCGTCAACCCGGTCGCGTTCCCGACGTATCCGTTCGGCTTCCCGGACGACGTCGTCGACCCGTTCGCGAACCGCACCGGCCGCGGCGTGCTCGGCAACACGCCCGCCTCCGGCACCGACATCATCCAGGCGCTCGGCGACGAGCATCGCAGGACGGGCAAGTGGATCGTCTACACGTCGGCCGACTCGGTGTTCCAGATCGCTGCGCACGAGGACGTCGTGCCGCTCGAGGAGCTGTACGAGGGCTGCCGCGTCGCCCGCGAGCTGCTCGTCGGCAAGCACGCCGTCGGCCGCGTCATCGCGCGGCCGTTCAAGGGCTCGACCGGCTCGTACGAACGCACCACCAACCGCCACGACTTCTCGCTCGTGCCGCCGCGCCCGAACCACCTGTCGCGCATCCGCGACGCGGGCCACAAGGTCTACGCCGTTGGCAAGATCTCGGACATCTTCGCGGGCTGCGACGTCGACGAGTCGTTCCCGACGAAGTCGAACGTCGAGGGCATCGTCACCATCGAGCGGCTGCTGCGCGAGGTCGATGCGGGCCTGATCTTCGCCAACCTCGTCGAGACGGACATGCTCTGGGGGCATCGCAACGACCCCGTCAACTTCCACCGCTGCCTGCAGGACTTCGACCGGCGGCTTCCCGACATCCTCGAAGCGCTGCGCCCCGGCGACCTGCTCGTGATTACCTCCGACCACGGCTGCGACCCGACGACGCCGTCCACCGACCACTCGCGCGAACACGGGCTGCTGCTCGCCTACGTCGAGGGGCGCAACGCGGCCGGCAAGATCCACACCGGCGAGTTCGCCGACGTCGGCGCAACCGCGAGCGCGTGGCTCGGCGGCACCGCGGCAGCAGGCAAGGCCCTGCCCGGTACGCCGATCGTCACGGCGTAGCGCCCACCTCCGCCCGTCGCGCCAGCACGCGCGGCCCGACGAGCGTGAGCACCAGCACACCGACGGCGGTGAGCGCCCACATCGTCGCGTAGCCCGGACCGTCGATCAGCACGCCTGCGGCGGCGCTGCCGGCCGCGCCACCGATGTTGAGCGAGAAGGAGAAGAGTGACAGCGCCGTGCCGCGCGCCGCCGGTGCGATCTCGGTGGCGGTGGTCTGCAGCGTGGCGTGCGCCGAGGTGAACCCGATGCCGAAGAGCGCCGCGGCGACTGCGAACCAGAGCGGCCAGGCGCCGCCGATGTGGCCCAGCGTGGCCACCATCACGGTGCCCAGGCCGTAGACCGTCGCGCCGCGCACGAAGCGCTGCCGCTCTCTGCCGCTGCCGGTGCGACGGCCCTGGATCCGCGCCGTCGCCACCGAGGCGAAGCCCATCACCCCGAGCAGCAGGCCGGCCACCACGTAGCTCGAGCCGCGCTCGTCCACGATCAGGGCGCCCAGGTAGGCGCTTGCGCCCCAGAACAGGGCCCCTTCGAGCACGCATACCAGGTAGAACGCCGGTGCTCGCGCGAGGATCTCGGTGTAGCCGCGCAGGTGGCTGCTGCGTGGGCCGCCCGTCGGCTCATCCACGCCGGCCCGCTGGAACAGCAGCGCCGGCACCGCCGCACCCAAGGCGAGCACGATAAACACGCTGCGCCACGACGCCACCTGGGCGAGCAGCCCTCCAAGCACCTGGCTGATCGCCACGCCCGCCACGAGCGACGACAGAAACAGCGAGATCGCTTGCTGGCGGCGCTCGTAGGCGATCGTGTCGCCGAGGTAGGCCAGGGCCATCGGCACCACGGCGGCGCCGCTGACGCCGGTGATCGCGCGCATCGCGATGAGGCTGTTGAGATCGGGCATTGCCGCGCAGAGGCCGGTGCCGACGGTGAACACGATCAGCGTGTAGCGGATGACACGCACCTTGCCGAGGCGGTCGCCGAAGGGGCCGTAGGCGAGCTGGAAGACGGCGTAGGCCAGCAGGTACGACGTCGCGATCAGCCCTGCCGTGCCGGTCGTGGTATCGAAGTCGCGGGCGATCGCAGGCAGGATGGGCGTGACGATGCGGGCGTCCGCAACGATCAGGAAGCCAGCCAGGCAGAGCAGCCAGAGGGGTGCGGGGGAGCCTCGGCGGAGCACCGCGCCAGTATCCCCTCATACGCGATGAGGCTGCGGCAGTCACAATCCCCGGTGTGATCAGGCCGATGGAGCTCATCGAGCGCAAGCGGGACGGCGAGGAGCTCGGTAGCGAGGAGCTCTCCGAGCTGATCCTCGCCTACGCCCGCGGCGAGGTGCCGGACTATCAGCTGGCCGCGTTCCTCATGGCCGTGTACTTCCAGGGCATGTCGGCACGCGAGACCTTCGCGCTGACCGACGCGATGGTGCGCAGCGGCGAGACGCTCGACCTGCACTCGGCGCTCGGGCGCAAGGCGGTGGACAAGCACTCGACGGGCGGGGTGGGGGACAAGACCACCCTCGCCGTCGGCCCGATCGTCGCTGCCTGCGGGGTGCCATTCGGCAAGATGAGCGGCCGTGGCCTCGGGCACACGGGCGGGACGCTCGATAAGCTTGAGTCGATCCCCGGCTTCCGGGTCGAGCTCTCGACCGAGGAGTTCCTGCGCCAGGTGCGCACGACCGGTCTCGCGATCGTCGGGCAGACCGGCGACCTCGTCCCGGCCGACAAGAAGCTCTACGCCCTCCGCGACGTCACCGCGACCGTCGGCAACCTCTCGCTGATCGCCGCGTCGATCATGTCGAAGAAGATCGCCGCGGGCGCCGACGCGATCGTCCTCGACGTGAAGTCCGGCGACGGCGCCT
>CANFDS010000142.1 GCA_947445525.1 Actinomycetota bacterium | reverse complement strand
TCGTGCTCGACAACCCGCCGATCTTCGACGACGAGCAGCGGCGAGAGCTCGTCGAGCGGCTCACTCCGCCCTTCGTGATCCGCGACGACGGCCTCCAGCTCGTCGCCGCCTGGTCGTTCATCCGCGACCACGCGATGTGGTTCCCGCCGTACCGCCGCGACCCGGAGCACGCGCGGCCCGGCCCGCCGCCGTCGCTCGACGAGCTGCACCTCCGCACGATCGAGCTGCTCAAGGGCGGCGCCGGCTACGGCGCCGGCCCACGCGCGGCGTTCTCCTACCCGATCGCCGAGCGCTGGCCGCTGCTGACGAGCCGCACGCTCGTCACCGCCCACGGCGGCATGAACGCCGCCTACATCCGGCTCGACGAGGCGGGCGCGCTCGTCCGCGGCGCCACCGTGCGCCAGCGGCCCGGCGACCCGGTCGGGCATGCTGCGCTGCTCGCCGAGTTCTGCGACGCCCGCTAGCGTGGACTGCACAGCCCGGCGTCACCGGGCGCTCGACTGCGATGGGAAGACACGCCCTGAACCCTGGAACCCCGCGCCTGCGCCCTGCCGGCGCACCGCTCACTTTCGGACGCGCGCTCGCAACCGCAGTCGCATTCGCGGTCGCCCTCGCCCTCGCCCTCGCGCCCTCCGGGCTCGCCGCCGACTCGCCGTCGCGCTGGTGCGGCACCGGCGAGTCGGCCGTCGACCTGCCCGATGCGGCCACGAACGCGTTTCAGGTCCACGTCGTCTATGCGTATCCGGCCGACGCCACGAGCCGCTTTCCCAGCCTTGCGCTGGGGATCGCCCGTGATGTCGCAGCCATCGACACGTGGTGGCGCGCGCAGGACTCGTCGCGGGCGCCGCGCTGGGACATCGCTGCCGTCGCCGGCTGCGACACCGCGTTCGGCCAGCTCGACATCACCTCGGTGAAGCTGCCGCGGCCGCTCGGCGCCTACGCCGTGCTCGACACGCTGCTCGACCGTCTCGGCAGCGACCTCTCCTCCGCCCCCTCGAACCTGGCCGATCCGGATAAGAAGTACGTCGTCTTCTTCGACGGCCTGATCCAGCAGCCCCGGGGAGGCTTCGTCGTCTGCGGCCAGTCACCGACGCGCGTGCTCGGCGGCGGCGCGCGGGCCTACGCCAGCATCTACCTGATGTCGCCCTGCGGCGACGGTCTCGGGGCGGCGACGAACACGGCAGGCACCGTCGCGCACGAGCTGATCCACAACCTGGGCGCCCTTCCGGCAGCCGGGCCTCCACACGCCTGCCCCACCTCCCCCGGCCACCCGTGCGACGCTGACGCCGACGTCCTCTCCCCTCTCGGCGAGTACGGCCGGGCACTGAACCAGCTCCAGCTCGACGTCGGCCGCGACGACTACTACGGCCACTCCGGCTCCTGGTGGGACGTCCAGGACTCGCTGTTCCTCGAGCAGGCCGGCCGGACGTTCGGCCTCCCGGCCGGCCCGGCGAACCTCGCGGTGACGAGCCAGGGGGGCGCCGTGACGATCCGCTGGCAGCCGGCGACCTCGCCCAACGGGGCGATCACCTACCGCGTCTACCGTGACGACGTCTTGCTCGGGACGGCCACCGGCGACAGCTTCAACGACAGCGTCGATGCCGCCTCGACCCACACCTGGGCTGTCCGCGCCCAGGACGCGCTCGGCTTCTTCGGGCCGCTGCAGACGATCCGCACCACCCCCACGGCAGCGGCGGCCGCGACGACCGCGACGCGCACCGGCATCCTGCTGCGCTGGCGCCCGGGAGCCGGCGGGACGAAGGCCGTCGGCTACCGCGTCGCGCGCAGCGGCAAGCTCTATGCGCAGCTCGTCGAGGGAACCTCGCTCGCCGTGCCGAAGGTGAAGGCGAAGGGCTCCTGGGTCGTCTACGCCGTCGACGCCGCCGGCCGTGTCAGCGGCCCGTCCACTGCCGTCCGCATCACCTGAGGGTCGGCTAGGCTACCGCCATGAGCGACGAGCCCGTCGGCCCCGTCATCTACGCCTGGTCGGACTACATCTGACCCTGGTGCCGCGTCGGCCAGCCCACGGCCGAAGCGGTTGCGCGCCGGTACGGCGCCGAGCTCACCTGGCTCCCGTTCGACCTCCACCCCGAGTACTCGCGTGAGGGCATCAGCCGCGCTGCGCTGCACGCCAAGTACGGCGGCGAGACGGCGTACGTGCAGCGGATGCTGGACGCCTTCGGCCGCGACAGCCTCGTCTACGCGCCGCCGCCCGACGTCGTGCCGAACACGCGCCAGGCGCTGCAGGTGACCGAGCTCGCCCGCGACCTCGATCTGCAACGGGTCTTTCACGACCGGCTGATGGACGCCTACTGGGCCGAGGAGACGAACATCGGCGACCCCGATGTGCTGCGGCTGCTCGCCGCGGAGGTCGGCCTCGACGCCGAGCAGGTCGAGGACACGCTCGCGGGCGACCGCTACGTCGACCGGATCACGGCGTCGACGCAACAGGCCCACTCGATCGGCATCACCGGCATCCCCGGCTTCCTGCTCGACCGCCGGCTCGTGCTGACGGGCGCCCACCCGCTCGACGTGTTCGACCAGGCGTTCGCGCAGCTCGGCCTCGCGCCCGTCGCGGAGTAGGAGCGGGCAGGCGACGGCGCGCCGTCAGGCGCGCTTCGGGCAGATGCCCGAGCTGGTCAGCGTGGTGCGGCGGTCGCGCACCGAGGCGCAGTCGAGCCCCGGCCCGCCGTTGACGCTCGTGCTGCCGCTGCCGGTGACGACAGTGTCGCGGCCGGGACCGGCAAGGATGGCGTCGTCGCCGTCGCCGCTGTCGAGCGTATCGTCGCCGGCGCCGCCGTCGATCGTGTCGTCGCCCGCGCCGGCGAATACGACGTCGTTGCCCTCACCGGCGACGATCCGGTCGTTGCCGGCGCCGCCGTAGATGACGTCGCTGCCGCCGTTGCCGTAGATGACGTCGTTGCCGTCGAGGCCGCAGATCGTGTCGGGGCCGGGAGTGCCGCGAAGGACGTCGCGTCCGACCGTGCCGACGATCGTGCAGCGGACGGCCGTGCCGGACGGCGTGCGCGGCAGTTGCGGCGTGACGACGGCCGCGTCGAGGCCGTTGGCGACGCCGGCGGGGTTGCGGGCCGCGACCCGGTAGTGGACGGTGGCGCCGTCTGCCAGCGGCGCGAGCTGGGCGCGGACGGGGAGCGAGCCCGCGGCGCCGCGGGCGCTGAACGTGGCCGTGCGCTGCCCGTACGCCGCCGTCGGGCCGAACTCGAACCACCAGGTCGTCGCCAGGCCGTTGGTGGTGACGATGCCGGCCACGACGACCGCTTTCGGCCCCACCGTCGTCGCCCGGCCGGTGACGACCGCGGGGGCTCTCCCGGTGGTCACGGTCGCGTCGCTCCCCGCAGCGCTGCCCGCATCGCTGGAGACGACGAGGCGGTAGTGGAAGGCCGAGCCTGCCGCGAGCCCGGTGACGCTCTCGGAGACCGCGACGGCGGCTGTCCCGGCGCCGCCGCTGCGGGTCGGGGTGCGGGTGCCGTAGCGGGTGGTCGTCCCGAACTCGAACCACCAGCTCGCGGCGACGCCGTTCGGGTTGACGCTGCCGGTGAAGGTGACGGCGCCGCCGTCGGAGAGAGCTGCGGGGCCGGTTACCGCCAGCGGCGGCGCGCCGGTCTTGAACGTCTGGTCGGCACCACGGGTCGTCCCGGCGTCGCTGGTCGCGACGAGCCGGTAGTGATAGGTGGTGGCCGGCTTCAGCGTGGACACGGTGACTACGGCGTTGCGGTCGCCCGCCTTCGCGTCGGCGCTCTGCGTGGCC
>CANFDS010000141.1 GCA_947445525.1 Actinomycetota bacterium | reverse complement strand
CGATCAATGAGGAGCCGAACCAGAAGGACCTGCTCTCCGGGAAGCCGGAGACGGTGTTCGAGCGGCTCGTCGAGGAGGCGCAGAAGGCGGTGGACGAGGACGGCGCCGGCGCGATCCTGCTCGGCTCGACGACAATGCACGAGGCGGTCGCGTACATGCAGCCGCGCCTCTCGGTGCCCGTGATCAACCCCGGGCCGGTGGCGCTGAAGATGGCGGAGATGCTCGTCCTGCTCGGCCTGTCGCACTCGAAGAAGGACTTCCCGCAGTGCGGCGACCCCGCGCAGGACTACAAGTACTTCAGCCTGATCGGCGCCAACGGGCTGCCGCGGCAGGTGTAGCGCGTCGGCTAGAGATCGTTGTAGGAGCCGCGCGTCGGGCCGTCGAAGGCGCCGGGCATCCGGTGCAGCATCGCGTCGGGTGGATTCCACTCCGTCGCGGGCACGGTCCAGACGCGGCTCGCCTTGCCCTTGCACTTCGGGCAGTGCGGCGGCTCGGAGCCGACGGGCATGAACTCGTCGAAGTGCTGCTTGCACTTCGCACAGGCGTACTCGTAGAGCGGCATGCCGGGAAGGATACGCGTTAGGATCAGGCGGACATGGCTACCGACACGTACTCATTCGCGTTCCTCCGCGAGCTCGCTCGCCTGCAGGGCGTCGAGCCGACCGACGCCGACCTCGCCGCAGTGCAGACATTCCTCACCAACATCCTGCCGGCGCTCGCCGACCTCGAGCGCGCGCTGCCCGACGACGTCGTGCAAGTC
Organism: Actinomycetota bacterium; assembly: GCA_947445525.1. Taxonomy (GTDB): domain Bacteria; phylum Actinomycetota; class Thermoleophilia; order Gaiellales; family Gaiellaceae; genus CANFDS01. Next base: position 3,017 of record CANFDS010000141.1, on the reverse strand, counting down.
GGGGAGCGGGTGCCGGCGGCATGAGCCTCGCAGCGCTTGCCGGCCGGCTGCGGTCGGGCGAGGTCTCGCCCCGCGAGGCCGTCCAGGGGTACCTCGACCGGATCGAGGCGATCAACCCGCGGGTCAACGCCTACATCCAGGTCGCCGGCGACGAGGCGCTCGCGGCGGCTGACGCGGCCGAGCGCGTCCCGGCCGCTCAGCGCGGGCCGCTGTGGGGCGTGCCGCTCGGCATCAAGGACGTCATCGACGTCGGCGGGCTCAACACCACCGCTGCGTCCGAGATCCTCCGCCACAACCTCGCCGCCGCGGACTCGACGACGGTGGCCCGCCTGCGCGCCGCCGGTGCGATCATCCTCGGCAAGCTCAACACGCACGAGTTCGCGTTCGGCGCGTGGACGACGAGCCCGCACTTCGGCCCGGCGCGCAACCCGTGGGACACCGACCGCATCTGCGGCGGCTCGTCCGGCGGCTCCGGCTGCGCAATGGCTGCCGACCTCGCTGCCGGCACGCTCGGCACCGACACCGCCGGCTCGATCCGCATCCCCGCCTGCTTCGGTGGCGTCACCGGGCTGCGCCCCTCTACCGGCCGCGTCCCGAACACGGGCAGCGTCCCGGTTTCGGCCACGTTTGACACGATCGGCCCGATCGCCCGTACCGCCGAGGACTGCGCACTGATCCTGCGCGAGATCGCCGGCTGCGACCCGCGTGACCCGTCCACCTTCGACCTGCCGGTGCCCGACTACGTCGCCGGTCTCGCGGGCGGCATCAAGGGCCTCCGTGTCGGCCTCGTCGCGGCCCGTTTCGAGCGTGGCGTCGATCCTGCCGTCGCCGCGACCGTGCGTGAGGCGGTCGCCCAGCTCGAGGCGCTCGGCGCGACGGTCGAGGCGGTGCGCCCGCAGTTCACCGAGACCGCCGCCGTCGTCCACCAGCTCGTGATGTTGCCGGAGGCCGCGCAGAACCACCTCCAGTGGCTGCGCGACTGCCCGGAGCTGTACGGGGCCGACGTGCGCGCGCGCCTGCTCGCCGGGCTCTTCCTGCCCGGCACCGCGTACGTCACCGGCCAGAAGGCGCGTCGCGTCGCGTTCGACGAGGCCCGCGAGCTGTTCCGGCAGTACGACGTGCTCGTCCAGCCGCAGCTGCCGGTCGTGCCGCCGAAGATCGGCCAGGAGCTGGTCGACCTCGGCGGCGAGCAGCTCGCGTACCGGCTGGCGCTGCTGCCGTTCAACTCGCCGTGGAGCCTGATCGGCGTGCCGGCGATGAGCGTTCCCGCCGGCTTCGTCGATGGGCTGCCGGTTGGCATGGTGATCGTCGGCCCACGCTTCGGCGAGGAGGTCGTGCTGCGCACCGGCCACGCGTTCCAGCAGGCGACCGACTGGCACGAGCGCCGGCCTGCACTCTGATGGCTCCCTGACCCCTCACTCCTAGCGAAAGGCGGATCCGGCATGTCCGTACTGATCAAGGGTGGCCGCATCGTCACCGCGTCCGACGACTACGTCGCCGACATCTTCATCGAGAACGAGCGGATCTCGCTGATCGGCTCCAACCTCAAGGTCAACGCCGACCGCGTCATCGACGCGCGGGGCAAGTACGTCCTCCCCGGCGCGATCGACCCCCATACCCACATCGAGTTCCCGTTCGGCGGGACGACGACGTGTGACACGTGGACGTCGGCGACCACCGCGGCGGCCGCGGGCGGCACCACCACCGTCGTCGACTTCTGCGTGCAGACGCCGGGCAAGTCGCTCGCGCACGCGCTCGACGCCTGGCACGCGAGGATGGACAAGAACAAGCCGGTGATCGACGTCGGCTTCCACATGGCGATCACCGACCTGAAGAAGCCCGAGACGATGGTCGAGCTCGCGAAGATCGGCGACGCCGGCATCACCTCCTACAAGCTCTTCATGGCCTACAAGGGCGCCGTCATGGTCGACGACACGACGCTCTTCAAGGTGCTCCGCCAGGCCCACGAGAAGGGCGCCGTGACGATGGTGCACGCCGAGAACGGCGACGCCATCGACGTGCTCGTCAAGGAGGCCCAGGCGCGCAAGCAGACGGCGCCGAAGTACCACGCGAGCACGCGCCCCGTCGAGACCGAGGGCGAGGCGACGAACCGTGCGATCCAGCTGGCGCACATCGCCGACGCCGCCCTCTACGTCGTGCACGTCTCGTGCAAGCAGTCGATCGACCCGATCGCCCACGCGCGGGAGAACGACTGGAACATCCACGGCGAGACCTGCCCGCAGTACCTCTTCTTCGACGAGAGCTACCTCGACAAGCCGAACTTCGAGGGCGCCAAGTGGGTCTACACGCCGCCGCCGCGCCCGAAGGAGCACCAGGACCACCTCTGGCACGCGCTCAACAAGGACGTGCTGTCGGTCATCTCCACCGACCACTGCCCGTTCAACTGGAAGGGCCAGAAGACGCTCGGCAAGAAGGACTTCGCACAGATCCCGAACGGCGGCGTCGGCATCGAGGACCGCGTCCGGCTGATCCACCACTACGGCGTCAACCAGGGCCGCATCAGCCTCAACCGGATGGTCGACCTGCTGTGCGCCGCGCCGGCCCGCTACTTCGGCCTCTACCCGCGCAAGGGCACGATCGCGATCGGCTCCGACGCCGACCTCGTGATCTTCGACCCGAAGAAGAGCTGGACGATCTCGAAGAAGACGAGCCACTGCCTTGCCGACCACAACCTCTACGAGGGCCGCAAGGTGAAGGGCACGCCGGTCGCCACGCTCGTCCGCGGCAAGGTCGTCGTCGAGGACAACAAGCTCGTCGCCAAGCCGGGTCACGGCCAGTACATCAAGCGGGCGAACTTCGGCTCCAAGCTCCTGGCGAAGGGCAAGTAGATGAGCGACCAGGCTGCAGTGGATCTCTACGCCGCGAAGGGCTTCGGCCAGAAGTTCGAGTACGGCACGAACCCGGCCGTCGTCGTCATCGACTTCACGTGCGGCTTCACCGATCCGGCGTGCGCCCTCGGCGCCGACATGACCGACGCCGTGCTGGCGACGAAGCGG
>CANFDS010000140.1 GCA_947445525.1 Actinomycetota bacterium | reverse complement strand
GCTGCTCGCAGTGATCTTGCTGGCCTACAACACGGGCGCGGCGATGGTGTTCGCCGGGGCGACGCGCTACCGCGTCCCGTTCGACTTCCTCTTCGCGCTGCTCGCGGCGGCGGCGATCCAGGCCCTTGTCGCACGCCGGCGGGAACGACGGAATGGCGGGCCGGGCCCCGCCACCACCGTGGGTGGCGCCACCACCGCGGGCGCTGCCCCTGCCACGGGCGCCGCCCCTGCCGAGGCCGGGCCGCCCACCCCGTGAGGGCGCTCCATCTCCATCGCATCGGCGGCATCGGCGGCTCCGAGCGCCACCTGCTGACCCTGCTGCCGGCCCTGCGCGAGCGCGGCGTCGACGCCCGCTTCCTCGGCCTCGACGACCCGGCGCTCGCCCCCGAGCCCTTCTACCGCGAACTCGACGCCGCCGGCGTCCCCTACGAGCGGCTCCCCTGCCCGCGCGACCTCGACCCGGGGCTCGCCCGCGCCGTCGTCCGCGCCGCCCGCGCCACCCGCCCCGACCTCGTGCACACGCACCTGGTGCACGGCGACCTCTACGGGGCGCTGGCGGCAGTGGCGACCGGCGCCCGGCTCGTCTCGACCAAGCACAACGACGACCCCTTCCGAGCCGGCCCGTTCCGCTTCGCCGAGCGGGCCCTCACCCTGCGCGCCGCCCGCGTGATCGCGATCACGGACGCGCTACGCCGCTTCAACGTCGAGCGGGTCGGGCTGCCCGCCGGCAAGGTCGTCACCGTCCACTACGGCATGGATGTGCCGCCTACCGCCTGGGCCGCGCCCGCCCGGCTCCCGCTCCCCGAGGACGCGCGGCTGCTGGTGGCGGTGTGCCGGCTCGACCGGCAGAAGGGGCTGGACGTAGCAGTGCGCGCGCTGGCGCAGGTGCGGGAGCGCCATCCGATGACGGTGCTGGCCGTGCTCGGCGAGGGGCCGGAGCGGGAGGCCCTGGCAGCGCTCGCGCACGAGCTCGGCATCGGTGGCGCGCTGCTGCTGCCGGGCCGTGTCGGCGATGTCGCTGCGGTGCTGCGCGCAGCCGAGGTCGTCGTCCACCCGGCCCGCTGGGAGGGCTTCGGGCTGGCGCTGCTGGAGGCGATGCTGTGCGAGCGGCCCGTGGTGGCGAGCCGGGTCAGCTCGATCCCCGAGATCGTCACCGACGGTGAGACGGGCCTGCTCGTGCCGCCCGACGACGCGACGGCGCTGGCCGCCGCAGTCGGCCGGCTGCTCGACGACCCCGCGCTCGCCTCACGGCTGGGCGCCTCCGGGGCCGAGCGGGCGCGGGCGGAGTTCTCGGTGGCGAGGATGGCCGAGCGGACGCTCGCCGTCTACCACAGCGTGTGACGTACGCCCCAGCCGACGCTACCGCGGCAATTTCAGCGCAGCGACCAGCGTCATCCAGATCACCGGATTTCCCTGACCTGCGTACGAGGCCACGATGCGGCCGCGGGCGTCGATCACGAAGACGGCGGGCTGCCAGCTCGCGCCGAGCGCCTTTGAGCGGGCGCGGGCGGGATCGACGATCTGGGGCCAGCCCCAGCCGTAGCGCTTGACGAAGGCGCGACCGCCGTCCGGGGTGTCAGCCGCGTCGATGCCGACGAACGCGATGCCCTGCTGCTGCTTGACCCACCGTGCGTAGGCGACCGCCTCGCGGTGGCAGGCTCGTCACCACGACGACCAGACGTTGACGACGAGCGGCCGGCCGCGAAACGACGCGAGGTTGAGCCGCTTGCCGTCGAGCGTCGGGCCCTCGACCCGCGGTACGACACGGCCGTTGCCGGCCAGGGCACCCACCCCGAACGCGAGCGCGACGAGGAGCACCGCCGCCAGCGATGCCAGCCGCAGCCGGGTCACGCCGCGTGCTCCGCGGTGCGTATGAGCTCCCCGAGCGCCTGCCGGTACAGCAACTCGGTACGGTCGGTGCAGAACTCCTCGAGGAACTTCTCGACGGCGCGCGCGCGGCCTGCGGCACCCATCCGCTCGGCCCGCCCCAGGTCGCTCGCCAGCTCGATGATGGCGCGTGCGAACGGCTCCGCCTCGCCGGGCGGCACCAGCAGCCCCGTCTCGCCGTGCGAGACGAGCTCGCCGAGACCGCCGATGGAGGCGGCGATCACCGGCCGGGCCCGCTCCATCGCCTCCAGCGCGACCATCCCGAAGCCCTCGCCCATCGACGGCACGACGACGACCGCCGAGCGCTCGATGGCGCCCTGGATCGGATTGACATAGCCGAGGAAGCGCACGGCGTCGGCGATGCCGAGCTCCTTTGCCAGGGCGCGCAAAGCCGGCTCGAGCGGCCCACGCCCGGCGATCTCGAGCTCGAGCTCGGGCACCTCGCGGCGCGCCATCGCGAACGCGCGCAGCAGCACGATATGGCCCTTGATCGGGATCAGCCTGCCGACGCAGAGCAGCCGCGGCGTCTGCAGTGGGAACGGGGCGAGCAGCGCGCGCGGGGCGATGCCGTAGTGGACGATGTCGAAGCTCGACTCGTCGAAGCCCTCGGTGTCGGCGAGGTAGCGGGCAAGCCCGCGCGAGATGGCGATGTGGACGTGCGCGAGGCTCGCAACGGCACGGTCGGCGAGCGCGAACGGGCGACCCTGGCGAAACTCGTTGAAGCCGTGCTTGGTCGAGAAGCGCGTCGGCAGGCCGGTGAGGGCGCCTGCGAGTTGGCCGTAGACGTCGGCGTGCACGAGGTGCGTGTGGAGGATGCGGGGGCGGCGGCGCAGCAGCGTCGCCGAGAGCTTGAAGAAGGCGACCGGGTCGACGTCGGCCGCCAGCTGGAGGGCCGAGACGGGCACGCCGGCGCTCTCCAGCTCGCTAGCGAAGTGCCAGGCGCCGGGCTCGTTCTCGTGCAGCATCAGCATCTGGATGTTCCAGCCGCGCTCGCGCAGGCGTGGCAGCAGCGACAGCAGGTGCGCCTCGGAGCCGGAGATTCCGGCCACCTTCTGCATGTGCAGGATCAGAGGCTTGTGACCGTTCTGGTTCATCCGCGTGCTACCCGGAGGATGCCCTCCGCCCAGGACGCTACAGAGTGCGACTCGAGCACGCGCGCCCGAAGGCGCAGGCCGGTGGCAGCGCGCTCGTCGCGGGTGAGGGCGACCACCGCCTGGAGCCGGTCGGCGAGACTGCCCGCGTCCTCGCGGCCGAACAGCCACTGCGGCTCGAGCAGCGAGTCGAAGACGGGGTTCGACGCGATCACCGGCACGCCGGAGGCCGCCGCCTCGAACACCGCCTTGTCGGGCGAGCCGGCATGCATGTTGTTGACGAACACGTCGGTGGCGGCGAGCAGGGCGGGCACCTCGCTGCGTGGCACCGGCCCGCCGATGGTGACGTTGTCGTCCAGCCCCAGCTCGGCGACCAGCGCAGCCACCTCGCCGCGATAGGCCTGCTCGGCAGGGGTGAGCGAGGGGCCGTGGAAGAGCAGGCGGGCGTCGAGCCCCCGACGGCGGGCCTCGGCGATGCCGCGCACGACCTCGGCAATGCCCTTCGCGCTCGAGGTGCGCCCGAGCTGGAGAGCGTGCAGCACCGGCCCCGGCGCCGGCCGCTCCGGACACGGGAACTCGGCAACCTCGATGCCGTGGCCGATCGGCGTCACCTTCGGCGAGGGCAGCGGGAACGAGCGCACGTCCACCGAGACCACGTCGGTGACGAGCCGCTCGGCGACGCGCAGCAGCGACGAGGCGTGCCAGTGCGTGTACCAGAGCAGCAGCGGCACGCCCAGCGGGCGCACGAGCGGCGCCGCGAGCACGACGTAGATCGGGCACATGTGCGCGACGACAGCGACTGGCCGCGGCCGCT
>CANFDS010000139.1 GCA_947445525.1 Actinomycetota bacterium | reverse complement strand
TTCTCCAGCCAGTCGAGCGGCATCGACGTCGCCGCTCCCGGCGAGGACCTCCACGTGGCGGTGCCGCTCGCGGTGGACGAGACCGGCGAGCTGGTGCAGAGCGGGACGAGCTACTCGGCCGCGATCGTCTCGGCGGCCGCCGCCTGGGTGTGGACGCGCCGGCCTGCGCTCGACAACACGCAGCTCTTCGAGGTGCTGCGCCGCTCGGCGCGCCACGTCGGGGAGCGAGGCGTGAACATCGACACCGGCTTCGGCGTCATCGACGTCGAGGCGGCCCTGCGCTACCCGGCGCCGGCGCGCGACCCGCAGGAGCCCAACGACGACGTCGCGCAGGTGCTGCCGGGGGCGATCGTGCCGCAGGGCAGGCCTCTGCTCGTCTCGGCCACCCGCCGCCGCGGCACCGTCAGCGCCCGCCTGGACGCGACGAAGGACCCGCACGACGTCTTCCGCGTCGTCATCCCGCCGCACACGACCCTGCTCGGCAGCGCCGTTGTCCCGCGGGGCACGCGCATCCGGCTGTGGGACGGCCGCACGAGGTCGGTGGACGGGGTCGCCGAGGACCAGCCGGACCACCTGCTGGCCACGGGAGCCGCCCGGCGCGGGGCCAGAGCGCCCGGCTCCGTCGCGCTTCGCTACACGAACACCTCGGCGGTGCCCATCCCGGCGTACCTCGACGTGTGGCTGGTCGGCACGCTCGAGTCGGGCAGCTACCGGCTCGCTGCCTCGCTCACGGCCGGCTGAGCGATCGATCCGACAGCAGGACCCGGGCGCGCGTGACCCAGCCGCGGAACCCATGAGCTGGAAGGAAGCGCGGAGCGCTCGTATGCTGTGTAGACGGACGCTGCCGCGGGCATCGCGGTGCGCCGGTCGAATTGACAGTCAGCACGACGAAGGAGAGGGCAATGGCAGTCAGCACCGGACAGGAAGAGCAGCTGCTGATCGGCGGGCGCTGGGTCGGCGCCGAGGACGGCAAGCGCTTCGACGTGACGAACCCGGCGACCGGTGACGTCGTCGGCTCGATTCCGAACGGCTCGGCGGGCGATGTCCAGGCTGCGATCGCCGCCGCCGCCGCCGCCCTCGACGACTGGAAGGCCATGCCCGCGATCGCCCGCGCGCGGATCCTGCGCCGCTCGGCAGACCTCATGCGCGAGCGCAAGGACGAGATCGCGGCCGTGATGACGGCGGAGCAGGGCAAGCCGCTCGCCGAGGCGGCCGGCGAGGTCGAGTACGCCGCAAGCTTCATGGAGTGGTTCGGCGGCGAGGCCGAGCGCGTCTACGGCCAGGTGGTGCCGCCACTCAACCCGGCGAACCGCGCGCTCGTGCTGCGCCAGCCGGTGGGCGTGGTCGCCGCGATCACCCCCTGGAACTTCCCGGCGGCGATGATGACCCGCAAGCTCGGCCCGGCCATGGCAGCCGGCTGCACGAGCGTCGTCAAGCCGGCGAGTGCCACCCCGCTGACGGCGGCGCTGATGCTGCGCGCGATCGAGGATGCGGGCGCGCCTCCCGGCGTCGTCAACCTCGTCACCTCACGCTCGGCCGGCATGGTCGCCGAGACGATCTTCAGCGACCGCCGCGTGCGCAAGATCTCGTTCACGGGCTCGACCGAGGTCGGCAAGGACCTCATCCGCCGCTCCGCCGACCAGGTCAAGCGGCTCTCACTCGAGCTCGGCGGCCACGCGCCCTACCTGATCTTCGACGACGCCGACCTCGAGGAGGCGACCGCCGGGCTGATCGCGTCGAAGTTCCGCAACGCCGGCCAGACCTGCGTCTGCGCGAATCGCGTCTACGTCCAGAAGGGCATCTACAAGGAGTTCGTCGACCTGCTCGGCCAGAAGGTCGCCAAGCTGGTCGTGGGCCCCGGCGACCGGCCCGGTGTGAACGTCGGCCCGCTGATCGACAGCCGCGGCGTGGACAAGGCCGACGAGCACGTTCAGGACGCGCTCAGTCGCGGCGCGCGCCTGGTGACCGGCGGCAGCCGCCTGACCGACGGCGAGTTCGCCCGCGGCTCGTTCTACGCGCCGACGGTGCTCGAGGACGTCACGCCCGAGATGCTGATCTCCTACGAGGAGACCTTCGGGCCGGTCGCCGGGATCACGAAGTTCGGCAGCGAGGAGGAGGCGCTCCGCCTCGCCAACGATTCGATCTACGGGCTCTGCGCGTACTTCCACACGCGCGACTACGCGCGGCTGCTGCGCGTGGCCGAGAAGCTCGAGTACGGGATCATCGGCGTGAACACCGGGATCATCAGCGCGGCGAGCGTTCCGTTCGGCGGCGTCAAGGAGTCCGGCTACGGCCGCGAGGGCGGCTCGGACGGGATCGACGAGTACCTCGACACGAAGTACGTCCTCGTCGCGGGCGTCGGGATCTAGGGGGAGCGCCGACAGCGGCCGCCCGGCGACGAGCGGCAAACGCAGATCGCGGGAGTGGGCCGTGAAGGATTCGAACCTTCGACCTTGGGATTAAGAGTCCCCTGCTCTACCAGCTGAGCTAACGGCCCCGGAGCGGAGACGAGTATAGCCGCGGCCGACGGGGCAGCGGGCACCTACTCTTCCGGGGTGAAGGTCGTCACCGTCGTCGGCAACCGCCCCCAGTTCATCAAGGCGGCGCCGCTCTCGCTCGCGCTGCGCGCCGCCGGCATCGACGAGGTGGTCGTGCACACAGGGCAGCACTGGGACGACGAGCTGTCGGCTGTCTTCTTCAGCGAGCTCGAGCTGGCGGAGCCGCGCTACCGGCTCGACCTGCGCACCGCCGACGCCGGGCGGATGCAGCCCGCGATCGAGGAGATCCTCGCCGCCGAGCGGCCGGACTGGGTGCTGGTGTTCGGCGACACGAACACGACGGCCGCAGGCGCTCGGGCCGCAGTGGCAACCCGCATCCCGATCGCACACGTCGAATCGGGGCTGCGCAGCGGCGACTGGACGATGCCGGAGGAGCGCAACCGCGTCGAGGTCGACCGGCTGGCGGCGCTGCTGCTGGCACCCGACGAGCGCTCGGCCGCGATCCTGCGCGCCGAGGGCGTGCCCGGCCGCTGCGTCGTCGTCGGCGACGTGATGCTCGACGCGTGCCTCGCGCTCGCGCCGATCGCGCGCCGCCACTCGACGATCCTCGCCCGGCTCGAGCTGGAGCCCGGCGGCTACGTCGTCGCCACTGTCCACCGTGAGGCGAACACCGCCCAGCCGCGGCTCGGCCGCATCGTCGAGGGCCTGAATCGCCTCCACGAGCGCGTCCTCTTCCCCGTCCACCCGCGCACGCAGGCGGCGCTCGCACGCGAGGGACTCGTGCTTGCCCCCCACGTCACGGCGCTGCCGCCGCTCGGCTACCTCGACCTGGCCGCGCTGGCCGCGCAGGCGCGGGTGATCGTCACCGATTCGGGCGGCCTGCAGAAGGAGGCGTACTGGTACGGCGTGCCCTGCGTGACGCTGCGCCCGTCCACCGAGTGGCCCGACACCGTCGAGGCCGGCGCCAACGTCCTCGCCGACGACGAGCCGGCCCGGATCGAGGCCGCCGTCGCCACCGCATCGATGCCCGCCGAGCGCCCACCGCTCTACGGCGACGGACGGGCCGCGGGACGGATAGCTGAGGCCCTCGGTACCCTTCCCGCCTCATGAGTCGCAAGGTCGCCATCATCGGCGCGGGCTATGTCGGCCTGCCGCTCGCCCAGGTCTTCACCCAGGCGGGCAACAAGGTCATCCTGCTCGACGTCTCGGCCGAGCGCGTCGCGATGATCAACCGCGGCGAGAGCTACATCGAGGACGTCGCGTCGGAGCTGCTCGTCGAGCTCGTCGCCGCCGGCCTCGA
>CANFDS010000138.1 GCA_947445525.1 Actinomycetota bacterium | reverse complement strand
CGTCTACCTCTGCTCGCTCATCCCGCAGCCGGGCCGGAGCGGCTTCGACTGGATCCCGGACGCCGGCGTCGCGCTGTTCGACTGGGGCGCGCACCAGATCGACCACGGCGACGGCACCACCTCCTGGGACGTCGCCAGGGGCGCCGGCATGTTCGTCAACGAGTGCGACCCCGCCGACGCCGCCTGGGCGATTGCCCGTCTCGGCCGGCAGGCTCTGCTGCCCTCGACCGAGCCGTGCCCGCTGGCGGCGCTCCCCGCCGTGCCGAGCGCGTCCATCCTCTGCCTGAACGACCTCGTGATCAGCCCGGCGTGGTCGCGGCAGGCTGCCCGCGAGCAGCTCGGCAGCGAGGCGATCGAGCTGCCGGGCGACCACTCGCCGTTCCTCTCGCAGCCCGCGCGGCTCGCAGAGGCGCTCGCCGGCCTCGTCTAGCGAGCGACCGCGTCAGCACTGCCAAGGGGGCGGCTTCCACGGCACGGGCGCCACCCCCTCGGCGGCTGATACCAGCGTCTACACAGCGCTCTCTGCGGCAGCGAGGCTGTCAGCGCAGACGCCGTCCACAAATGTAGTCGATCCGAGTCAACAACGCAAGCCTGGTCAGACGAGCTGCCGGCCGGCGGCCACCTGGGCCTGCATCGCCTTCTTCAGGACGTCGAGGGCCTCGTCCTTGCGCCCGTCCGCCTCGAACAGCTCGGCGAGCCGCCCGTACGCGTCGAGCAGGAACCGGTTCGGCACCACCGAGAGCAGCTCGGCGGCGAGCTCGTACAGCTCGATCGCGCGGGCGCGGTCACCGGCATCGGCGCGGAGCTGCGCGACGAGCAGATAGCAGCGGCCGGCCTCCATCGGATCGAGGTCGGCGAAGCCGCCGGCCGCATCGAGCGCCAGCACCTCCGCCTCCTCGGCACGGCCGAGCTGGGCCAGCGCTCTGGCCTCCTCGAGCCGGATGCGCGTGCGCAGGAGCCGGTCGGTCTCGCCGGCCAGCAGCTCGCCGGCGCGGCGCAGCAGGCCCAGCGCCTCCTCGGCCTTGCCGCGGTCGAGCTCGATGCACGCGAGCAGGTGGTGTGCGCGGGCGCTGTACGACGCGTGCTCGGTCGTCTCGATGATCGCGAGCGCCCGGCGCGCGTAGCGAGCCGCGGTCTGTGGGTCGTTCTGCAACGCGTACAGGCGCGACTGTGACCAGTAGATCCGGGCGTGCAGCAGCGGGTCGCGCGCGTCGTGCGTACGGGCGATCACCCGGCCGAGCACCTCCTCCGCGCGGGCGAACGACCCTCCGTCGATGAGGGCGTTTGCGAGGACGACGCCGAACCGCACCTGCTCGATCGCGTCGCCGCGCTCGTCGGCGAGGGCCAGGGCGCGCTCGTAGAGAGCGATGGCCAGCTCGAACCCGCCGCTCGTCGCATACGCGCGCCCGAGCGTCTCGATGTGGATCGCGCGCTCGATGAGCTCCGCCGGCAACAGGTCGAGAGCATCCTCGAGCAGCTCGATCGCGTCGGCGACGGCGCCGTCCCGGAAGGCGATCTGGCCGAGGCCGCCGAGCGCCCGGGCGCGCTCGTGGGGGGTGACCGCGCGCGCGAGCGCGTCGCGGTAGAGGGTGCGGGCGAGATCGAGGTCGGCGAGCCGCAGCGCGACCTCGGCATCGACCAGGGACTGCGCGTCGGCGTGGGCCGCCGGCACCGTGCTGCCGGTGGCGAGGTAGTCCTCGGTGACGCCGAGGCGCCGGCCCAGCTCGCGCAGCAGCTGCAGCGAGGGGATGCGCGTCCCGACCTCGATCCGCGAGATGTACGCCGCGGAGCAGCCGGCAAAGGCGAGGTCGCGCTGGGAGAGGCCGGCCGCCTCGCGGGCCTGCCGCAGCCGCCGGCCGACCGCGATCGGATCGTCGACGTGCTTTGACTTTTGTTTTGGCATCCGATCCCTTTTGTAGACTTCTGTCAGACCCTGGGCCCGGGGCCGTCCTGCTACGCCGATCGAGAGGACTGCCTCGTGAGAGCTCGTTTTGTCGTGCTGTGCGCCCTGGTGGGTGCGTCTTCCGTTGTCTCGCTGCTGGCCGGCTACTTCGGGGACTGGCCGTAGAACTCGTAGGGGTGAACCGTACCCGGTTCGGGTGAACTTCGATAGCACGGAGCGGGGCTGGCAGGATGACCTGCCGGCCCCGCCTCGTCAAACGGCAACCCGCGAAGCTGCCGCGAGTCCGTGCCGCAGCAGCGCGACAGCGGAGGCGGAGCGCATACTGCGCGGGTGACCGATCTCTTCGCCGACGCGGCCTCCGAGCGGGCCGCGAGCGCCGCGCCGCTCGCTTCGCGGCTCCGCCCGCGAACCCTCGACGACTTCGTCGGGCAGCGGCACATCCTCGGCGAACGGTCGGCCCTGCGCCTGGCGATCGCCGCCGACCGGCTGCGCTCGGTGATCTTCTACGGCCCGCCCGGCAGCGGCAAGACGACGCTGGCGCGCATCGTCGCCTCGGCGACGGGCGCGGCGTTCGAGGAGCTGTCCGCCGTGTCGGCCACGGTTGGCGACGTCCGCGGCGCCATCCAGCGGGCCCGCGACCGGCTCGGCGGCAACGCCCAGCGGACGATCCTCTTTCTCGATGAGATCCACCGCTTCAACAAGTCGCAGCAGGACGCGCTGCTGCCGGCCGTCGAGGAGGGGCTGCTGACGCTCGTCGGCGCGACCACCGAGAACCCCTACTTCGAGGTGAACGCGGCGCTGCTCTCACGCTGCCAGCTCTACACGCTCGAGGCGCTCTCTCCCGACGAGGTCGTGACGATCCTGCGCCGGGGCGCCGCCGAGATCGGCACCGAGGCGACCGACGAGCTGCTCGCGCTGGTGGCGGCACGGGCGGGCGGCGACGCGCGCACCGCGCTCGGCATCCTCGACCTCGCCGCCGAGACGGCCCGCGCCGAGCGGTCGCCGCTGACGGGCGCCCACATCGACGACGCGGCGCACAAGCGGCCGATCGTCCACGACCGCGATGCGCACTACGACGTCACCTCGGCGTTCATCAAGTCGATGCGCGGCAGCGACCCCGACGCCGCCGTCTACTACCTGGCAGCGATGCTCGAGGCCGGCGAGGATCCCCGCTTCATCGCGCGGAGAATGGTCATCCTCGCCTCCGAGGACATCGGCAACGCCGACCCGCGCGCGCTCCAGGTGGCGGTCGCGGCGGCCCACGCGCTCGAGCATGTCGGGCTGCCGGAGGCGCAGCTCAACCTCGCCCAGGCCGCGATCTACCTGGCGCAGGCACCGAAGTCGAACGCCGTGACGCGCGCGATCATGGCCGCCCGCCGCGACGCCCGGGAGCGCGGCTCGCTACGGCCGCCCGCAGCGCTGCGCGACGCGCACTACGCGGGCGCGAAGACCTTCGGCCACGGTGTCGGCTACGTCTACCCGCACGACGACCCGCGCGGAGCTGCCGTCGACCACCTCCCCGAGGAGCTGCAGGGCACGCGCTACTACGAGCCGCAGCGCGCGTCGGGCGAGGAACAGCCCCGGCCGCCGCAGCAGCGAGACTAGGCGCGGCGCGGCGCCCGCCTGCCGGCGCGGCGCAGGCGCTGCCGTCATGGCGGGGAGCCTAGAGGATGCGGGCGCCGAGCGCGCTCGCGACGAGCTCGACGGCGAGCCGGCCGGTGCGGTTCTCGCGGTCGAGGATCGGGTTGACCTCGACGACGTCGAGCGAGTCCAGCTGGCCCCACTCCGCGACGATCTCCATGGCCAGGTGCGCCTCCCGGAAGGAGAGGCCGCCGGGGACCGGCGTGCCGACGCCGGGCGCCTGCTCGGGGTCGACGACGTCGAGGTCGAGCGAGACGTGCGCGAAGGCGGCGCCCATCACGCGGACG
>CANFDS010000137.1 GCA_947445525.1 Actinomycetota bacterium | reverse complement strand
GGTGCGCCGCCACGACGTCGACGCGGCCGTGATGTTCGCCGACATCATGTCGCCGGTGCTCGGCATGGGCATCGGCGTCGAGCTCGTCGAGAACGTCGGCCCCGTCGTGCGCGAGCCGGTGCGCGCCGCCGCCGACCTCGCCCGCATCACCCAGGGCGACCCGCAGGAGTACGCCGCCGGCATCCTCGGCGCGATCCGCATCGTCCGCGCCGAGCTGCGCCCCGACCAGGCGGTCGTCGGCTTCTGCGGCGGGCCGTTCACCGTCGCCGGCTACCTGATCGAGGGCAAGCCGAGCCGCGACTTCCTCGCCGTCAAGCGGATGATGTACGGCGACCCCGCCACCTGGCACGGGCTGATGTCGCGCCTCGCCGACTGTTTCGCGCCGTACGTGCAGGCGCAGGTCGCCGCCGGCGCCGACGTCATCCAGCTCTTCGACTCCTGGGTGGGGAACCTCTCGGTGGGCGACTACGAGGAGTTCGTGGCGCCCTACTCGGCGCGGATTCTGGCCGCGGTGCGCGAGGTGGGGGTGCCGTCGATCCACTTCGGCACCGGCACCTCGACGCTGCTGCGCTCGATGGCGGCCGCCGGGGGCGACGTGATCGGCCTCGACTGGCGCGTCCCGCTCGACCGCGGCTGGGCCGAGGTGCCCGACCGTGCCGTCCAGGGGAACCTCGACCCGACCCTGCTGCTCGCCCCGTGGGAGCGGCTGGAGGCCGGCGCCCGCGACGTGCTCGAGCGCGCCCACGGCAGGCCCGGCCACATCTTCAACCTCGGCCACGGCGTGCTGCCGCCGACCGACCCCGACCAGATCACGCGGCTGGCGGCGTACGTGCGGGAGTTCGGCGCGGCGTAGGCAGCGCTGCTTCCGGTCGTCACGCGGCCTCCCCGGGTTCCCGATCTGCAGGTCTGAGGGTTACCGTTTCGCAGCCCGCCGCGATCGTTCCGAACGGTCTTGCGCGCCAGCGACGTTCCGACTTAGGCGCTAAGATAGTCCGACTTTGCCGGATACATCTTCCGATTTTGCCGAGCTTGCGATCCCGCGTCGCTCACAGGCGTTCGTCGTCGAGGCGCTTGCAGATACGCGCGTCGTCCTGATCGCAGGGGCGCGCCAGGTCGGCAAGAGCACGCTCGCCGCTGTTGTCGCGGAGAACGATCACCCGGCGAGACTCCTCTCGCTTGACGACAAGGCGACCCGGGACGCTGCGATCGGTGACCCGACGGCATTCGTCGCTGGACTCGACGGCCCAGTCGTGATCGACGAGGTGCAGCGCGCACCCGACCTCCTGCTCGCGATCAAGCGCGCCGTCGATGACGACACGACCCCTGGCCGCTTCCTCCTGACCGGCTCCGCGAGCATTCTCTCGGCGCCGCGGATTGCCGAGTCGCTCGCCGGACGTGTCGAGATCGTCGATCTCTGGCCGCTCGCGCAGTCGGAGATCGGTCGCTCCGGCGCGAACATCGTCGATGCGCTGTACTCGGGTCAGGCGCCGGTGGTCGCGGGCGCTACCGTCGGGCGCGCGGCTTTCGTCGAACGGGCGGTGCGAGGCGGCTATCCGGAGGCGCTGCGACGCGACACCCGCCGCCGGGATCGCTGGTTCGACGACTACATCCGCGGCATCGTCGAGCGCGACCTCCGTGACCTGTCGGGCGCTCAGAAGCTCGAGCACGTTCCGCGCTTGCTCCGGCTGCTCGCGGCACAGTCGGCCGGCATCTACAGGGCCGACCGGATCGGGCGGGCGATCGGCCTTGACATGAAGACCGTGCAGTCCTACACGCGGCTGCTCGAGACCGTCTTCCTGGTGGTGCAGGCGCCTGCCTGGCGACCGAGCATCGGTAGCCGAGAGGTGCAGGCGCCAAAGGTCTACATCCGAGACTCGGGCCTGCTCGCTCACCTGCTCGGCGCCGATGAAGCGCGCGCAGCGAGCGACGACCAGGTGAGCGGCCGGCTCTTCGAGAGCTTTGTTGCGATGGAGGTCGCTCGACACCTGCCCTGGGCCGCGACATCCGCGCGGCTTCATCACTACCGCGACCGGGACGACGAGGTGGACATCGTCCTCGAGTCTCGAGCGGGCGCCGTTGCGTGCATCGAGTGCAAGGCCGGTGCGACGGTCGGACGCGCCGATCACCGGGCGATCGGCCGGCTCCGCGACGCCCTGGGGGAGAGGTTCGTCGCCGGCTTCGTCGTCTATACCGGCGCCGACACGATTCCCCTGGGCGATCGAGTCTGGGCGGTGCCGGTGAGCGCCCTCTGGGCCGGACGCTGATCCGGGCGGGGATTGCCGTAGTTCGGGCGCGGCTGGGGCGCCCGCCGGAACGGGCCACGCCGCTTCGGATCAGGGCCGCAAGAGCGACTTTCGCAGCGGTCACGCGCCGGAAACCACTCCGCTCCGCGAATGGACAAGAAGCTTCGCAAGATCGTCAAGCGGATCGAGGCCAACGGCCCCGTGGTTGGTCCCGGGCGGGAAGCACATCAAGGTGCAGGATGCCGACGGCAACACGCTGTACTCGCTTCCGAGCACGCCTTCCGGCAACATCTGGCGGGCACGGCTACTGACGGAGCTGCGGAAGCGAGGCCTCATCGAATGAGCACGTTCTCGTTGGAGATCGTCACGGTGCCCGGCTCGGCCGATCCGGCCTTCCTCGAGCGGCGGGACGAGATCGCCTACGCTCTTTCAGAGTTCGTCAACCTTGCACTTGGGGCCGAACGACGACGGGTCGCTCTCGGCGTTCTTCGACGTCGAGGCGCAGGGGCCGGTCATAGCGGCGGATCTCGGGCTGCGGGTGTTCTCCGACGCGGTGGCACAGGCCGGCCTTCTCCCAGGTGCGATCCGAACCTTTGCGGTCACTGCAGCGTCGGCCCTCGGCCCTGCTACTGCCTAAATCGGCATGCCGGAGGACGCTGTAGCCGTGCGTCATGGGCGTTCTCGGCGTCGGCCCGTCGTGATCTTGGCTGTCGCGACCGTAGTCTGCGGGATCGGGGTATTGACCGGGCTCCACCTCGCAGGCGCGTTCCTTTCGGCCGACGAGCGCGCCGAGCAGCGATTCTCCAGGGGGATCTGTGGCTTCCTTGCTGCGCAGTCCGAGCTGGCGCTGCACCCAATGGGCAGCGTGCTTGTGTTTCGATCGAAGGGCAACCCCTGTGTTGACCCGTCATATGACTCAACTGAACGACCCTGGTACGTCGGGTCTTCCGAATATCGCTGGAGTGGCACGACCGCTGGGCAGCGCGCGCTGGCGGCGTACTTTGCCCCGGCCCTCAGGCGCCGACGCTGGAAGATCGTGAGGATCAGCGCTCCAGGGAAAAGCTTCCTCCTGAATGCGTCGCGTTCGCTTCAGTGATCAGGAGCGGGCTATGGAGTGCACGTTCCCGCTACCCTCGCTGCATGACCCTGCCCGCCGGCGCGATTCGCATCGAGCACGTCTCACGGCGCTTCCGCGTCCACGACAAGGCGACCCGCACCGTCAAGGCCATGGTGGTGTCGTTCGGCCGCGACGGCGGGCGCGACGTGCAGGCGCTCACGGATGTCTCCTTCAGCGTCGAGCCGGGCGAGGCAGTCGCGCTCGTCGGGCGCAACGGCTCCGGCAAGTCGACCCTGCTGCGCATCGTCTCGGGGATCATCAAGCCGACCAGCGGACGCGTCGAGGTGGGCGGGCGCGTCGGCTCGCTGCTCGAGCTCGGCGCCGGCTTCCACCCGGAGTTCACCGGCCGCGAGAACGTCTACCTCAACGGCTCGATCCACGGCCTCGCGCGCCGCACGATCGACCAGGCGATGGACGAGATCGTCGCCTTCGCCGAGCTCGAGCGCTTCATCGACCTGCCCGTGCGCACCTACTCGTCGGGGATGGTGATGCGC
>CANFDS010000136.1 GCA_947445525.1 Actinomycetota bacterium | reverse complement strand
CGGCGTGCGGCTGCGGTTCGAGGCCGGCCGCGTCGTACACGGCGAGGCACGCGTGGGCGAGCCGCACCTGCGCGCCCTGCTCGCCACCGACGCGGGCGCCGCGCTGCTGGGTGAGGTCGCCTTCGGGCTGAACGCGGAGATCGATCGCGCCACCCGCCACCTCGCGCTCGACGAGAAGATCGGCGGCACGATGCACCTGGCGCTCGGCCGCAGCTTCCCACAGGCGGGCGGGACGAACGCCTCGGCCGTCCACACCGACCTCGTGATCGACACGCGCTCCGGCGCCGAGGTGCTGGCCGACGGTGAGCCGCTCTTCCGTGACGGCCGCTTCCTGACGGTGCCCGGCGCGTGAGGAGCGACCGGCTGGAGGCGCTCGCCCGGATCGTCGTCGGCTACTCGACGCGGGTGCAGCCGGGCGACCTCTGCGTCATCGACGCGCCGGCCTTCTGCGCGCCGTTCCTCGTCGCCGTCTCGCGGGAGATCCTGCGCGCGGGCGGCCACCCCGTCGCCCGCATCGAGCTCGACGGCGCGCACGAGTCGGCGCTGCGCGAGGCCTCCAACGCGACCCTGGAGTGGATCGAGCCGAGCGCCGGCATCGTCTCGGAGCACGCCGACGTCCGCATCGTGCTCGACGCCGAGTGGAACACCCGCAGCCTTGCCGGTATCGACCCCGAGCGGCTGGCCCGTCGGTCGCGCTCCCGCGCCGCCCTGCAGAAGCGCTTCATGGAACGCGGAGCGACCGGCGAGCTGCGCTGGGTCGTGGTCGGCTACCCGACCGAGTCGGCGGCGCAGGACGCCGGCATGTCGCTCCACGACTACGAGGAGCTGCTGGCCGCCACCTGCCTGCTCGACGACCCCGACCCGGTCGCCCGCTGGCAGGAGTTCGCCATCGAGCTCGAGCGCGTCGCCGCGTTCCTCGCCGGGGTGCAGGAGCTGCGCTTCGCCGGCGAGGGCACCGACCTGCGGCTGTCGGTGGCGGGGCGCACGTGGCAGCCGTCGAGCGGCCGCGAAAACTTCCCCGACGGCGAGGTGTTCACGGGGCCGGTCGAGACCAGCGTCGAGGGCACGATCCGCTTCAGCTTCCCGGCCGTATACCGCAGCCGGGAGGTCGACGGGGTGCAGCTGCGCTTCGAGGCGGGCGAGGTGGTCGAGGCCACCGCCACGAGCGGCGAGGAGTTCCTGCGCGCGATGATCGACCAGGACGCTGGCGCGCGGCGGGTGGGGGAGATCGCCTTCGGCCTGAACGAGAGCCTCCGGGAGTTCACACGCAGCACGCTGCTCGACGAGAAGATCGGCGGCACCGTGCACCTGGCGTTGGGCGCGAGCTACCCGGGGACGGGGGGACTCAACGAGTCGGGGCTGCACTGGGACATGGTGTGCGACCTCCGTAGCGGTGGCGAGGTGTGGGCCGACGGAGCGCTCGTTTACCGCGACGGGCGGTTCCTGGAGGGCATCTTGCACTAGCCCTTGACACGAACACCTGTTCGCTCTACTCTACGAACACATGTTCTGTCGCACTCTTCTTGTCACCGTCGCTGCGGCTCTCGTCGTGGCAGTGGTGGCCCACCGTTCCGACGGCGCCGGCCGCGAGGCCACGTACGTCGTGAAGCCTGCCGACACCCTCTGGTCGATCGCCTCCTCGCACTACCACGGCGACGTCCGCAAGGGCATCTGGCGGATCCAGGAGCGCAATCACCTCGCCACGTCGACGCTGACGCCCGGCCAGGCGCTCGTCGTCCCGGTCGACTGATCCGGTGCCGCAGGGCACCGGGCCGAGGGGAGCCGACCGCTCCTCCGGGCCGACCTGCGATCATCGGCAGCCGTGGATCTCGATCTCATCCTGCTCGGCACCTCGGCCTCGCTGCCCACGGCGCAGCGTGCCCCCGCTGCGCTGCTCGTCCGGCGCGGCGGCGAGCGGCTGCTGTTCGACTGCGCCGAAGGGACGCAGCGCCAGCTGCTGCGCTCCCAGGTCGGCCTGCCCGAGCTCGACGCGATCTTCCTCACACACTTCCATGCCGATCACATCCTGGGCCTGCCCGGGATGTTGAAGACGTTCGCGCTGCGCGGCCGCGAGACGACGCTGCCGATCCACGGCCCGCCGGGCCTCGGCGAGATGATGGCGCAGCTCCGCCGCATCCACGGGCGGCTGAGCTACGAGCTCGACCTCGTCGAGCTGGCCGCGGGCGCCTGCGTGCCCCGCGACGGCTACCAGCTACGCGCGTTCGCGCTCGACCACGGCGTGTCGGCGATCGGCTACGCGATCGTCGAGGACGAGCGCCCCGGGCGGTTCGACGTCGAGGCGGCCGACCGGCTCGGCGTTCCCAACGGGCCTGCGCGGGGCGCGCTCCAGCACGGCCAAGCGGTCACGCTCGACGACGGCACGCGCGTCCATCCGCGTGACGTGGTCGGCGAGGCACGCCCGGGCCGCACGCTGGTGATAGCCGGCGACACGGCGCCCTCCCAGGCGGTCGTCGCTGCGGCGACCGGCGCGGACGTGCTCGTGCACGAGGCGACGTTCGCCGAGGACGAGCGCGAGCGGGCACGGGAGACGCGCCACTCGACGGCACTCGATGCCGCGAGGGTCGGCCTGGCCGCCGGTGTCCGCCTGCTCGTGCTGACGCACATCTCGGGCCGCTACTTCGGGCCGGAGCTCGCCCGCGAGGCGCGCGGGGTGTTCCCGGCGACCGTCGTGCCCCGTGATTTCGACGTCATCGAGATCCCATTCGCCGAGCGCGGGGAGCCGCGCCGGGTGAAAGGGGGCGCCGCGCCGCTAGAGCGGCCGCGTACGGCGAGTGACGACCCGTCGACCGCCGCCCAGCCCGGGTCCGATGCAGCCGCCGGCGCCTGACTTTGGTCTCGTCGCCGGGCGCTACGACGAGCTGCGCCCCGTCGACGAGCAGTGGCAGGAGCTGTTCGAGCTGCTCGTGCGCGAGGGCGGCCTCGTCGCCCGGCGTGTGCTCGACATCGGCTGCGGCACCGGTGCCCTGGCGGCCGCGCTGGCAGCCAAGGGCGCCCGCGTCTGGGGCGTCGACGCGGAGCCCGCGATGCTCGAGGTCGCGCGGGCCCGGGTCACGACGGGCGTCGGCCTGAAGGAGGCGCGCGCGGAGGCGCTGCCGTTCAAGGACGGCTGGTTCGACCGTGCGGTGATGCGCCTCTCCCTGCACCTCTTCGACGGGCCGGCCGCCATCGCCGAGGCGCGGCGCGTGCTGGGCACAGAGGGCCGCCTGGCGATCGCGACCTTCGATCCGGTCCACTTCACCGGCTTCTGGCTCAACGCCATCTACCCGCGCATCGCCGAGATCGACGGCGCCCGCTTTCCGACGCTCGCGCAGATCGAGGCCGCCGCGGCCGCCGCCGGCTTCTCCGCGGTACGCGCCAGCCGGCTCTCGCAGCGCCGCCCGCTTGCCCGTGCCGCCGCGCTCGAGCGCATCCGCGGCCGCTACATCTCGACGCTCCAGCTGCTCGACCCGCAGGAGTATGCCGAGGGCCTCGCCCGTGCCGAGCGCGAGCTGCCGGAGCGGATCGAGGTGCGGCTCGAATGGCTGATCGTGGTCGCGGAGGCTGGTGACACTGCGGACGTCGGCTCGACTGGCTGATTGACATCTCTCCGGCGGCGATGAAGGATCTTCCTCACTGGCTGGATAAGACATGTCCTTGGGGCACTGTCGAAGCCGGTGCGAAATCGAACAGGCGGCGATCGCTTGACGTCTTACCTGCACCGTTCGAGCGTCAGATCGGTCAAGACGAGGTCGCGATCGTGGAGTGGCTGTGTACCTCTACAGCGGCTCGACGATCGACTTCATCGGCGATGCGACGCGAAGCCAGCTTGCCGCCAAGATCGAGGAGCGCTTCACCGAGCACTTTCGGTATCGGCCGAGTCGTAGCGAGGTCATGTCGTG
>CANFDS010000135.1 GCA_947445525.1 Actinomycetota bacterium | reverse complement strand
TGTCGCCCACGTTGTCCGCGATGACCGCCGGGTTGCGGGGATCGTCTTCCGGGATGCCGGCCTCGATCTTGCCGACCAGGTCGGCACCGACATCGGCCGCCTTCGTGAAGATGCCGCCGCCGAGACGGGCGAAGACGGAGATCAGCGAGCCGCCGAAGGCGAGGCCGATCAGGTCGTCGACGGCAGACGCGGCCGAGTTGTCGAGGCCGGCGGTGAGCACCCAGTAGTAGCCGGCGACGCCGAACAGTCCGAGGCCGACGACGAGCAGGCCGGTCACCGAGCCGGCCCTGAAGGCGACGTTGAGCGCCGGGCCCACACCATTGCGAGCGGCCTCAGCGGTCCTCAGGTTCGAGCGGACCGAGACGTTCATGCCGATGAAGCCCGCAGCGGCGGAGAGCAGGGCGCCGATCAGGAAGCCGACAGCGGTGCCCCAGCCCAGCTTGTCGTAGACGCCGACCAGGATGAACGGCACGATCGCGACGACCGCGATCGTCTTGTACTGCTTCTTCAGATACGCCGCGGCGCCCTCGCGCACGGCGAGCGAGATCTCCTGCATCCGCTCGTTGCCCATCGGCTGCTTCATCAGCCACGTGATGAGGTACCCCCCATACGCGATACCGATCGCAGAAGCGACAAGCGCGCAGAGCACAGCATGGTCAAGGAAGAAATGCATTCGGCGGCCCCTTCAACAGTGGTAGCGCCGAATCCCGTCCGGCGCGGCGGCTTTTCTATCACAGCTACCGGACGCGCGGGAGCGCCTGGTGGTCTGGCTGGTCGATCTTCGACGGCTCCGGGCCTCTCCCTGCCCGCCGCTCCGTTACTCGCCGACGAGCGGGCTCTCGCCGTCGACCCAGATGATCACGCGCTCGAAGCGGCCGTCCGCGGCGAACTCGAAGAAGTTGCAGGTCGTCAGCGTCACCGGCGTGCCGTCGTTGGCGACGTGCGGGCAGAACTGCTCGCTCGCGGCCTTCTGCGCCACCTCGTCGACGACGACGCTGCGCGGGTTGTGGACGATCGTCGCGAAGTCGGCGAAGAAGCCACGGAACATGCCCGCGATCTCGGCCTTGCCGGTGTACGTCGTGTGCGCGCTCTGGATCGTGAACGTCGCGCCGTCGGTGAAGAACGCGAGCGACGCGTCGAGATCCTTGCGGTCGACGGCCTCGAAGTAGGCGTAGGGCGCCTGGGCGAGCTGGTTGCGGGTCAGTCCGGGGATCATCATCCGTGTGCTCCTGTGAGGGCGGTCGAGCAGATGTCCACCGGCTGGGCGCCGATGCGGGGGATCGCGGCGAACAGCAGCCGGCGCAGGTTCGCCAGGTTCCCCTGGAAGGTCTCGAGCACCTGGGCGTGGCTGACCGGCTCCGCGCCGTCGGCGCCGACGTCGTGGTCGGTCACCATCGAGATGTTGGCGTAGCAGAGCTCCAGCTCGCGGGCGAGGTAGCCCTCGGGGTAGGCGGTCATGTTGATCACGTCCCAGCCCGCCTGTGCGAACCAGCGCGACTCCGAGCGGGTCGAGAAGCGCGGGCCCTGGATGACGACGACGGTGCCTCCGTCCTGGACGGGGATGTCCAGCTCGCGCGCCGCCTCGACGAGGGTGGCGCGCAGGCTCGGGCAGTACGGGTCGGCGGCCGAGACGTGGGCGACCTCGGGGCCGTCGAAGAAGCTGTCGAGCCGGCCGGAGGTGCGATCGACGAACTGGTCGCAGACGACGAACGCGCCGAGCGGCAGCTCTGCCCTGAGGGCGCCGGCCGCGCATGGGCCGATGACGCGGCGCACGCCGATCTCCTTCATCGCCCAGACGTTGGCGCGGAAGTTGATCTTCGCCGGCGGCTTGTCGTGCTTCAGCCCGTGGCGCGGCAGGAAGGCGACGCGCTTGCCGCCGATCTCGCCGATCGTGACCGGCGCCGACGGCGCACCGTAGGGCGTGTCCAGCTCGACGGTCTCGACGTCCTCCAGGAACGAATAGAAGCCCGAGCCGCCGAAGATGCCGATCTCAGCCGCCGGCATCGGCGGGCTCCGCGGGCTCCTCGGGCTCCTCGGGCGGCGGGGGCGCGGCGGGCGGGGCGGCGGCGGGCTCGGCGGGCGGGGCCGGCTCGGCGGGCGGGGCCGGCTCTGCAGGCGGGGCTGCCTCCGCGAGCGCCTTCACGTAGGCCAGCTGCAGGCTCGACACCACGGCATTCAGGTCGCGGCCGGCCTGCTCGCTGACGGTCGGTGCGACCACCGGCACGAGCGCGCGCAGGGCGTCGATCGCCAGGCGCGCCTGCTCGAGGTCGCGTCCCGGCCCGCTGATCCGGCCCCAGGCGAGCGACGAGATCGTCCCCACCGTCTGCACGAGCAGGTCGCGGATCGGCAGCCGCTGCACCTCGGCCGCGAGCTGGGCGAGCAGCTCGGCGTCGACCTCGGGCCGCCGCCCACCACCGCCGCCCGGGCTAGACACGGGCCGCGGGCCTCACCGCGCGGACGATGTCGCGGTAGATCTCGAAGGTCGGCACGCCCTCCGCGTGGAGCGCCATCTGCCGTTGTGCCGAGTTCCGCTCGGGGATCGCGATGAACGGGGCCGCCCCCAGCTCCTCGGCGACCGGCATGACGTAGGCGACGAGGTCCTCGACCGCCTGCCGCGCGGGAATGGCGATCTTGCGGTCGAGGTCGATCAGCTCGCCGTCCAGGCCGTGCCGGATCGCGCGCCAGAAGTTCTCCTCCAGCAGGCGGCGCGGCTGCAGCTCGATCGGCTCGCCGTCGTCGATCGCGCGGGCCAGCCGGGCGGTGAGCGCGTAGATGAGGGCGGAGAGCGCGACCGCCTCCTCGGCGGTGGGCTGCGCGTCGCAGATGCGGATCTCGACGGTCGGGTAGGCGAGGTGCGGACGGACGCTCCACCAGAGCTGCGTGTGCTCGTCGATCGAGCGGGTGGCGTAGAGCAGGCGCACGTAGGCCTCGAAGTCGGCCCAGTCCTCGAACGCGTCGGGGATGCCGCAGCGAGGGAACATCTTCGTGAACAGCTGCGAGCGTGCCGAGTGGAGGTGCGTGAAGCAGCCCTCGGCGAACGGCGAGCTGCCCGACAGCGCGAGCAGCGTCGGCAGGTGGTTGCGCAGGGCGTTGCACACCCAGATCGCGCGGTCGACGCCGCGGATGCCGACGTGCACGTGCAGGCCGAAGGTGTTGTTGCGCCAGACGACGTACTTGAGGATCTCGTCGTTGCGGCGGTAGTGCGGCGTGTCGATGATCCGCTGCTCCTGCCAGGGCGACCACGGGTGGGCGCCGATCGCGGCGAGCTCCAGGCCGAGCCCGTCGGTGATCTCCAGCAGCTCCCGGCGGCGCTCCGGGATCCGCTGAGCCGCCTCGACAAAGGTGTCGCAGCGGCCGGTCTTGACCTCCACCTCGGAGGCGATCAGCTCGCCGGCGAGGTGCGGCTCGAGCGCGCTGCCGGGCGCCGCCGCGACGATCTCCTCGAAGCGGTTGACCATGCCCAGCGTCTCCGGGTCGAGGAGCGCGAACTCCTCCTCGACGGCCAGGGTGAAATCGGTGCCGCCGTCGAACTGCTCGCGGCACAGCGCGAGCTGCTCGTCGGGGGTGAGCTTCTGCGAGTCGCCCATGGGGCGCGTACTTTACTTCCGGAAGCGAGTGCGCGCGGGACGCTACGTGTCGACGGCGAGGTCGAGCAGGCGGCGGCCGATCCCCGCCCAGCTCCAGCGGGCGACGACGGCACGGCGGGCGGCGGCCTGCAGCTCGGCCCGCTCGGCCGGCGTCAGCGCCAGCAGCTCCGCGAGCTTGGCGCCGAGATCGGCGCTGCTACCGCTCTCGAACGCGGCGAGGTGACGCCGCTGCGGCGGGTACTCCGCCTCCACTCCGGCGGCGACCTCGGCGAGGCCCGAATGGCGCGCCACCAGCGGGCAGGCCCCACCCGCAGCGGCCTCGGCGGCGACCATGCCGAACGCCT
>CANFDS010000134.1 GCA_947445525.1 Actinomycetota bacterium | reverse complement strand
ACTTCGTGCCGACGTTCGGCCACCGCCAGAAGCAGCAGGAGGAGACGTACTGCCTCGTCTCCGGCAGCTGCACGGCCAAGCTGGGCGACGAGCTCGTCCAGATGAAGGCCGGCGACGTGCTCGCCGTGCCGCCGCACGTGTGGCGCGCCTTCCGCGCGACCGACGGCGTGGACGCAGTGATGATCATCACCGGTGCCCCCGCAGTGGAGGACGACGGCGACATCGACATGGAGTGGTGGCCGGCCTGATCGCAGGCTGACACCGGCAGTCGGCGGCGGGCGTCCTGTGGGGCGCCCGCCGCGCCTACGCAGCATCCCGGGTTACGGGCGCCCGAGCGTCGCGAGCAGCCGGATGAGGCTCGCAGTCGCGACGCACACCGACGTATCGGCCGCGCCGTAGTAGACGCGCAGGGTGTCGCCGTCGTCGTCGAGCAGCCAGCCGCAGGGGAAGACGACGTCACCGACGTCACCCATCCGCTCGCACGGCGCCTGGGGCCCGAACAGCCATTCGTCGGAGCGCGCGATCACCCGGTCCGGCTGTGCCGTGTCGAGCAGTGCGAGCCGGCGGCGGTGACGCGGACACCGTGGTAGAGGATGAGCCAGCCGTGCGGGCTCGCGAGCGGCGGCGCGTTGAGCCCGATCTTGTGCGCGTCCCACCAGGCACCCTCGCGGGCCTCCAGCAGCACCGTGTGGTCGCCCCAGTGCCTGAGGTCGGGGCTCCATGAGAGCCAGATGTGCGCCGAGACAGTGGGCGTTGTCGAGACCGGCCGGTGGATCAGCGCCCAGCGGCCGTCGAACTGGCACGGGAATAGCGCTGCGTCCTTGTCTTCCGGCGGCATGACGACGCCGCAGCGCTCGAACGTGCGGAAGTCGCGGGTCGCGGCGAGGCAGACGAGCGGGCCGTTCCTCGAGTAGCCCGTGTACGCGATCATGTACTCGTCTCCGCAGAGCGTGATCCGCGGGTCCTCGATGCCGTAGATCTCGGCGGGGTCGTCGAGATCGGGCAGCAGGCGCCGGTCGGGCTCGACGATCCAGTTCGTGAGGCCGTCGGCGCTGCGTGCCACGCAGAGGTGCGAGAGGCCCGTCTGGTCGTCCACGCGCACGAGTAGCAGCGTCTCGCCCTCGTAGCGGGTGACGGCAGGATTGAACACAGCGTTGACCGTGTACGGCCAGCTGGTCACGGTCAGGACCGGGTTCCCCGCGTACCGTACGAAGATCTCGCTTTCCTTGGCGTCAGCCACGCCTGCCTCCTCTCGTCAGGCCCGGAGCGACCGTTGTCACCGCCGATGTCGTCGCAGCCCTGCGAGCCGCCTGCTGAATCCGCCGGGTCTGCTGCAGCGCGGTGATCGCCGCGAGCGTCGACTCGGCACCCATGTTCTCGTTAACGCGGTCGCCGTGCAGGCCGTCTTTGCCTCCCCCGGTTGCCCGGTCGAACAGGGCGAGGCCGAGGTCGTTCGCGCCGAGAAACCACTCGGCAACCAGGAGCGTGGACGCAGCCCAGCGGCTCTCGCCGGTGATCGCAAACGCCCGCGCGCACGCGTCTGCCATCGCCGCGGCCTCGATCGGCTGCTGGTCGAGAGCGGGCCCGCGCTCGCCCGGCCCGCGGCCGCCGACGGGCGTGAAGCTGAAGTGGTCGCCCACGGTCTCGACGGCAACGAGCCAGGCCAGCAGGTCGAGGCCCTCCTCGAGCAGAGCGGGATGGCCGAGGGTGCTGCCGGCAGCGACGCGCGCCTCGGCGAGAACGGCGTTCGCATACGCCAGGCGAGGCTCCGGCCACAGCCACGCGGCGTCGGGGGAGCGGCTGCCGAGCCCGCAGGCCGCAGCCGCCAGCAGCGCAGCCACGTCAGGCTCAGGGCGCGGCGATGACGCCTCGAGCAGATCGACGGCGCCGAGAATCGCGAAGGCATTTGCCCGTGGCCAGTCGCTGCGGAAGCCCGCGCCCGCCAGCAGGAGGGTTCGCGCCTGCTCGCGCTGGTCGGCACGCGTCGCCCGGGCTGCCGCCGTGCCCAGGGCCCAGAGCGCCCGCCCGGTGGAGTCGTCGTCACCGACCTCGTCGGAGCCAGTGCCCCGCCAGGGACAGCCTGTTGCGAAAGCGTCCGTCGCGGATCTGCGCCCTCGCAACGAAGTCGAGGCAGGTGTCGGCGAGGCGCTCTAGCTCGGAGGAGCGACGGGGCTCGCGCATGATGGCGACGAGCGCGCGGGCGACATCATCGGTGCAGTAGCCGTGCTCCGAGCGCGGACGTGCGAAGAGCGCGTGCTCGAACACGCCGAGGTGGTCGCTCATCCGCACCAGGTGCCGGAACGACGGACGCGGTAGCGCCGCCGGCGCGAGCTCCGCCCGCTCGGCTTCCAGCACGTCCAGCGCGAGCTGCACATAGCTCTCGCCGACGGCCTCCCAGAAGAGCAACGGCGCCTGGCGGTGCGCGACCGCCGCGACCTCGGCTGTGCGCCGACGATCGGCGAGCAGCGTTCGCAACGCGTCGGCAATGGCGCCGGCATCCTGGTGCGGGACGAGGAGGCCCGATCCCTGCCCGAGCAGCTCCTCGGCGTGCGGGAAGCGGGTGGCGACGACCGGCTTGCCCGATGCGATCGCCTCGACGAGCGCGCCCGAGACGACCTGCTCGCGCGACAGCGTTGCCGGACCTCCGGCGCCCCGGCCACACCTCAGGCCGCGGGACGTCGGGTTCGGCTCGGGAAGCGCGGTAGATCGGACCGAGCGCGGCAGCGCCCGGAGCCGCCGCCTCGCAAGGTCGCGGGACGGCCCGCCGGGCCACAGGAATCCAGTCCACTCACAGGTCGAGCCGAAAAAGTCAGGTCAGATGGCAGCAAGATCAAGGTCGCTCAGCTCACACCCCTCAAGGAGAGCCTCTCGAGGCTCGAGGAGCACTGCCTCAGCAAGCTCGTCAGCGGTATCGAGGCGATGCACACCGGGGTGAGCCGGAGGCCGTAACCGTGAAGGTCGCTGCGCCGTGACCGGCCGCGTCGCATCCCCCGCAGCGGCGGTGGGCCGGCTCTTCATCGTCGACGACGATGCGGGCGTCCGCACGCTCGTCACAGCGATGCTCGGGCCCGCCGGCTACGAGATCATCGCCGTGGAAAACGCCGATGCCATGCTCCACCTCATCGAGCCCGGTGCCCCGTCCTTCGTAGCCGCCGTCGTCGACTACTCGATGCCGAGAATCTCGGGCGTCGAGCTGGTGCGGGCGATGCGCGAGGTGGGGCTGAACGCCCCGATCGTGCTGATCAGCGAGTACGGCTACGACAGGGTGCGGGAGGGGATCGCGGGGCTCGACGGGGTCACCTTCCTGCCCAAGCCGTTCAGCGGCCCAGAGCTGTGCGCGGCGGTCGAGGCGGCCGTGGCCGCGAGCGGGCGCCAGCAGGCGTAGAGGGCAGCGGAGACGGGCTGCCCGGCGCCGCCCGCCCCGTTCAGTGGCCGGTAGCGAGCTCCTGCAGCGACGGGCCGAGCTTGCCGCCGTGGCGCGACCGGCCGGCCGCCCGCAGCGCGCGGTCGTAGGCCTCGACGACGGTGGCGCCGCCGCCCATCACCTCGCCCGTCGACTTCATCTCGGGGCTGCGGTCGGCGGCCTCGGGGAAGCGCTCGGCGGGGAAGATCGCCTCCTTCGCCCACGCGCGCGTGGGCTTCGCCTTCTCCGGCAGAGCGAGGTCGGCCAGCGTCTCGCCCAGCATCAGCCGGCACGCGAGGTCGATGATCGGGATGCCCGTCGCCTTGGCGATGAACGGCACCGTGCGGGAGGCGCGCGGGTTCGCCTCGATCACCCACAGCTCACCGTCCTTCAGGGCCAGCTGGAGGTTGAAGAGGCCGCGCGCATCGAGGCCGCGCGTCAGCGCCGTCGCCATTTCATGCACCTTCTGCTCGATCGCCGGCGTGATCGACGGGCCGGGGATGACGCAGGCGGAGTCGCCCGAGTGGACGCCCGCCGGCTCGACGTGCTCGAGGATGCCGGCGATCCAGGCGT
>CANFDS010000133.1 GCA_947445525.1 Actinomycetota bacterium | reverse complement strand
CATCACGAAGACCCGCTTCGGCGTCGTCGTGATCGAGATCCGCAGAGGGCAGTCCTCGTACCGTGGCAGCACGCGCTACGGCGTCACCAGCAAGGCGTTCGGCTCCTGGCGCGGCAGCTTCGCCGTGATCGGGCTGCTGCCGCCGGCCCCCTAGGCAGCCATGCCGCCGCGCAAGCCGAAGGACGCCCGCGCCTGGCTGGCGCAACGGCCGTCCCTGGCCGAGCTCCGCGACGCGTATCCCGCCGAGTGGGTCACCGTGCAGCGCGAGCTCGCCGCGGTCATCGGCCGCAACGACCTCGCGGCGCTCAAGGCGTACGCGGTCGGCCTCTCCTCGTCGCCCGCGGCCGACCTGCTCGCGCAGGTGCGGCGCCAGCTGGCGGCCGAGGCACTGAAGCAGCTCTGTCTCTCGGCGGCGACCGGCGTCAGCTCGGGGAGAGTGCGCTTCAACCTCGTCAACGGCTGGGTCGCGCAGCAGCTCCTCTTCGAGCACGACCTCGAGCGGAAGCCGGTGTCGCTCCTCTGGTTCCGGCTGATCTGGCCGCTGCTCTGGCAGCGGCGCCTGCTGCTGCCGCTCGTCCAGCCGAAGGGCATCTACTGCTTCTACTCGCGGCCGCTGATCCGCGCGCTGGCCGCGCTGATCGGCGATCGCACCTGCCTCGAGATCGCAGCGGGTGACGGCACGCTCTCGGCGTTCCTCACGGCCGAGGGCGTCGCGGCCACGGCGACCGACGACTACAGCTGGCAGCAGAGCGTCAAGTACCCGGCCTCCGTGCTGCGCCAGGATGCGAAGGCCGCGCTGCGGGCCCACCGGCCGGAGGTCGTGATCTGCTCGTGGCCGCCCGCCGGCAACCCGTTCGAGCAGGCGGTGTTCCGAACGAGCAGCGTCCAGCTGTACGTGGCGATCAACAGCGGGCTCGAGGTCGGCTCCGGCAACCGGGCCGCGTACGTGCAGCAGACCGAGTTCGACGTCGCCGAGGAGCCTGCGCTGAGCCGGCTCGTGCTGCCGCCGGAGCTCGGCGCCGTCGTCCACGTCTTCCAGCGCAGGACGCACGCGTAGGCTTCGCCCCGATGACCGAGCTGAAGCCCTTCGCCAGCGACAACTGGGCGCCCGCCCACCCCGCCGTGCTCGCGGCCGTCGCCGCGGCCAACCAGGGCCCCGCCCGGGCCTACGGCTACGACCCCTGGACGGAGGGCGCGGTCGCGCGCTTCCGGGCGCTGCTCGGCGACGACGTCAGCGTCTTCCCGGTGTTCAACGGGACGGCGGCCAACGTCCTCTGCCTGGAGGCGCTGCTGCAGCCGCACGAGGCCGTCATCTGCGCCGAGAGCGCACACATCGCCAACGACGAGTGCGGCGCGCCCGAGCGCTACCTCGGCACCAAGCTCCTCACCGTCGCCACCCCCGACGGCAAGCTGACGCCCGCGCTCGCCGGGGCGCAGCTGCGTGGCCTCGGCGACGAGCACCACGTCCAGCCACGCGTCGTCTCGGTGTCGCAGTCGACGGAGCTCGGCACGGTCTACTCGGCAGCCGAGCTGCGCGCGCTCGCCGACTGGGCCCACGCGCACGGCCTCTTCCTCCACGTCGACGGTGCGCGCATCGCGAACGCTGCCGCCTCGCTCGGGCTCGGGCTGCGCGAGGCGACGCGCGACCTCGGGGTCGACGCGCTCTCGTTCGGCGGCACGAAGAACGGGGCGCTCGGCGCCGAGGCGGTCGTGCTGTTCCGGCCGGAGCTCGCCGCCCGCCTCCTCTTCCAGCGCAAGCAGGCGATGCAGCTCGCGTCGAAGCTGCGCTACGCCGGCGCCCAGCTCGACGCCCTGCTCGACGACGGGCTGTGGCTGCGCAACGCCGGGCAGGCGAACGCGATGGCGCGCCGGCTGGCGGAGGCGGTCGCGGGCCTCCCCGGCGTCGAGCTCGTCCAGCCGGTACAGGCCAATGCCGTGTTCGTGCGGCTGCCGGCCGCGCTGATCCCGCGGCTCCAGGCCCGCGCGTTCTTCCACGTCTGGGACGAGGCGGCAAGCGTCTGCCGCTGGATGACGTCCTGGGACACCTCCGCAGCGGACGTCGACGCCTTCGCGGCCGCGGTGCGCGCAGAGCTCGCCGGCTGAGCGAGGCGACGGCGCCGCAGGGGCGCCCGGGCCCGCCGCTACTTCTCGGCTGTCTTCGCCGGCACGTTCTCGCCGCCCGGCTCTTCCTTCTCGATCGCCATGAACTCGACCGCGAGCAGCGCTGCTGCGGTGCACGCCATGGCGGCGACGATGAAGAGCTTGAGGCCACCCTTGCCGGGGAAGCCGGGCTTGAAACGCGGGATGACCATGGCGGAGACGAAGGCGAGCAGAGAAAAGCCGATGGCAACGACGCCGAGGCCGATCATGTCACTGGTCGCGAGGCTGAAAAGCACGGACGGGAAGCTACCATGCCGTAGCGGACTGCGCACCGCTCAACGGTACGGCGCTCCGCCCGATTACGGGCGGAGTGCGCGACCGTCGAATCCACCCACCGATGCCCGACGGAGCCCCGCCACCCGAGAGTGCAAGCCGCCTGACGGCGACCGCCCGGTCGCTCTGGCGGATGCGGCAGCGTGTCTTCTTCGTTCTGCTCTGCGCGATCGCCGCCTACGACGTGGGCGTGTGGGTGGCCGGCATCGCCGGGCATGCCCGTGTCGTCGACGTCCTCGTGTCGGCGAACCCGGTGTGGTTTGCCGCCAGCTTCGGCGCGCAGACCGTGGCCTATCTCGCCTACGCGCTCGCCCTGCAGGGAACCGCGCGCGTCGACGACGGGCCCCGCCTCTCGTTCCGCCAGGCCGTCCGCGTCGTCGCGGCCGGCTTCGGCGCCTACTTCGCGCGCTCCGCCAAGGGCGGATTCGAGCTCGACTATCGCGCGCTGCGCGGGGCCGGCGCCCGCCGGCAGGAGGCGATGGCGCGCGTCGTCGGCCTCGGCATGCTCGAGTACGCGGTGCTCGCGCCGGCAGCCCTGGGCGCCGCGATGTGGATCTTCCTCGGCTCGCACGGCAATCGCTACGCGGCGCTGACGCTGCCCTGGCTCGCCGTCGTGCCCGGCTTCGCACTCGCGCTGTGGCTGACGAACGACGACCGCCGGCGCCGCCTCCAGGCCCGTCGCGACGAGGGTGGCCGGCACACGGCGGTCGCCGATGCGATCGGCGGCCTGACGATCCTCCGGCAGTTGCTGCTCGCGCCGCACCGTCATCTCCGGCCGCTGCTCGGCACCTCGGCCTACTGGTTCTGCGAGCTGCTGTGCCTGTGGGCCAGCCTGCGGGCATTTCACGCCGAGGTCGCGATCCCGGCGGTCGTGCTCGCCTATGCCACCGGCTACGTGATCTCGCGGCGCGGGCTGCCGCTCGGCGGGATCGGCGTCACCGAGGCGTTCCTCACCTTCTCGCTCTTCTGGCTCGGCGTGCCGCTGACGAAGGCGCTGCTCGGCGTGTTCGCCTACCGCGCGTTCAACTTCTGGCTGGCGCTGCTGCCCGCGGCCGTGCTCGGGCCGACGGTGCGTGACATCCGCGAGAGCGGCGCGACCGGCGCCCACGACAAGCTCGCGGCATAGCCTCGACCCGGCAGCCGGCCGGCCCTCGGCGTGGCGGCGGCGACGTGCGCGACGCCCCTCAGCAGCAGACGTCGACGAGGCGCGGCGGCGCGATCCGCACGTGGCGGAGGTACGCGTCCACGGCATCCCGCGCCGAGATCGGCGCGAGCGTCTCGAAGAGATCGACACGAGGGGGCGGCGACGGAGGCGGCGATGCCGAGAAGACGACATCGGGGACAGCCACGCTCCGTGGGACGATCGCCGCTCCCGTCGGCCCGTACACTGCGCCCTGCCGCTCCCGGGTGATCGCCTCGTAGGCGCTCTGCACCGAGATGAAGCGATCGACGCCCGACGGGCCGTTCGTGTCGGGATGCGACGCCTGAGCCAGACGGCGATAGGCCCGGCGTACCTCCTCGAAGGAGGCGCCGTGGGGAAGGCCCAGGACTCCGT
>CANFDS010000132.1 GCA_947445525.1 Actinomycetota bacterium | reverse complement strand
TCGGACGGCGGCTCCTCGAGCGCCGCGAAGAGCGACTCGTCGAGTTCCAAGCCGAGCGACACCAAGAAGAAGCCCTCGGACTCCTGACCGGGCTGCGACCGGGTCGCCGCGGCGGCGAGCCCGGCTACTTGCCGACCGTGCAGCCAGGCTGGTACGTACCGCCCGGCGGCGGCGGCTGCGGCGCCGACCGGCCCATGAACATCTGCACGACCTGACGGTTCAGCTCGGTTGGCAGGATCACGGACGCGCCACCGGTGGTGCTGGGGTCGCCGCCCAGCCGGCAGTGCAGCGCCTTTCCGCTCGATGCGCGGAAGCGCACCCAGCCGAGCTGGAGGAGATCCCAGGCCGAGAGGTCGGTGGCGAGCGGCTTCAGCAAGCTGCCGCCGATGAAGGGCAGGTCGAAGAAGGTGCCGACGCTCGCCAGCCGGTCGCCGACGGCGCTGACGACCTGCTGCTGGCGTGACCCGCGCGTGAAGTCGCTGTCGCCGGCATCAAGCCTGTTCTCGCGGATGCGCGAGTACGCGAGGGCGCGCCTGCCGTCCAGGTGGAGCTTCTCCTTCCCGAAGCTCCAGCCCTTCCAGTCGCGGCAGATGGCAGCGCTGAACGGGCAGTCGAAGCGGTTGGAGAGGATCTCCTGCTCGTTGTCGACCGTGACGCCGCCGATCGCGTCGATCAGGTCGCGGAAGCTGCCGAAGTCGACGACCGCGACGTGGTTCACCTCGAGGCCCGTGAAGTCCTTGACCGCGCGCAGCTGGAGGGTCGCGCCGCCGATCTGGTAGGCCGCGTTGATCTTGTGCCGCCCGTGCGAGGAGATATCGACATACAGGTCGCGTGGGATCGACAGGTAGTTGATGCGGTGGCGCTTGGGGTCGGTGCGGACGAGCATGATCGAGTCGGCGTGCCGGTTGCCCGCCCGGCCGGCCAGGTCGCTGTGATCGATGCCGATCAGCAGGATCGTGGTGGCGCGCGAGAAGAGCGCGCCGTCGCCCGCCGAGAGCTCTGTCCTGGTAGCGGCGTCGATCCGCTTGCCGGCGTCGCCGACGCCGCCCTGCAGCGCGACGTACCCAGCAATGCCCCAGCCGACGAGAAAGAGGATCAGGCCCAGCAGCAGCCCGCCGACGAGCAGCCAGAGGCGGAGGCGTCGCCGTCCGCGGAAGCGCCCTCGCCGCGCCCGCTTGACCTCGCCGTCCTCCTGGGCCTGCGGGACGGTGCCGCGATCGTGCCCACCGCGGTAGACGGTGTAGGGCTTGTCAATGTCAGCCATGCGCGCCGGTATCGTAGCCGCGGGATTTGAAGCAACAGGCCGTGATCGGGGTGGATCTGGGCGGAACGACGATTCGCGCCGCTGTCGTCGACGACAGCGACACCATCGTCACCCGCGTGCAGCGGCCCACGCCGCTGGCGAGCCAGGTCGATCTGCTCGCTGCACTCGAGGGTGCGATCGGCGAGCTGCTGGGGCCCGAGATCGCTGCCATCGGCGTTGCCGTGCCGTCGCGCATCGACCGGGTGCGCGGCCGTGCGGTCTCCTCGACCAACGTGCCGCTCGAGCACCTCGACCTGCGCGCCGTGCTCACCCGCCGGTTCGACCGGCCCGTCGAGATCGAGAACGACGCGACCGCCGCCGCCATCGGCGAGTGGCAGCTCGGCGCCGGGCGTGGCGTGCGCAACATGGTGATGCTGACGCTGGGCACGGGCGTCGGCGGCGGCCTGATCCTCGACGGGCGGCCGTTCCGGGGCGCCACCGGTGCAGCCGCCGA
The DNA here is from genome assembly GCA_947445525.1 of Actinomycetota bacterium. Classification (GTDB taxonomy): domain Bacteria; phylum Actinomycetota; class Thermoleophilia; order Gaiellales; family Gaiellaceae; genus CANFDS01. The sequence goes on along the minus strand of CANFDS010000132.1, from coordinate 2,270 downwards.
GATCGGGCACATCACCGTCGAGCTGGATGGCCCGCGCTGCCAGGGCACCTGCGAGGGCCGCGGCCACCTCGAGGGCCTCGCCTCCGGCACTGCCGCCGACACGCTCGCCCGGGAGCTCTTTGGCCCCACTGCCGATGCGCACACGCTTGTTGCCGCGGCCGAGGCCGGTGATACCGCCGCCGTCGCTGCCCTGGCGAAGATCGGCCGTTATCTGGGCGCCGGCATCGCGAGCCTCGTCAACCTGCTCGAGCCGGAGCTGATCGTGGTCGGTGGCGGGTTCTCGGCAGCGGGCGGGCTGCTGCTCGATCCAGCCCGCCTCGTCCTCGCGCGCGACGGCCTGACGCCGGGACGCGACACCGTGCGCATCGTGCTCGCCGAGCTCGGGCCCGACGCGGGGCTCGTGGGTGCTGCTCTCGTCGGGCGAGAGGCGCTCGCAGCTGCCGCTGCCGCTGCCGACGCTGCTGCCGTTGCCGAAGCCGCCGCACCGGCCGGCTGATGCTGTCGGTCTGCGCCACGCCGATCGGGAATCTCGAGGACGTCACGTTGCGCGTCCTGCGCGCGCTCGCCGAGGCCGACATCGTGCTGTGCGAGGACACGCGCCACACCCGTGGGCTGCTCGACCGTCACGGCATCGAGGCAAGCCTCGTCTCGTACCACGAGCACAACGAGGCGGCCCGTACCGCAGAGCTCGTGCCGCGGCTGCTGGCCGGCGAGCGGATGGCGCTCGTCACCGACGCCGGGCTGCCCGGCATCAGCGATCCCGGCGGCCGGCTCGTCGCGGCTGCGCTGGCGGCCGGGGTGGCGGTGACGGTGCTGCCCGGGCCCTCGGCGGTCGGGACGGCCCTCGTCGCCAGTGGGCTGGTGGGCGACCGCTACCAGTTCCTCGGGTTCCTGCCGCGTAGCGCGAAGGGGCTGGCAGCGGTGTGGGCCGAGCTTGCCGCCTGGCCGCACGCCGCTGTCGCGTTCGAGTCGCCGCAGCGGCTGCCGGCGACGCTGCGCTCGTTGGCCGAGGCGCTGCCGGGGCGGCCTGTGGCTGTCTGCCGTGAGCTGACGAAGCGGTTCGAGGAGATCGCTCGCGGCACGCCGGAGGAGCTCGCCGCCCGCTTCGCAGAGCCGCCGAAGGGCGAGATCGTGCTAGTGGTCGGGCCGGCTGTGGTGGCTGCGCCCGCGGACGCTGCGGCTGTCGAGGGGGCGGCGGTCGCCGCCGTCGTCCGGCTCGTCGAGGCCGGGACGCCGCGGAAGCTGGCCGCGGAGGTCGTCGCCGGGCTGACCGGTTGCGCGCGCCGCCGCCTGTACGACGCCTCGCTGTAGCGGCGGCGCCGGCGACCCCGGCGCCGCGCCTGTCAGGGCTCGCGTAGCCGCGCTCTCCCGGTCGGCCATGGCCCGCCCGGGCATGTCGTCTGGTGTCAGTATTGACAACAGAGAGGACCTACACTTACGGTTCTACTGTTTCCAATAGAGACAACAGAAAGGTCGGACGGTGTGAGACGATTGCTGATGGTCTCGTCGTGTGTTGCGGCCGTGGCCGCGCTGGCTCCGGTGGTTGCGTCCGCCTGGACGTGGCCGGTCGAGGGGCCGGTGCTGCGGCCGTTCTCGCTGGGCCCCAACCCGTATGCCGGGGGCCAGCACCGGGTGATCGACATCGGAGCAGCGAGCGGAGGGCCGGTCGCCGCGCCGGCGGGTGGGACGGTGTCGTTCGCGGGAACGGTGCCGACGAGCGGGAAGTCCGTCACGATTCAGACGGCGGACGGGTTGAACGTCACGCTGACGCATCTGGGCTCGATCTCCGTCGCGCGGGGCGCGGCGGTCGTCGAGGGCCAGCAGGTGGGCACGGTCGGCCCGAGCGGGACGGTCGACCTGGCGGTGCCGTACCTGTCACTCGGCATCCGGGTGACGAGCAACGCCAACGGGTATCTCGATCCGCTCGGGCTCCTGCCGGCGGCGCCGGTGGTGGCACCTGCTCCGCTGGTGGTCACCGCGCCGGCGGTGGCCCTGGAACCGGTGCCGGCGCAGCCGGTCGTGGCCCCGGAGCCGGCCGCATCGCCGCAGCCGGTCCTGACCACCGAGCCGGTGGTCGTGGCTCAGCCCGTGGTGGGGGCGCCGCCGGTCGTCGTGCCGGCACCGGTTGCGGAGCCGCAGCCGGCAGCAGCTCCGGTGACGGCTCCGCAACCGGTCGTAGCGCCGGAGCCGGTCGGTGCTCCGCAACCGGTCGTAGCGCCGGAGCCGGTCGGTGCTCCGCAACCGGTCGTAGCGCCGGAGCCGGTCGGTGC
>CANFDS010000131.1 GCA_947445525.1 Actinomycetota bacterium | reverse complement strand
CCTTCGTCGAGCACGACGACCGGGTAGCCGGCCGCCTCCAGCCGCTCGCGCTTGCCCCGGCCCCAGTCGGAGAAGACCCGGATGTAGTGCGTCACCTCGGCCGGCACGTACGCCGGCCACAGCCCGGGCTCGTTCACCGGGAACGGGATCACGTGCACCCGGCCGTGGTCGAGCCCGGCCTCCACGACCACCGCCTTCACCATCAGCTGGCGCTCGGCGTATGTGAACGGGTTCGACGCGGGGAGGTGGCGCGCCGGGTCGAGCGGGTCCGGCCGCACCCGCGACGGATCGGGGTTGGTGATACCGACGTAGAGCTCGTCGCAGCGGGCGGCGGCGCCGAGCAGGTACGCGAGGTGGCCGCGGTGGAAGGGCTGGAAGCGCCCGTGCACCATCCCCAGCCGCACCCGCGCCCCGGTCACTCGACGAGGACTCCCGCTCCCTCTTCCACCCGGCCGACGCGCTGCACGAACTGCCCGGCCGCAGCGAGGGTCGCCTCGAGCACGGCGGCGCGCGCGGCCGGCACCGCGACGAGGAAGCCGCCCGCAGTCTGCGGGTCGTAGCCGAGGGTGACGAGACCGGGGTCGACGCCGGCGGCGACGGTGAGGTGGGGGCCGGCGTAGTCGCGGTTGCGCCGGTCGCCGCCGGTGCGCTCGCCGGCGGCGATCACCTCGAGCGCGCCCGCCATCGCCGGCAGCCGCTCCGCCTCGAGCACGATGCGGACGCCGCTGCGGCTCGCCATCTCGTAGGCGTGGCCGAACAGCCCGAACCCCGTGACGTCGGTGACGGCGCTCGGCTGGAAGGGGCGCAGCGCATCGGCGGCGGCGCGGTTCAGTGTCGTCATCCAGGCGACGGCTGCGTCGAGCTCGGCCGCGCCGACGAGCCCGCGCGGCAGCCCGTGCAGCACGAGCCCCGTGCCCAGCGGCTTCGTCAGCAGGACGCTGTCGCCCGGGCCGGCCGTGCTCTTCGCCCAGATCGCGTCGGGGTGCACGGTGCCGACGACGGCGAGGCCGTACTTCGGCTCGCGGTCGCGGATGGTGTGGCCGCCGGCGAGCAGCGCACCCGCCTCGCGTACCTTGAGGTCGGCCGCGGCGAAGCAGTCGGCGAGCACCTGCGAGGGCAGATCCTCGGGGAAGGCCGCGATCGACAGCGCGAGCAGGGGCGTCCCGCCCATCGCGAACACGTCGTTGAGCGCGTTCGTGGCCGCGATCGCGCCGAAGGTCGCCGCGTCGTCGACGAGCGGCGGGAAGAAGTCGAGGGTGAAGACGAGCGCCCGCTCGTCGTCGAGCCGGTAGACGGCGGCGTCGTCGGCGGGCGAGAGGCCGACCAGCAGGTTCTCCGCCTCGGCCGGGATGAAGCCGGCGAGCAGCTGCTCGAGTCGCGCCGCCGGGTACTTGGCGGCGCAGCCCCCGCTCATGACGAGGTCGGTCAGCTTGACGTCGGTGGCCATGGGCGAAGGCTAGTGGATCGACCGCCGGGCGCCGCCGTACGGCCGGTCAGGCATGCGGTGGCGGCACGCCGAGGCTCCGCTCGACAGCCGTGGCGAGCTCGTTCAGCGAGAACGCGCCCTCGAAGCGCGCCTTGACGAGCCTGTCCCGGCCGACGAGGAACGTGAACGGCTCGCTGGGCAGCCCCCACTCCCGCACCCACCGGTTCGGTCCCTTCGAGGGGACGTTGTCGGTGTAGATCTCGACGTGGATGAAGCGGACGGCAGTGCCGGCCCAGCGCTTGCGCACGGCATCGACGACGTCGACGACCGGCCCGCAGGTGCGGCTCGAGCAGAACTTCGGCGTCGCGAAGACGACGACGAACGGCTCCTTGCGGCGCAGCGCATCCGCGACGGAGACCTGCAGCAGCTCGCGGTCGGGCGGGACGCGCGTGGTGAGCTTGGCGACGTCCTTCGTCGTCGCGAGCGTCGGGGTACGCGAGGCGGGGGCGCGATCGCCGACGGCAGGCGCCTCGGGGTGGGCGCGCACGATGACGTTGCCCAGCCCGGCGACGCTCGTCCCGGCGAGCTCGGCGAGCAGCCAGTAGGTGCCGGGCGCGGTCAGGCGGACGTGGCCGACGAAAAGCTGGGTGATCTCGCCCGCGTCCACCTTCACGCCGGGCACCGAAGTGGTCTCGAGCACGGCCGACCCGGTCGTGAACGCGGGCTGCTTCAGCCCCCTGCTCACCGAGAGCCGTGCCGTCGGGGCGACGAGCAGCTTGCTGTCGCTGCTGACCACGAGGAAGGACACCCGGATGTCGCCGGGGCCGTAGTCCGAGGTCCCCGGCACGAGCGTGACGTGGATCTTCGCGGCCTGCCAGCGCTGCTCGAGCGTGGCGTCTGCAGCCCGGCCGACCGTGGCGGCGAGCCCGGCCGCCGTCACGACGGCGAGCAGGGCGGCTACGGCGAGGCGGCGCACGACCGCGAGTCTAGCGGGGTGATTCGCACCGGTTCCGCGCGCCGCAGCCGGGGGCGCTCCTCGCGCCGAGGTAGATTCCGACCGTGGCCGACGTGATCTGGCGCCCCGACAGCGCGACCGTGGAGCGAGCGAACGTGACGCGCCTGATGCGCACCCTCGGCGTAGGCGACTTCCGCGAGCTCGTCCGCCGGGCCGCCGCCGACCCCGACTGGTACTGGCCCGCCGTCATCGACGACCTCCGCATCCCCTTCGCACGACCGTGGCACACCGTGCTCGACGACTCCGCCGGCCCGGAGTGGGCCCGCTGGTTCGACGGCGGAGCGCTCAACATCGCCACCGCCTGCGTGCACCGCTGGGCGACGGGCCCGCGCGCCGGCGCCGTCGCCGTGGTGTGGCGCGGCGAGGACGGGGCTCGCCGCGCCGTCACCTTCGCCGAGCTGTCGTACGAGGTGACGCGGCTCGCAGAGGCGCTCGTCCGGCTCGGCGTCGAGCCGGGCGACCGGGTCGGGCTCTACCTGCCGATGTCGATCGAGGCCGTGATCGCCTCGCACGCCTGCGCGCACGTCGGCGCCATCCAGGCACCGATCTTCTCCGGCTTCGCAGCCCCCGCCGTGGCGACCCGCCTCCAGGACGCCGGGGCAAAGGTGCTGATCACCGCCGACGGCTCGCTGCGCCGCGGCAAGGTGCACCCGATGAAGGAGATCGCCGACGAGGCGGCCGCGCAGGCGCCGTCGCTCGAGCGGATGATCGTCTGGCGCCGCTTCGGGGCCGCCGGCCACTGCCCGCTGACACCGGGCCGCGACCTCGACTGGGACGAGGCGGTCGCGCCGAGCCCCGGGCTGCTGCCGGCCGCGGAGCTCGAGAGCGAGACCCCGTACCTCCTCACCTACACCTCCGGCACGACCGGCAAGCCGAAGGGCGTCGTCCACGTGCACGGCGGCTTCCTCGTCTCGGTCGCCCGCGAGGTCGCCTACTCGGCCGACGTGGGCCCCGGCGACGTCCTCCACTTCGTCACCGACCTCGGCTGGATCATGGGGCCGTGGACCGTCGTCGGCGGCGGCGCCGTCGGCTGCACGCTGCTGCTTGCCGAGGGCGCGCCCGACTGGCCGCACGACCGGTTGTGGCAGCTCGTCGAGGACGAGCGCGTGACGGTGCTCGGCCTGTCGCCGACGCTCGTGCGCGCGCTGACCGTGCACGGCGACCCGACCGCCGACCTCTCGTCGCTGCGCGTCTTCCTGACGACCGGCGAGCCGTGGAACCCGGAGCCGTACCGCTGGCTGGCCGAGCGGGTCGGCGGCGGCCGTGTGCCGATCGTCAACCTCAGCGGCGGCACCGAGGTCGGCGCAGCCTTCCTCTCCTGCTCGGTGGTCGAGCCGATCAAGGTCTGCTCGCTCGGCGGCCCCGTGCCGGGCATGGACATGGACGTGCTCGACCCGCAGGGGCGCTCGCTGCTCGGCAGCGAGGAGGTCGGCGAGCTCGTCTGCCGGCGGCCCTCGCCGGGCATGACCCGCGGCTTCTGGAACGACCCCGAGCGCTACCTCGACGCCTACTGGCGGCGCTTCCCCGGCGTCTGGACGCACGGCGACTGGGAGACGGTCGACGCCGACGGCCACTGGTTCCTCCACGGGCGCTCCGACGACACCCTGAACATCGCCGGCAAGCGGGTCGGCCCGGCCGAGATCGAGTCGG
>CANFDS010000130.1 GCA_947445525.1 Actinomycetota bacterium | reverse complement strand
GCACCCGGCACGCGCCGTCCGACCTCGTCGAGCAGTTCGGTGGGGTGCCCCCGAACCTGGAGGCCCGTGCCGCCGGCACGGCTCTGCGTCGCGAGCTCGCCGCGCTGTTCTCGGCGATGGGCGGCATCCATCTCCAGGTCGGCAAGTGGTACCCGTTCCGCGACTCGGTCGAGCCGGCGACGTTCCAGACGCTCGCTGCGATCAAGGGCGAGCTCGACCCGCGCCGGCTCATCAACCCGGGCTCGCTCGGGCTGTAGGCGCACCCGTGCTGCTCGAGCAGATCGCGCCCGCCACCGCTCTCGGCCGCGCCGACTCCCGCTGGCTGCCGGTGCCGCCGGGAGCCGTCTTCGCCGAGCTGCAGAAGATCATGCCGGCCGAGATCCCGCTCGTCCGCATCGGCCTCAAGGTGGCGGGGCCGCTGATGCCGTTCGTCGACGGCAAGCCGCTCTACGCGCAGATGCTCGACGCCGGCTTCGCGGTGATGGGCGTGATGCCGCTGCGCGAGGTGCTGCTCGGCCGTGTCGGCAAGCTGACGAAGGTGTTTGCACCGGAGCCGCGGATCAAGGACAAGCGTGAGCTGAGCGCGTTCGCCGAGCCGGGCCACGTCAAGGTGGTGCTCGCCTTCCAGCTGGCCCAGGAGGAGCGCGACGGGAGGGCCGGCACGACGGTCACCTTCGCCGTTCGCATCTGGGGCACCGATGCGGCGGCGACACGGCGGCTGAAGCTCGCCTGGCCGATCGGGAACGCGTTCGGCGGCAGGTTCGCGTCGGCCTGGCTGGTCGCGCTCGACGCGCGGCTCACGCCGAAGCCGCTCGGCCCGCCGGCCTGAGCACGACTTCTTCGCGGCTGCCGAACGCCCGCTCGTTGTCGATCAGCACCGCCCGCCAGGGGCGCAGCCGGTAGACCGTCGACTCGGTGAGCCGCGCGGCGATCCTCCGCTCCTGCTCGTCGGCGGAGGCGGCCATCTCGGTGAGCCAGGGGAACCGCTCGACGAGCGCGGTCAGCGCGTCCAGCCGTGGCCCTCCCGCGAGGGCTGATACTCAGGGCATGGCCAATTCTGATCTGGTTCGCTCGGGGGACGCCGTGATGGCCTACGGCAAGGATTCCGAGATCCGCGTGTGGAATCGCGCTGCCGAGAAGCTGACGGGCATCTCGGCGAGCGAGGCGCTCGGCCGGCACTGCTGGGAGGTGCTGTGCGGCGTCGACGAGAACGGCGGCATGGTCTGCCACTCCGGCTGCGCACGGACGCGGCTCGCCCGCGACGACTGGCCGCTGACCACGCAGACCCTGCTGATCAAGACGAGCCAGGGGCGTCGGCGGATCACGACGTCGACCATCTCGATCGGGAGTGGCGATGACCGGATCCACCTCAACATCATGCGGCCGTCGAGCCGCCCTGCCGGCGATGAGCGGGCGGTCGACCCGGCCGGGCTGCCGGCGATGACCGCGCGCCAGCTCGAGGTGCTCGAGCTCCTCGACCAGGGGCTGCCCGCCAAGACGATCGCCACCCGGCTGTGCCTGAGCCCGACCACCGTGCGGAACCACATCCGCGGCGTGCTCGTCGCCCTCGGCTGCCACTCGCAGCTCGAGGCCGTCGCGAAGTCGCGTCGCGCCGGGCTGATCGGCTAGGCCCGAGGGCCCGGGCGGGCCGGGCGGGCCGCGCTACTCGCCGGCACGCTGCGGCCGCAGCACGGCGAACTGGTCGGTGATCGCCAGGGCGCGCGTGCGGAAGCGGAAGAGGGCGGCGGGCCTGCCGCCGGCCGGGCCGGGCTCGCGGCGCTCGCCTGTCGGCTCCAGCACGCCGCGGCGGAGCAGCACCCGCTGGAGGTTCGTCGCCGAGACCGCGTGACCGAGCGCCGCGACGTAGACGGTGCGCAGCTCGGAGACGGTGAACTCCGGCGGTGCCAGCGCGAAGCCGAGGTTCGTGTACGAGAGCTTCGCCTGCAGGCGGTCGCGGCCGCGCTCGATCGTGACGCCGTCGTCGAACGCGAGCGGGGGCAGCGCGTCCACCGGGTGCCAGCGCGTGTCCGCCGGGATGGCCGGGTCGAGGTGGGTGGGGACGAGGCCGAGGTAGGCCGTGGACACCTGCCAGCTCGGCGCTACCGCTGCGTCGACGCGGGTCTCGAGCTGCTCGAGGTGGGAGAGCTCCTGGACGTCCACCTTGGCCGCCAGGTGGCGGCGGATCGACTGCTCGAGACTCTCGCCGGCGGCGAGGGTGCCACCGGGCAGCGTCCAGCGGCCGCTCTGTGGCTCCTTGGCGCGCTGCCAGACGAGCACCTGCAGCCGGGCTTCCCGCACCTGCAGGACGACGGCGACGGTGGAGTGGACGGGGTGGGGGCTCACGGCTCTGTTTGCGACTCGGGGTCGGAAACTCTGCTACACTTCCGGCAAGGTTTTCGACTGCCAGGCGTAAACTAGCGGAAACGAGTCGCGAATGCCAGTCAGCACCACGGAACACACCGATCTCCTCGTCACCGCTGGCACCGGGCGGCCCGGGCGTGAGACCGCCCTGGAGCTGCGGCAGTGAAGCAGCTCGAGTCGATCGAGCTCGACGCGATCACGCGCGTCATCGAGCAGGCCCTTGCCGAGGACATCGGCAGCGGCGACGTCACGAGCGCCGGCACGATCCCCGAGGACGCGACGTGCACGGCACGGATCGTCGTCAAGGAGCCCGGCATCGTCGCCGGCATCCCGGTGGTGCACGCCGTCTTCGCCACGCTCGACGACGCGCTCCTCATCGACGAGCTCGCCTACGACGGCGACCGCGCCGCTCGCCTCCCGTACGAGGTGCTGCGGGTGTCGGGCCCGGCGCGCTCGATCCTCGCGGGCGAGCGCGTCGCGCTGAACATCCTCGGCCGGCTCTGCGGGATCGCCACCCTCACGCGCGCCTACGTCGACGCGGTCGCCGGCACCGGCGCCACGATCCTCGACACGCGCAAGACGACTCCGGGGCTGCGCGCGCTCGAGAAGTACGCCGTGCGCTGCGGCGGCGGCTCGAACCACCGCTTCGGCCTCGACGACGGCATTCTCGTCAAGGACAACCACCTGCTCGTCGCCGGCGGCGTCCAGGCCGCGGTGCGTGGGCTCCGCCAGATCTCCGACCTGCCGGTCGAGGTCGAGGTCGAGACGCTCGGCGAGCTGCGAGACGCGCTCGCTGCCGGTGTCGACGGCGTCCTGCTCGACAACATGTCGCCCGCGCTGATGCGTGAGGCGGTCGGGCTGGCCCGCGGCCGCGCGACGACGGAGGCATCCGGTGGCATCACGCTCGCGACGATCCGCGAGGTTGCCGAGACCGGTGTCGACTTCATCTCGATCGGCGCGCTGACGCACTCGGCGCGATCGCTCGACGTGTCGCTCGAAGTTCTCTGACCGTCGCGCCCGGCGCGAGCCCCGGATCCTCAACGGCCTCACGACCGCACCACCAGTCGTTGCCACGGCATCGGTAGCATCTGTCACATCCAGGAATCGGAAAAGGAGTCCACCTCGTGGCAACGCTCACCCCGGTCCAGGCAGAGCTGTTCAAGGCGGCGAACTACGCCGTTCTGTCGACCCTCCGCGCCGACGGCTCGCCGCACAACACCCCCGTCTGGGTCGACTACGACGGGTCGAACGTCTCGATCAACACCGTGATCGGCCGTGCCAAGCACCGGCACATCGAGCGCGACCCCCGCGTCACGCTGACGATCATGGCCGAGCCGTACAAGTGGATCTCGGTCTCCGGCCGGATCACCGGCATGTCGACGGACGGCGCCGACGCCCAGATCGACCGCCTCGCCAAGAAGTACCTGGGCGAGGACAAGTACCCGTGGCACTACGAGGGTGACGTGCGCATCGGCGCAGTGCTCGCCATCGACAAGATCGACTCGCTGGGCATCGAGGGCTGAGCCGGCCCTCGCTGCTCGACCGCCGTGCCGCGCAACGCTGCGCGGCACGGCCCGGGTCAGCGAGGCCGGCGGACGTCGGCGGCGTGCGAGACTACACGGGTGAACCGCCTCGCCGACGAGACCAGCCCGTACCTCCTCCAGCACCGGGCGAACCCGGTCGACTGGTACCCGTGGGGGGAGGAGGCGCTTGCGCGTGCGCAGGCCGAGGACCGGCCGATCCTGCTGTCGATC
>CANFDS010000129.1 GCA_947445525.1 Actinomycetota bacterium | reverse complement strand
GGTGTCGTCGGCAACGATCAGCACCTCGCTGGGGCCGGCCGGCAGGTCGATGCCGACGCGGCTCGCGACCAGCAGCTTCGCCGCCGTCACCCAGCGGTTGCCCGGCCCGACGATCTTGTCAACGGGGGCGATCGACTCGGTGCCGTAGGCGAGCGCGCCGATGGCCTGCGCCCCGCCGACGGCGTACACTTCGTCGATGCCGAGCTCGCGCGCGGTGGCCAGGACGACCTCGGCCGGGCGCGGCGAGCAGACGGCGATGCGGCCCACGCCGGCGACCTGCGCCGGCACGGCGGCCATCACCAGCGACGACGGCAGCGTCGCACGGCCGCCCGGCACGTAGACGCCCACCGAGCCGAGCGGCAGGTAGCGGCGCTCGGTGAGGACGCCGGGGTACGGCTCGCAGGCGATGTCGTGCGGGCGCTGTAGCTCGTGGAACTCACGCACGACGCGCGCCAGTTCGCGGATCGCGGCGATCACGTCGTCGTCCACCCGCGCCGCAGCGATCCGCTCGGCCGGGACGCGCACCGCGGTGAGCCGCTCGCGGTCGAGCTTCTCCGTCCAGTCGAGCAGCGCCGCGTCACCGCGCTCGCGGACGTCGGCGACGATCTCTGCGGCGACCGGGATCGCGTCGTCGAGGTTGGCGCCGCCCCTCATGCCGCACCACCGGATGCGGCGCCCCAGCGGGCCGCGCCCGTCACGGGATCAGCCGCTCCACCGGCACCACGAGGATCGACGAGGCACCCAGCTCCTTCAGCCGCGGCAGCAGGTCCCACACCCCGTCGACGTCGACCGCGGCGTGCACCGCGATCATCCCCTCGTCGGCGAGCGGCAGCACCGTCGGCGAGCCCATCCCCGGCAGCACATCGCGGATCGCCGTGAGCGCGGCGGCGGGCGCGTTCATCATCAGATACCGGCGACGGCGGGCTGCGACGACACCGCGCAGCATCAGCTCGAGCCGCGCGAGCAGCTCCTCACGGCCGTCGCGCGGCGTGCGCGCGGCGATCAACACCGCCTGCGAGTCGAGCAGAGTGCCCACCGTGCGCAGGCCGTTGGCGGCGAGCGTCGAGCCGGTCGAGACGAGATCGACGATGGCATCGGCGAGGCCCAGCCGCGGCGCGACCTCGACGGAGCCGGAGACCTCGACGAGCGTCACCTCGATCCCGAGCTCGGCGAGCTTGACACGGGTCGTCACCGGGAAGCTCGTGGCGACGCGCAGGCCGGCGAGATCCTCGAGGCGCTCGAAGCGGGAGTCCTCCGGCACGGCGGCGGCCAGCCGACAGCGTCCGAAGCCGAGCGGCGCAAGCTCGACGACATCGGTGCCGTGCTCGACGACGAGGTTCGCGCCGGTGATGCCGCCGTCGACGACCCCGTCCTGCACGTACTCGGGGATGTCGTCGGCGCGCACCAGCAGTAGGTCGACCGGCGCGTTCGAGCACGGCACCACGAGGGCGCGGTCGCTCACCTCGAACGAGAGGCCGGCGGCGGCGCACAGCTCGAGCGCGGGCTGCGACATGCGCCCCTTCGACGGCACGGCGAGCGAGAGCCGGCCGTTGGCGCCGGCCCGGGGCAGCGAGACGACGCTCACGCCTTCTTCGCCTTCTCACGGCGCAGCATCCGCTCCAGCACGACGCGGTAGCCGCCGGTGCCGTGACGCAGCCAGTGCGCGACGCGGGTGACGGTGGCGGTGCTCGTGCCGATACGCTCGGCGATCTCGAGGTATGAGACCTTCTGCTCGAGCAGGCAGACGATCTGCCAGCGATGCATCAGCTGCTCGAGCTCAGCGAGCGTGCAGAGATCGCGGAGGAAGCGTGTGGCGTCGTCGCGGTCGCGCAGGAGCAGGACGGCATCGGCGAGATCGTCGAGCCCGGGGAGCGGCTCGACCTGCTGACGCGGCGCCTCCTGCACGGAGCTCCCTCTTGTAGTCATGTTAGCATGTTAGCACGATGAGCAACCCTGCCCGCAAGCCCACCGAGTCCGCCCACTCCTTCACCGTCCTGCCCGCGATCGACGTGCTAGAGGGGAAGGTCGTGCGCCTGCGCGAGGGCAAGCGCGATGAAGTGACGATCCGCGGCGACGACGACCCCGCAGTGGCGGCCGCCCGCTTCGCCGCCGAGGGTGCCCGCTACCTGCACCTGATCGACCTCGACGGGGCCTTCTCGGGCGCCCCCTCCCCCGGCCTGGTGGAGCGCATCGCGCGGGCCGCCGGCTCAACCCCCGTGCAGGTCGGTGGCGGCTACCGCAGCCTGGAGGCGATCGAAGCGGGGCTCGCGGCGGGGGCGGCGCGCGTGATGGTCGGCACGGCGGCCCTGGCCAGCGGCTTCCTCGAGGGCGCCGTCGCCCGCTTCGGCAGTCGGCTCGTGGTCACGATCGACGTCCGCGACGGCAAGGTCGCCACGAAGGGCTGGACCGAAGGCTCCAGCTCGACCGCAGCCGAGCTCGCCGAGCGCTGCGCCGCCGTCGGGGTGACACGCGTCCTCGTCACCAACACCCATCGCGACGGCACGATGACCGGCCCCGATCTGGGCCTGCTGGCCGAGGTGATCGCGGCGAGCGGATTGCCGGTGATCGCCGCGGGCGGCATCGCGTCACTCGCCGACCTGCGCGCGGTGCGCCACCTCGGCTGCGACGGCGCCATCGCCGGGTCGGCGCTGTGGCTGGGCAAGTTCAGCATCGCCGAGACGCTGGCGCTCTGACCCCGGCGGGCCTGCCGGCCCACGGCCGACGCGCCTCTACACCGACGGCGAAGGCTCCTCCTCGACCACGAGGTACCGCGCCAGCCCTGCCCGCTCCCGCTCGCTGAGCGGCCGCGGCCGCCCGGTCTCGAGGTTGCGCACGACGATCACGGCCTCGGCGCGGGCGGCGACGGTGCCGTCGGCCAGCACGGCCTCGTCGCGGGTGCGTACGCTGGAGTTGCCGATCCGCAGCACGGCGCAGCGCACCGTGATCTCACGCACCGAGATCGGGATCTCACGCAGGAAGTCCAGCTCGATGCGGGCGAGGATCCAGTTCGACCACTCGCCGGCGCCGAGCGCGTCCTCGACGAGCCCGCCGCGCGCGCTCTCGAGATAGGTCAGGTACACCGCGTTGTTGACGTGCCCGAGCGGATCGCCGTCGCTCCAGCGCACCTGGATCGGCCGCTCGGCAACCCGGCTGGCGGGCGCGGGCGCAGGCGCGGCCACGGCCGCGGACTCGACGCCGAGCGCGGCCCCGGGGAACGCCCCGCCGCCACTCACAGCAGCGCCTCCAGCGCGGCCCGCTCCGCGGGCGTGAACGGCCGCGACCTGACGGCGACGCGATCGGTGACGACGGTCACCGCCTCGGCCCGGGCGGCAACGACCCCGTCGGGCCGTACGACCTCGTCGGCCGTGCGGATCGATGAGGTGCCGACGCGCAGCAGCGACGAGCGCGCCGTCACCCACTCGTGCTCCAGCCGCACCTCGCTGACGTAGTCGATCTCGATGCGCACCACGACGAGCTCGGCCATCGCCCGCGGCCCGAGCGCCGTCACCCCGAGCCGGTCGCGCGCCTCCGACATGAACGAGAGGTAGAGCGTGTGGTTGACGTGGCCGAGCTGGTCGGCGTCGTGCCAGCGCAGGTCGACGCGCCGCTCGATCCAGGTCGGCCCAGCCATGCCGGTAGTCACTCGACGCTGGGCTGCGCGGGGACGAGCCCGGGCCGGATCAGCCGGGCGGGGCGCTCCAGGCCGGCGTCGTTCACGCTCGGGTTGATCGGATCAAGGAGCGGCGCGGCGCCGAACGAGCGGCGGGTCTGCTCGGCCGGCGGAGTGCCGTAAACGGTGGTCCGCTGCCGGGGCACGCGTCCGTTAGCGCGGATCAGCGCCTCCATCTGCTCGGGCGGCAACTCCTGCCCGAACTCCGAGCCGGCTGCCCGCGAGATCGACTCGTTCATCAGCGTCCCGCCGAGGTCGTTGACACCGGCGCGCAGGGCAGCCGCGACGCCGTTCTGCCCGAGCTTGACCCACGACGCCTGGATGTTCGTGATGTGCGGGTGCAGCGCCAGGCGGCCCACGGCATGGATGAGCAGCGACTCGCCGAACGTCGGCCCCCTGCGCGCCTGCCCCTTCAGATAGAGCGGCGCCTCCATGTGGATGAACGGCAGCGGCACGAACTCGGTGAAGCCGCCGGAGCGCTGCTGCTGCTC
>CANFDS010000128.1 GCA_947445525.1 Actinomycetota bacterium | reverse complement strand
GTTCTTGAGCAGCGCCGACACCGACGCGTTGTGCTCGGGCGAGCAGAGCAGGATGCCGTCGGCCGCGGCCACAGCTGCGCGGAACGCGGCGACGGGTGCCGGGAACCCGGCAGCCTCGACGTCGCCGTCGTAGAACGGTAGCGGGCGCAAGTCGAACGTCGTGACGGCGATGCCGGCCGGCGCGCCCCCGATTGCGGCCCGGACGAGCCCGGTGTTGAACGACGCTCGGCGAAGGCTGCCGGAGAGGGCGAGGATGCTGGTCATGCGCTGTGCAACGCCGGCGGCCCGCTAGGCCTTCCCGAACGCCGCGACGACGTAGTACGCGACGGGGATGGCGAAGAGGAGCGAGTCGACGCGGTCGAGCACGCCGCCGTGGCCACCGAGGATCTTGCCGGTGTCCTTCACGTTCATATCGCGCTTGAGGCCCGACTCGAAGAGGTCGCCGAGCGGCGCCGCCACTGCGACCGCGACGCCCAGCAGCAGCGCGTCGCCCTGTGTCAGCCAGTCGCGCTCGTAGGTCGAGATCCACACGACGAGCACGGTGGCCGCGATGCCGAACGCGAGCCCCTCCCACGTCTTTCCGGGCGACAGCGTCGGCGCCAGCTTGTGCCGGCCCAGCAGCTTGCCGCCGAAGAAGGCGAACGTGTCGGAGGCGAAGATCGCGAGCAGCACGGCGAAGCAGGCGAGACGGCCGTGCGCGGGGATGTCGCGCAGCAGCAGCAGGAACGCAGCGCCGAGGCCGATCCAGGCCACGCCGAGCACGGTCGTCCCGACCGACACCGTCGCCGAGCCCTTCGTGTCCGACACTCCCTTCACCACGAAAGCGAGGGCGATCGTGGCAAGGAAGCCGCCGAGCGCCCACTGCGTCCCGCCCAGCTGGGCGCCGAGCACGGTGAGCGTGACGCCGCCGTAGCCGGCGATCAGCAGCGGCCGCAGCGGCCGCGTGGCCAGGCAGAGCTCGTGGATGCCGACGGCTGCCATCGCCATCGCCAGAGCGAACAGCCACCAGCCGCCGAGCCAGACCAAACCCAGCGTGACGGGTAGCAACGCCGCTCCGACGAGCAGCCGGTTGAGAAAGTTCGCCACCGCGGTGCTACCGGCCGCCGAACCGGCGGCGGCGGCGCGCGTAGGAGGCGAGCGCCTCGCGCAGCTCCTTCTCGCCGAAGTCCGGCCAGAGGGTGTCGACGAACACGAGCTCGGCGTAGGCGAGCTGCCAGAGCAGGAAGTTCGACACCCGTAGCTCGCTGGAGGTGCGGATGATCAGGTCGGGATCCGGCATCTCCGGCGCGTAGAGGTTGGCCGCCACAACGTTCTCGTCGATCTCCGAGGGGTCGATGCCGGCCTCTGCGATGCGGCGTGCGGCCTGGACGATCTCGGCCCTCCCGCCGTAGTCGAACGCGATCCACAGGTCGAGCCGGTCGTAGCCGGCCGTCTCCTGCTCGAGCCACGCCATCTGTGCCCGCAGCCCTTCCGGAGCCCGATCGCGCCGCCCGATGAAGCGGCAGCGCACGCCCTGCTTGCAGAGGTCGGGCAGCTCCCGCTCGATCGTCTCGCCGAAGATCTCCATCAGCGCCGCGACCTCGTCCGGCGTCCGCGACCAGTTCTCGGTCGAGAACGCGTACACCGTGAGCGACTCGACGCCGAGCTCGAGCGCTGCCTCGACCGTCCGCCGGAGCGCCTTGGTGCCCGCGCGATGGCCTGCAGCGACCGGCAGGCCGCGCTTCTTCGCCCAGCGGCCGTTGCCGTCCATGATCACGGCGATCGAGCGGGCTACCTCGGGCAGCTCCCGCTCGACCGAGCGGAGCCCCCGGAGCGTCCAGAGGCGGGTGAGGAGGCTCAGCGGCGTGGTCAGACCTCCATGATCTCGGCTTCCTTCTTCTTCAGAAGGTCGTCGATGCGATGGGTGTGGTCGTCGGTGTGCTTCTGGACGCGCTCCTCGGCGCGGCGCTCCTCGTCGTCGCCGACATCGCCCTCGTGCACGAGTTGCTTGAGGTCGTGCATGACGTCGCGGCGGACGTTGCGCACCGAGATCCGGCCCTCCTCCGCGTAGTGGCGCACCTGCTTGACGAGCTCCTTGCGCCGCTCCTCGGTGAGGGAGGGGATCGGCAGACGGATCAGCTTGCCGTCGTTCGACGGAGTCAGGCCGAGGTCGGACTCCATGATCGCCTTCTCGATCAGCTTGATCGAGCTGGGATCGAACGGCTGGATCGTCAGCATCCGCGGCTCCGGCACGCCGATCGTCGCGATCGACTTGAGCTGAGAGCGCGTCCCGTAGTAGTCGACGTAGATGCGGTCGAGCAGCGCCGCTGAGGCCCGGCCGGTGCGGATGCCGTTGAAGGCCGTGTGCGTGGCCTCGACGGACTTGTCCATGCGCCGGACGGCATCTTCGATGAACTCGTCGATCATCGCGTGGCTCCCTGGTCGGAGGTGGTCGAGATGATGGTTCCTACCCGCTCGCCCGAGACGACCCGTGAGAAGTTGCCCTCGGCGAGCCGGAACACGTAGATGGGCAGATCGTTGTCCATGCAGAGCGACAGCGCGGTGGTGTCCATCACCTTGAGGCCGCGCTCGATGGCCTGCAGGTGTGTGACGGTGGGCAGGAAGGTGGCGGACGGATCGGTGCGGGGGTCGCCGTCGTAGACGCCCTCCACCCCGTGCTTTGCCATCAGGATCGCCTCGGCGCCGATCTCGAGCGCGCGCAGCGACGCAGCCGTGTCCGTCGTGAAGAACGGGTTGCCGGTGCCGGCCGCGAAAATCACGATGCGGCCCTTCTCGAGGTGGCGGATCGCGCGGCGGCGGATGTACGGCTCGGCGACCTCGGTGACCGTCAGCGCCGAGAGCACGCGCGTCTGAGCGCCGCGCCGCTCGAGCGCATCCTGCACCGCCAGTGAGTTGAGCACGGTCGCGAGCATGCCAGCGTAGTCGGCCGTTGCCCGGTCCATGCCCTCCGCTGCCGCGGCCATGCCGCGGTAGATGTTGCCGGCGCCGATGACGATCGCGATCTCAACGCCGCGGCCCTGCACCTCGATGATCTCCTCGGCGAGCTGGGCGACCGTGGCGGGATCGATCCCGTACTCACGGTCGCCCATCAATGCCTCGCCTGAGAGCTTCAGCAGCACCCGCTGGAACGCCGTGGCGCCGCCCGCGGCGCTCGGCGTCTCGATCGGGTCGCCGCTCGGCACGGCTCTACTCTGCGACGGCGTAGCGCTGGAAGCCGAGCAGCTCGAAGCCGCCCTCCTTCAACGCCTGGCCGACGTTCTTCCCGGTGTCGTGGATCCACTGCTGGTCGAGCAGCACGGTCTGGCCGAAGAAGTTCTTGCCGAGGATGCCCTCGACGATCTTCTCGCGCACGTCCACGGGCTTCGACTCGAGGTCGGGCCGCTTCATCAGGATCTCGCGCTCGGTCGCGACCTCGGCGGCCGGCACCTCGTCACGGGTGAAGAACCGCGGCGCGGCGAACGAGATGTGCATGCACAGCAGCCGTGCCGTGTCCGCGTTGCCCTTGCCGTGCACCAGCACGCCGATCTTGTTGGCGGGCGGGTGGACGTAGGCGGAGAAGACGTCGCCGGCGTGGCCCTCGAAGCGGCGGACGCCGCGGATGGCGATGTTCTCGCCGAGCTTGGCGACGAGCTCGACCCGCTCGGCCTCGAGCGCGTCGACTGCCGCGGCGCCGTCGGCGTCGGCGGCAGCGAGGACGACGTCGAGGAACGCAAGGAAGCCGTCGTTCTTGGAGACCGGCTCCGTCTCACAGCCGACGGCGACGAGGGTGGCCTGCGTCTCCGAGCTGCGCACGGCGACACGGCCCTCGGTGGTGTCGCGGCCGGCCCGCTTGCCAGCCTGCGCCATGCCCTTCTCGCGCAGCAGCTTGCGGGCCGCCTCGAGATCGCCGTCCGTCTCGACGAGGGCGCGCTTGCAGTCCATCATGCCGGCGCCGGTGGACTCCCGGAGCTCCTTGACCTGTGCAGCGGTGATCTCGGTCATGCCCGCTCACCCTCGGCAGCGGGAGCCACCTCGGCAGCGGGAGCCACCTCGGCGACGGCGGGCGTCTCAGCAGCGGGCGTCTCGGCGACCGGCTCGGCAGCGGCCTCGGCAACCGGCTCGGCAGCGGGGGCCTCGGCGGCGACCGGCTCGGCAGCGGCCTCGGCAACGGGCTCCGCAGTGGGCGCCTCGACGGCGACCGGCTCGGCGACGGGCTCCGCGACGGGCGCCT
>CANFDS010000127.1 GCA_947445525.1 Actinomycetota bacterium | reverse complement strand
AGAGATTCGAACTCTCGACAGACCCAGAGGCCCGTAACGGTTTTCGAGACCGCCGCATTCGACCGCTCTGCCACCCCTCCGGCGGCTGCGGAGCTTACCGGAGCCGCGCCGCGGCCGGTGCGCACCTCGTCGCGAGCGCTTCCCATTTTGAGCGGAGCGGCCGCAGTGGTAGTTTCTTGTGCAATGCACAGTGAAACAATCGAACTAGCCGCAGGGAAGCTTTTCGCGCTCGTCAACGGATACGCCCTCGACGGCCGCGAGTCGAGCCACCCGCTCGACGTGCGCGGCTTCACGACCATGAACAGCTACCTGCTCGTCGAGGACGACCGGGCGCTGCTGTGGGGGACGGGCTTCACCGTGCACCAGGAGGCGCTGCTCGCGCAACTCGCCCCGCTCGTCGGCGACCGGACGCTGTCGTTGCTGATTCCCCGTACCGAGTTCGCGGGCATGTGCAACGCGCGCCCCATCGCCGACCGCTTCCCCGTCGACATCGCGTACATGCGGATCCCGTCGCCGCCCACCGTGTTCCTCAACTTCCGCCCCGAGTTCCCGCAGGGCGAGACGGACGGGCTGCGCGACGTGCCGTACGAGCTGATCGAGAGGGGCCACATGCTGCCGGTCGACCTCGCCGGGCGGCGCTGCCTCGAGGTGCTCTCGCCCGAGCTGCGGCTGATGCCGAACAGCTGGGGCTACGACGCCCTGACCCGCACGCTGTTCGTGCCCGACGCCTTCAGCTGGGTGTGGCGCGACACCGAGGTCGGCCCCTGGCTGATCGACGACGGCGACGCTGACCCGACGACGGCCGAGCGGGTCGAGCACTGCCTCGTCCACAACCGCTTCTGGTGGCTCCCCGGCGCCGACATCGAGCCGATCCGTGAGAGCATGGCCGACCTGTTCGACTCATACGCGATCGAGACGATCGCCCCCGACCACGGCTGCATCCTGCGCGGCGAGGCGATCCAGCGGCACTACCAGCTGCTCGACGACTACCTCGTCAAGGCGTCGACGCTGCCGTCGGTGGGCATCGCGGCCGGCAGCTGGAGGGCGGTGGCAGCGAGATGACGACGACGCCGGAGGCCGCACCCACGCCGATGCTGCTGCCGCGTGAGATCGCGCCCGGGCTGTTCTGGCTCGGCCACTGCATGAAGCGCCTGCTTGCGAACGGCTCCTCCCTGCACCTCTACAACTGTGGCTACCTGATCGTCGGCGAGAAGCACTCCGCCTTCATCGAGACCGGCATGACGTGTGACGTGCTGGTGGTGATGGAGCAGGCCGAGCGGCTGATCGCCGAGCGCAACCTGCCGGAGCCTCGTTACGTCTTCACCACGCACTCCGAGATGGCGCACTCCGGCGGCATCGCCCGGATCATGGCGCGCTGGCCCGAGGTGACGGTGCACGGCGACATGTCCGACCTCCATCTCGTCTTCCCCCAGTACGCCGACCGGCTCCACTTTGCCGAGAACGGCGAGCGCTTCGACCTCGGCGGCACCGAGATCGTCGTGTGCGAGAGCGTTTTCCGCGACCTCGTCTACAGCCGCTGGTTCTTCGACACGAAGCGCCACGCGCTGTTCCCCGGCGACGGCTTCGCGTACGCGCACCACCACGAGGAAGGCGCCTGCGGCCACATGGCCGAAGAGGTGCCCGAGATGAACATCAGCGAGGAGATGAAGTTCTTCGCCGAGGTCGCGTTCCACTGGACGAACTACGTCGACATCGACCCGTACATCGCCCGCCTGCGCGAGCTGATGTTCGAGGAGCTCGACGTGTGGGTCGTTGCGCCCACGCACGGCCTGCCGATCGGCGACCCGCGCGCGACGATGCCGACCGTCGAAGCCGGCATGCGCACGATGCGCCGCGCCGACCACCCGTAGCGGGCCGGCCCCCGCTGCGTCGGCCCGCGTCCGGCTAGGCGGTGGCCCCCGGCAGGCCGCTGGCCCCCGGCTGGACAGGCCCTCCCCGGCCACTTTCGCGGTGGTGTCGGCGAAGTTACCGTTGAGGGCGTGCTGGAGGGTGAGTTCACCGAGGGCCCCGCAAACGAAGCGGCGCCCACTCGCTCCCCGGCGCGCACCGAGCGCGCGCACGTGCCGGTCGCCCACCTTCTCCAGGCTGTCGTGACGGCACGGCGCGCCGCCCGGCGGCTGCGTCACACGCCTCTCCACGCACCGATACTGCGCGTGGAGGCCGATCTTGCCGCAGCCCTGCCGCCGTCGGTCTCCCGTACCGCTGCTGCGGCTACGCTCGGCGTCACCCGTCACGCGCTGGCGCAGTGGATCACCCGGGGTGCCGTCCCCGTCGCCGGGCCCGGGCGAGGTGCCGCCGCCGGCGTCCCGACGCCCTTCCTGCTCGACCTGCTCGAGCGCGTCGAGGTCTAGCGCGGCCGTGGCCGGCGGGGGCGGCCGCTCGCGAAGGCGCTGCGCAACCTGGCACCGCCTGCGTGACCGCCGGCCGCGCCTCGCGTGCCTACTCCGCCAGCATCGGGGCGGCTCCCACCTGCGCCGCCAGCCGCCGGCCTAGCAGCCGGCCCAGGCTGATCGCCGGCGTCACGCACATGCCCGAGCAGAAGCCGTCGCCCATCGTCGCGCCCGCGCCGATCACCTCGCCCGCCGCGTACAGCCCCGGGATCGCGGCGCCGCCCTCGCGGGTGACGCGCAGCTCGCCGTCCACCGTCACCCCACCGAACGAGATGACCGTGATGCCCTCGCTGCGCACCGCGTAGAACGGGCCCGTGCGGATCGGGTGGTCGAGCGCCTTGCGGCCGAGCGGGTCGCTGCCGGCGGCGCAGGCGGCATTCCACTCGCCGACGGTGCGCTCGAGCCCGGCCGGGTCGATGCCGGCACGGCGCGCGAGCTCGGCGATGCCGTCGGCGACCCAGGCGCCCTCGCCCGCCGCCGCCTGCTCGCGCAGCATCTCGGCGCTCCAGCCCATCACCAGCGGCTCGTCCTCGTCGATCGCCGTCTCGTCGAACACGAACCAGATCAGCCCGCCCTCGGCCTGCAGTGCGCGCTCCTGGACGTCCTGGCTCGGCTCGTCCTCGGCGACGTAGCGCCGGCCGGCCGGGTTGACGTAGATCTCGCGGGCGACACGGTTGTTGGCGTTCGTGTTGCCAAGCGCCTCCCACAGGTTCGAGGTGCCCTGGCCGAGCTCGGTCTCGATACCGCCGACGGTGGACAGGTGATGCTCGGCGCCGCGGAAGCCGGCACCGATGCGCTGCGCCGCCAGCAGCCCCTCGCCCTGCGACGTCTCGCGCGCGCCCAGCAGCACGTGCAGGCCGGGGTGCAGCCGGTCGAACAGCGCCCGGTTCGCCGCATAGCCGCCGGTGGTGAGGACGACGGCCTCGGACCGCAGCTCGACGGTGCCGTCCGTCGTCTCGGCGCGCACACCGACGACCCGGCCGTCCTCGACCAGCAGGTCGGTCAGCCGGTGCCCGAGACGCAGGTCGATGCTGCCCTCGGCGACGAGCTCCTCGAAGCGCGGCTGCACCGTGTTGAGGACGGAGATGCCGAGCTCGACGCCCCAGTAGGTGCGCGCCCGGGTGTACGGGTCGTGGCCGTAGTAGATGATCGGCTGGTCGTCGGGGAAGGGGAAGCCGAGCTCCTCGAGCCAGTCGATGCTGGCGCCCGCCTCCTCGACGGCGAGCCGCACGATCGCCGGGTCGGCCTTGCCGTGGCCGAGCCGCATGACGTCGGCGAGGTGGTGCTCGGGCGAGTCCTCGATGCCCTTCGAGCGCTGCAGGCGCGAGCCGGCCGCGCTCATCTGGCCCGCCGACAGGTGCAGCGCCCCGCCGACGTTGTCGGCCTTCTCGAGGACTGCCACCTGAACGCCGTGCTCGGCGAGGGTGATGGCGCAGGGCATCCCCGCAGTGCCTGCGCCGACGACGATGACAGCGAGCTCCATCTCTTCCCTCCGGTCACTGGGCCTGAGGGGCGACCGTACCACGGCTGCGGCCGCGTTTCGCGCCGGCGGAGCCGGGTGCCGTCAGCGCTCGGTGACCTGCACGATGCCGAGGCACATCTCGTCGGTCGAGCCCTCGCCCCACAGGACGTAGCGCGGCGTCAGTAGCTTGCCGTCGACGATCGGCTGGTTGGACGGCGAGTTGTTGTGCGAGCAGGACACCCGCAGCGTGTCGCCCGCGGAGGCGGCGACTGGCCGGGCGAGGTAGTAGACGTCCTGCCAGTGGAAGTCCCAGTCGGGGATGTGGAGGAGGGTCTGCTCGT
>CANFDS010000126.1 GCA_947445525.1 Actinomycetota bacterium | reverse complement strand
CCTTCGCCCTGGCGCAGGGTGCCACGCTCTTCCGGGTGCACGACGTCCGCTTCCACGCCGACGCGTTGACCGTCGCCGCACTGCTGGCCGGCGGGTAGCGTGGAGCCGTGATCCGCGTCGAGCTCCACAGCCTCGAGGTGTACGGCTACCACGGCGTCGAGGAGCACGAGCGCCGCGACGGGCAGCCGTTCCTCTACGACATCGAGCTGGAGCTCGGTGAGGAGCCGGCCACCGACCGCATCGGCTCGACGATCGACTACCGGGCGGTCGCGGAGGTCGTGTGCCGGGTCTCCGACGAGCGCCCGCTGCAGCTCCTGGAGTCGCTCGCCGCGCGGGTCGCCGATGCGCTGCTCGCCGCCTTCGCCTCCGCCGACGTCGTGCGCGTCCGCGCCTGCAAGCCGAACGTGCACATCGAGGGCTTCACCCTCGCCTACTCGGCGGCCGCCGTCGAGCGACGGCGCTAGCGCCGTGCGCGCGTACATCGGCCTGGGCGGCAACCTCGGCGATCGCGAGGCCACGCTGCGTGCCGCCGTGGAGCTGCTCGCGGCCGAGCCCGGCATCGCCATGGTCGCCGTCTCCGTGTTCGTCGAGACCGAGCCGTGGGGCTATGCCGACCAGCCCTGGTTTCTGAACGGCGTCTGCGCCATCGAGACGGAGCTCGGCCCGCGCGAACTGCTCGCTCGGCTCCTTGCCGTCGAGCAGGTGCTCGGCCGCAGCCGCGGCGACGGCCCGCGCTTCGGCCCGCGCAGCATCGACCTCGACCTGCTCGTCCACGGCGACCTGACGGTGAGCGAGCCGGGCCTCGAGGTGCCCCATCCCCGGCTTGTCGAGCGGTGGTTCGTGCTGGCCCCGCTCGCCGAGATCGCGCCCGACCTCATCGTTCCGGGACACGGCCCGGTGGCCGACCTGCTCGTGGGCGTACAATAGCCTGACCATGTCGCATCTCGATGAGCTCGACGAGTTCGAGGCTGAACTGGAACTCCGCCTCAAGCGGGAGTACACGGCGGTCTTCGGCCTGTTCCGCTACTGCGTCCTGACGCAGGATGCGACGTACCTCTGCAACAAGCTCGACCTCCAGTATGTGCCGCAGCCGAGCTACCCGTTCTTCCATCTCAAGATGGAGGACGTCTGGGTCTGGGACAAGAACCGCCCGACCCGGATCATCCCGCGTGCCGAGGTCTACACCTCCGGCGACGTCACGGTGGAGGAGCTGCGCGGTCAGGGCGACGATCCGAAGCTGACGGCAGAGGCGCTCGCCCAGAAGATCGGCGAGGCCTTCCCCAACGACGACGAGCTGTAGACCAGGCGGGAGTGGCTGCCGCCGCGATGCTGCTCGCGATCGACGTCGGCAACACCCAGACCGTGCTCGGCCTGTACGACGGCGAGCGGCTGGTCGAGAGCTGGCGGATCGCCACCGAGCGCCACCGCACCGGCGACGAGCTCGGCGCCCTGATGGCGCGCTTCGTCGAGCTCGAGGAGCTCGACGGCGTCGTCGTCTCGACGACGGTGCCACAGCTCGTGCGTGAGTACACCCACTTCGTCCAGCGCTACGTCCCGGGGGCGACGCTGCTCGTCGTCGGCCCGGGCACCCGCACCGGGATCGCGATCCGCTACGACGACCCGCGTGAGGTGGGGCCGGATCGCATCGTCAACGCGCTTGCCGCCCGCGAGAAGTACGGGGCGCCCTGTATCGTCGTCGACTTCGGTACCTCGACCAACTTCGACGTCGTCTCGGCTGCCGGCGAGTACATCGGCGGCGTGCTCGCGCCCGGGATCGAGATCTCGATGGACGCGCTCTTCGCGCGCGCGGCGCGGCTCTTCAAGGTCGACTTCGTGGCCCCCCCGAGCGTGATCGGCAAGACGACGGCGACCGGGCTGCAGTCGGGCTTCGTGTACGGCTTCGCCGGCCAGGTCGACGGCATCGTCGAGCGCATCCGCGAGGAGCTGGGGGTCGAGGCACGCGTGATTGCGACAGGTGGCCTGGCGCACCTCGTGGCGCCGCATGCGCGGACGATCGGGGAGGTCGACCCGAACCTGACGCTCGACGGGCTGCGGCTCGTGTGGGAGCTACGGGAGTAGAGGCTCCGGCTGGAGCCCCGGCCGAGGTCCGGCCGGCGGCTCGGGCGGCAGGAACAGCTTCAGCAGCAGCCCCGCTGTTGCCGCGCAGCCGGCGGTGAGGGCCCACAGCGGCTCCCAGCGGTCGGTGACCTGGGAGATGTAGCCGAAGAGCGGGGGGACGGCGACGGCGCCGGCGAAGACCATCGTCATCACCGTACCCGAGGCATGCCCGACGGTGCCGCGCGCGGCGCGGTCGGCGATCACGCCGAGAAACGCGCCGTTCCAGCCGATCAGAGCGGCTCCCGTCAGCGCTGCAACCGGCCAGACGACCGGCACGGGCAGGTCGGCGGCCAGGAGCGCGCAGCCGATCGTCGCCAGCACCGCCGCCAGCATCAGCGAGCGGGCGCGCCAGCCCGGCCGGTCGCTCAGCCAGCCCCACAGCAGGCGCCCGGCGACGCTGCACGCCGTCGCCGCGGCCAGGGCGATCCCGGCGGCCGCGTGGCTGAAGCCGCGGCCCTCGTTGAGGTACAGGACGAGGTACGAGAGGAACGACCACTGGCCGCCCGCCATCAGGAACCCGAACGCGCCCAGGGCGATCCAGGTACGCCGCGGCGGCGCGCTGTCCCGGCCGGCGGTGCCGCCGGCCGCATCGATCGTGGCGGTGCGACGCAGCGGCCCGGTCGTGGCCGCCACGGCGACCGCCACCAGCCCGGTCAGCAGGAACGCCCAGCGCCACGACAGCCAGCCGGCGACCGATGGCAGCAGGAGCCCGGCGAGGAAGCTGCCGATCGGCATGCCCGCCTGCTTCACCGACATGAAGAAGCCGATGCCGCCCTGCATGCGGCCGGCGATCGCGACGTTGGTCGGTGGCCCGACCGCCCCGTAGGCCATGCCCAGCAGCAGCGTTCCCAGCATCAGCACCCAGCCGCGCGGCGCGCCGGCCTGGATCGCCGCGCCGGCGGCGATGCCGGCCAGCGCCAGCACGAGCACGCGCCACGGGCCGAGCCGGTCGGTGAGGCGCCCGGCCGGCCGCGAGGCGAGCGCCGCACCCAGCGTGACGAGCGCCGAGACCATGCCGATCTCGGTACGCGAGAAGCCGAAGGCCTCCTTCAGGTCGGGGGCGAGGACGCCGATGGCGACGCCCGCGAACGCCGCCGCCCCGAGCGAGGCGAGCGAGATGCTGAGGACGGTGCGTGCGCGCGGCGTACCGGCCCGGCCCGGCCGACCCCGGCCGCTGACTCTCTGCACCGGTGCTAGCCGCCACCGTAGATCGAGATCGGCAGGTCGAGCAGCACTCCCTCCGCCTCGGGCAGCTCGGCCTCGAGCCGCTCGACGAGCGGGCGCGCGCCAGGGGCCGCGGCGTAGAGACGCCGGATGACCTCGTCGGTGTCGTCGATCTGCGTCAGCTCGGACTTGAACGGGCGCGGGAAGCGGCCGCGGCCGAGGTACCAGCCGTAGAACTTCTTGAGGAAGCCGCCGGCGCGACGCTCGCCCAGCTCGCGCACGGTCTCCTGGATGAAGAGGATGAGCTCGGCGGCCACCTCCTCGCGTGTCGGCTCGACCGCGGCGTCGCCCTCGATGATCTCGCGCAGCGCCCACGGGTTCCCCTGCGCGGCGCGCCCGACCATCACGGCGGCGCAGCCGGTGGTGGCAAGGACCGCCTGGGCGCGGGCCTGCGACGTGATGTCGCCCGAGGCGATCACGGGGACGTCCACCAGGGCGACGAGCTCTGCGGTGAGGGCGTGGTCGGCCCAGCCGGTGTACATCTGCTTCGCGGAGCGGGGGTGGAGCGTCAGTGCGGCGGCGCCGGCCTGCACGAGGCGCGGCCCCACGGCGAGCGCCGAGCGTGACCCGTCCTCGACGCCGCGGCGCATCTTCACGGTCACCGGCACGTCGACGGCCGACGCCACCGCGTCGACGATGCGGCAGGCCAGCTCGGGGTCGTCCAGCAGGGAGCAGCCCGCGCCGGTCTTCGTCACCTTGCGCACGGGGCAGCCGAAGTTCATGTCGACGATGTCGGCGCCGGCGTCGGCGACCATGCGGGCGGCCTTCGCCATGATCGCCGGGTCGGAGCCGAAGATCTGCACTGCCAGCGGCTTCTCGTCGGTCGCGATGCGCAGGTAGTCGAGCGTGCGGTCGTTGCCGTGGTGCAGGCCGGCGCAGCTCACCATCTCCGAGCAGACGAGGCCGGCCCCGAAGCGGCGGCCCTGGCGGCGAAAGGCCTGCACGCTGACGCCGGCCATTGGCGCGAGCACGAGGCGT
>CANFDS010000125.1 GCA_947445525.1 Actinomycetota bacterium | reverse complement strand
CGTTCCCGCTGTCGGCGCTGCACGGCAACGGCACGGGCGACCTGCTCGACCTCGTCGTCGAGCTGCTCCCCGGTAACGCCGGCCTCGAGGTCGGCACCGAGGCGATCCGCGTCGCCATCCTCGGCCGGCCGAACGTCGGCAAGTCGAGCCTGCTCAACGCGCTCGTCGGCTCCGATCGCGTCCTCGTCTCCGAGATCCCGGGCACGACGCGCGATGCCATCGACACCGTGATGACCCGCGGCGACACGACGTTCATCCTCGTCGACACCGCAGGCCTGCGCCGCAAGCGCCACCAGCGCCAGGGTGTCGACTACTACTCGGAGCTGCGCGCGCTCGATGCTGCGTCGCGCGCCGACGTGGCGCTCGTCCTCATCGACGCCTCCGAGGGCATGGTCGAGCAGGACCTCTCCGTGGCGGACGAGGCGCGCAAGGCGCAGTGCTCGACGCTCGTCGTCCTCTCCAAGTGGGACGTCACGGACATCAAGATCGAGGAGCTCCGCCCCGACATCGTCGCCCGCCTACGCCAGCGCCCGCCGGTCGTCGCCATCTCGGCGAAGACGGGCCGCGGCCTGCAGAAGCTGCTCGACCGCATCGAGGAGCTGGCGCGCAAGCACTCGTACCGCATCCCGACGCCCGAGCTGAACCGGTTTCTCGGCGAGCTCAGCCAGATGCGCCAGGCCCCCTCGAAGGGCCCGAAGAAGCTGAACCTGCTCTACGGCACGCAGATCCAGACGCGCCCGCCGCGCATCCGCATCTTCGTCAACGACCCGGGCCTCGTCACGCGCGACTACGGCTACTGGGTCGAGAACCAGTTCCGCGAGCGGTTCGAGCTCCAGGGTGTGCCGGTCTCGATCGACTTCGTCGGGCGGGGCTGACCGGGCGGTGAAGTGGGTCGTCGTGGGCGCCGGGGCGTGGGGGAGCGCGTTCGCGAAGCTCGTCCACGAGCGCGAGCACGACGTCACCCTGGCGTGCCGCTCCGCCGAGCTCGCCCGCGCGATCGCGACAACCGGCCGTAACGAGCGCTACCTGCCCGGCGCCGAGCTCGACGGCATCGCGGCCGCCACGATCGCCGAGGCGCCGTTCCTCGCCGCCGACGTGATCGTCGTCGCCGTGCCCAGCCCGGCCTTCCGCGAGGTCGTCGAGGCGCTGCCCGGCACGGCGCCCGTGCTCAGCCTGACCAAGGGCCTCGACCCGATCGGCGGCGAGCGGCTGTCGACGCTCGTGCGCGGCCGCAGCGTCGCCGTCCTCTCCGGCCCCAACTTCGCCGAGGAGATCGGCGAGGGGCTGCCGGCCGCCGCGACCATCGCCAGCGAGGACGAGGCGTTCGCCGAGGAGCTCCAGCACGCGATCGGCTCGCTCACCTTCCGCGCGTACGTCAACACCGACCTCGTCGGCGGCGAGCTCTGCGCCGCCGCCAAGAACGTGATCGCGCTGGCGGCCGGCGGCGTCGACGGCCTCGACCTGGGCGACAACGCGAAGGCGGCGATCATCACGCGCGGCCTCGCCGAGATGGCGCGCCTCGGCCTCGCCTGCGGTGCCCGTCCCGAGACCTTCGCCGGCCTCGCCGGCATGGGCGACCTGATCGTCACCTGCTGGAGCCGTCACGGCCGCAACCGCAAGGCGGGCGAGCTGATCGCACAGGGAGCCACGCCGGAGGCGGCAGCCGCCCTGCTCGGCACCGTCGAGGGCCTGACGACCGCGCCGACGCTGCGCGACCTCGGGCACCGGCTGGGCGTCGAGCTGCCGCTCACCGAGGGCGTCTGCCGCGTCCTGGCGGGCGAGAGCCTCTACGACCTGGCGGCGAGCCTGATGGGCAGGCGCTACCGCCGGGAGTGACGCCGACGGGGTGCGGCCGTCGGCTCCGGGCGGTCCGGTAGCCTTGCCGCTCTATGAAAAAGCGCGAGTTCATCTTCTCCTCGGAGAGCGTCACCGAGGGCCATCCCGACAAGATCGCCGACCAGGTCTCGGACTCGATCCTCGACGCAGTGCTCGCGGAGGATCCGCAGGGCCGCGTCGCCTGCGAGACGCTCGTCACCACCGGCCTCGTCGTCGTCGCGGGTGAGATCACGACGTCCGCCTACGTCGACATCCAGCGGATCGTGCGCCAGCGCATCCGCGAGATCGGCTACGACCGGGCGAAGTACGGCTTCGACGCCGACACTTGCGCCGTCGTCGTCGCGCTCGACGAGCAGTCGCCCGACATCGCCCAGGGCGTCGACACCTCCTTCGAGGTGCAGCGGCAGCCCGGCGACGACGACCCGCTCGACAAGACCGGCGCCGGCGACCAGGGGATGATGTTCGGCTACGCCTGCAACGAGACGGCCGAGCTGATGCCGATGCCGATCCAGCTCGCGCACAAGATCTGCCACCGTCTCTCCGAGGTGCGCAAGGCCGAGGTGCTGCCGTACCTGCGGCCCGACGGCAAGTCACAGGTCACCGTCCGCTACGAGGTGGACGAGCGCGGCCGCCAGGTGCCCGTCGAGATCGTCCGCGTGCTCATCTCCACCCAGCACCGCGACGGCGGCGACGTCGACATCCTGATCAAGCCCGACCTGATCGAGCACGTGCTCCACCCGATCCTGCCGAAGGGGCTGTACGACGAGAAGCGCCTCGAGGACAAGGACTTCGTGCTCGTCAACCCGACCGGCCGCTTCGTCGTCGGCGGGCCGATGGGCGACACCGGGCTGACCGGCCGCAAGATCATCGTCGACACCTATGGCGGCTCGGCGCGCCACGGCGGTGGCGCCTTCTCGGGCAAGGACCCGACGAAGGTCGATCGCTCGGCCGCCTACATGATGCGCTACGTGGCGAAGAACATCGTCGCCGCCGGCCTCGCCGACCGCTGCGAGCTGCAGGTCGCCTACGCGATCGGCGTCGCCCACCCGGTGTCCGTCACCGTCGAGACCTTCGGCACCGAGGCGATCCCGGTCGAGCGGATCGAGGCGCTCGTCCGCGAGCACTTCGACCTGCGGCCCGGCGCGATCCTGCGCGACCTCGACCTGCGGCGGCCGATCTACCGCAAGACGGCGGCGTACGGCCACTTCGGGCGCGAGGACCACGACTTCACCTGGGAGCGCACCGACAAGGCGGCGGCGCTGAAGGCGGCAGCCGGGCTCTAGCGGCCAGCGGGGGAGGGCGGGGCGGAGGGCTCTACGCCGCGCGCCGGACGTACAGCCCGGCGGCGGCCTTCGCACCGACGGCACGCTCGGTGCCGTCGGCGGCGACGGTGACCTCGCGGCCGCCCGGCTCGACCGCGCGCACCTCGATCTCGGTGCCGGGCGCCAGGCCGTTGTCGTAGAACCAGTGCAGCAGCTCGCCGTCGTGCTCGGCGAGGCGGACGATCGTCGCCCGCTCGCCCGGCGCCAGCTGGGCGAGCGGCGCCAGCTCCTGGTTCTCCGCCTGCTCGAACGCCGTCTCCACCGGCCAGCCGTGCGGGCAGCGCTCCGGCCGGCCGAGCTTCTCGTTCATCCGCTCGATCATGTCGTCCGAGAACGAGTCGCCCAGGTCGTCGGCGTGGATGTGCGCCTCACCCGCGGTGTAGCCGAGAAAGCCGGTCAGCCAGCACTCGATGATGCGATGCTTGCGCACCACCTGCTCGGCGCGGACGCGACCCGTGGGGGTGAGGATCGCCTCCTTGTGCTCGCCGCGCTCGACGAACCCGTCCGCCTCGAGGCGCTTGAGCATCTCGCCCGCCGAGGCGCGCGAGACGCCGAGCATCTCGGCCACGCGCGCAGAGAGCGTCGGGTTGCCGCTGCCGGTCGGCCGATACTCGCCGATCGGGAACGCGAGGAAGTAGATGGTCTCCAGGTACTCGTCTGTCGAATGCCCGTGTGCCATCGCCCTGGCCATTCTACCCAGGCAGCCCGCGCCACAACAGCGGGCCAGCCATGTGAGGTCGGCCTTACTGAGTTCGGGACACGTTCTGCTGCCCGGAGGGATTGCGGGCGCCACCATTCTGCTCGGGCTGCCGATCGGCCGGATGCAGAACCCGAGCCTCGGCCTCAAGGCGTTCCTCGCCGCGACCGCCACCGGGGTGCTCGTGTTCCTCTTCTGGCGACGGGGATCGGGCTCCACAATTTCGCCGAGGGCCTCGCCATCGGCCAGTCGGCGGCGAGCGGCCAGTTCCAGCTCGCCATCGCCCTGATCGTCGGCTTCGGCCTGCACAACGCGACCGAGGGCTTCGGCATCGTCGCTCCGCTAGCCGGCGAGAAGGTACGGCCGTCGTGGCGATCGCCTTCCTCGCGCTTGCCGCCGGCGCGATCCTCTACGTCGTCCTGCAGCTGCTCACCGTGTGCCGCACGTTCGGCCGTGCCCACCTCGTCGCCTGGGGCGTCACGCTCGGGCTCGTGCTCGGCTTCGG
>CANFDS010000124.1 GCA_947445525.1 Actinomycetota bacterium | reverse complement strand
CGAACAAAGGATGCCGTACCGCGGCGGCCGCGGCGGCCGACCCGCAAGCTCCGGCTGACCGTCATCGTGCTCGTCCTCGGCCTGCTCGGCCTGGCTGCATTCACGCTCGGCATCGTGACGGCGCTGGGCGGGCAGCTCCCGCAGCTCGAGCCGACGCAGCGGCCCGCGCTTGCCGAGAACGGCGTCATCTTCGCGGGCGACGGGAAGACGGTGCTCGCGGTGCTGCGCGGCGACGAGTCGAGGGTCGTCGTCCCGTCCGAGTCGATCTCGCCGCTCGTCAAGCAGGCGATCGTCGCAGTCGAGGACAAGCGGTTCTTCGAGCACCGCGGCATCGACCTGCGCGGCATCGGCCGCGCCGTCTGGGACAACCTCGTCACCGGCAAGGTCAGCCAGGGCGGCTCGACGATCACCCAGCAGCTCGTCAAGAACGCGTACATCACGAGCGAGAAGACGATCGCCCGCAAGCTCAAGGAGGCCGCCCTGGCCTGGCAGCTCGAGCAGCGCTGGCCGAAGGACCGGATCCTCACGGCGTACCTCAACACGATCTACTTCGGTAACGGCGCCTACGGCGTCCAGCAGGCAGCCGAGACGTACTTCAGGATCGGCGCCTCCGACCTCACGCTGCCGCAGGCCGCCCTGCTCGCCGGCATCCCCGCCGACCCGAGCCGCTACGACCCGGCCACGAACCCGCGCGCGACCCTCGCCCGGCGGAAGATCGTCCTCGACGCGATGCTGGCCGACGGAGCGGTCGCCGCCCGCGACTACCGCGCCGCGCTGCGGACGCCGCTGCCCAGCCCGCGCGACATCCACCTGCCCGGTGTCGAGGGGCCGGCCCAGCACTTCGTCAACTACGTGAAGCAGCAGCTCGTCGAGCGGTACGGCTCCGCGAAGGTCTTCGGCGGCGGCCTGCGCGTGCAGACGACGCTCGACCTCGACCTGCAGCGGCTCGCCCGCGAGGCGATCGAGAAGTGGCTTCCCGATGCGAACGGCCCCGCCGCCGCCCTCGTCGCGATCGACCCCCGCGACGGCTCGCTGCTGGCGATGGTCGGTGGCAACAACTACCGGCGCAGCCAGTTCAACCTGGCGGTGCAGGGCGAGCGGCAGTCCGGCTCGGCATTCAAGCCGTTCGTGCTGGCAACGGCGCTCGAGCAGGGAATCTCACCGTTCAGCGTCTTCCCCTCGAAGCCGCTGACGATCCCGCTCGGCGACCGGCTCTGGGCGGTGAAGAACTACGAGAACGCGTACCTCGGCAAGGCCGACCTGATCAAGGCGACGGAGCAGTCCGACAACACCGTGTTCGCGCAGCTGACGACCATCGTGCAGCCGAAGAGCGTCGCCGCGCTCGCCCACCGGCTCGGGGTGACGCGGCCGCTCGACACCTTCTTCGCCATCGGCCTCGGCGCCGACGCGGTGAGCCCGCTCGAGATGGCTCGTTCGTACGCGACGCTGGCGAACGGCGGCGTCCGCATGGACTCGCACCTGTTCGGCGACCGGCCGCGTGCGATCGCGGCGATCGGCACGACGCTGAACCCGCCGGAGCCCGTGGTCGCGGTGTCACCGTCGACGGCAGCGAACGTCACCTCGATCCTCCGCGACGTCATCACCAAGGGCACCGGTATGCGCGGCGCGCTGGCCGACCGGGCGGTCGCAGGCAAGACCGGGACGACCGAGAACTACGGCGACGCCTGGTTCGTCGGCTACACGCCGCGGCTCGCGGTCGCCGTGTGGGTGGGCTATCCGGACGGGCTGCAGCCGATGCTGCACGAGTTCGAGGGCAAGGCCGTCACCGGCGGCTCGTTCCCGGCGCTGATCTTCAAGAGCTTCGCGGAAGCGGCGTTCGCGAAGCTGCGCACACCGCCGGAGCAGCTGCCCTCGCTGTCGGTGCCACCGGCCACGCCCGCCCGCGTCGTGAGCCGCGACGGCAGGCTGCTGCTGGACAACGGCCACTGCCGCAACGCGGCAACGGTGCTCTTCGTCAGCGGCGCAGCGCCGCGAACGACCGCCGACTGCAAGCGCAACGAGGTCGAGGTGCCGCTGGTCGTCGGCGAGACCCTGGGGGTCGCGACAGCCTGGCTGAAAGGCCAGCCGTTGACGCCGACGTTCGTCTACAAGCCCGCGAAGCCGGGCCAGCGGGTCGACATCGTGCTCGCCCAGTTCCCGCGCAGCGGGCGGCTCTCGTCGTTCGACCGGGTCCAGCTCGTCGTCGCGCGGGCGACGAACGGCGTCGTACCGCAGGTCGTCGGCATGCGCCTCCCGGTTGCCCGGCAGGCGCTCTCGCAGCTGCGGCTCTCCTCGCGGCTCTCCCCCGTGGGACACACGGCCGGCGCGCAGGCCGGCACCGTGCTCGCGCAGAGGCCGGCGGCCGGCGTGGCCGCTGCGCCGGGCATGCCGGTCACGCTGGTCGTAGCGGCCGGCTGACGAAGCGCGAGCCGGCGAGGGCGTGGCGCCACGGGCGCTCGACCGCGACCGAGATGCCGATGCGGGGCACGGCGACGACCGGCAGTGGCGCCGGCCGCGGCCGCAGCTCGAACGGCGGCGCATCGAGCGGAATCCCGTCGTGCGCGCCGGTGACGCCGAGTGCCTGCGTGAGCCGCCCTGGGCCGGCGCAGAGCAGGCGCGGCTCGGCGAGGCCGCGGCGGGCGGCCATCGCGGCGAGGCCGGCCGTCGGCTCGAGCGCGCGCACGAGCACCGCCTCCCCGGCGCCCTCCTCGCTGCCGCAGACGAGGTTCAGGCACCAGTGGATGCCGTACGAGCGGTAGACGTAGGCGTGGCCGGGCGGTCCGAACATCGCCCGGTTCCGCGGCGACGGGCCGCGAAAGGAGTGGCTTGCCGGGTCGGCGCGATCGTACGCCTCGACCTCGACGATCGTGCCGCCGACGCCGCCGACGAGGAGCGTGGCGCCGACCAGCTCGGGGGCGACGACATGGACGCTACGGGCGAAGAACGCAGCGGTTAGCCGGTTCATCTCGGCTCGCCTCCGGCCGGGAGGCCGAAGACGGCACCAGCCGCCGTGTCGCGGGCGATGCGCTCGCGGCGTGCGTGTAGGGCGTCGTACCGCAGCAGCGCCGGCAGGGCGAGAGTGATGAGCAGCGAACCGGCGATACAGGCGACCCCACCGAACACCACGGAGAACCGCAGGCTTGTGGCCGACGCGACCCCGCCCGCCTCGAGGTCGCCGAGCGCGGGCGCCCCGGTGACCTGCATCAGCTCGATACCTGCAACACGGCCACGCATCGAGTCCGGTGTGACGTCGACGACCATCACCGTCCTCAGTACCGCGCTGACCATGTCGGCAGCCCCGGCCAGTGCCAGGCAGAACAGGGCCGGCCAGAGTGAGCGCGAGAAGCCGAAGGCGATGATCGCGGCACCCCACGCCGACGCCGAGACCGCCACGCCGACGCCCATGCGGCGAATCCGGTTGATCCAGCCCGAGCAGAACGTGGCCACGAGCGCGCCGGCGTACGGCGCCGCGTAGAGCAGACCCAGGATCGCAGCGTCACCGCCGAACCGAAGCAGCGCAAATGCGGGGAACAGCGCGCGCGGCATGCCGAAGACCATGGCATTCGCATCGAGCAAGAAGATTCCGAGCACGGCTTTCTGCGAGCGGACAAAACGGAAGCCCTCGACGATCGAGGAGAGGCTCGCTCGCTCGGCGCCTGCAGGCGGCTTCAGCACCGGGAGCATCAGCACCGTCGCAATCGACACACCGAACGAGGCTGCGTCGACGAGGAACGCGGCGGGCACCCCGATCGCAGCGATCAGCAGCCCGCCGAGCGCAGGGCCCGCAACCCGCGAGAAATTGCCGGATAGGCCCTGGAGGGTGGACGCCGCCGCAATCTGGTTGGGCGCAACCAGGCGCGGGATCGACGCCCGACGCGCCGGCCAGCCGAGGCCGGTGAAGATCGTCGCCAACGTCACCAGCGCGAAGAGCGCCCACACCTGCGGGTGGGGCAGCGCAGCGTTGACGGCGAACAAGGCTGCCAGCACGAACAACGAAAGATCGGACAGCAGGATCAGCATGCGGCGGTCGACCGCGTCGGCAATCGCGCCGCCAACGAGCGGCGCCACGAGCAGCGGGGCGAGGCTACAGAGCCCGAGCAGCCCCAGCATCAGCGTCGAGTGCGTCAGCTCGAAGAGCTGGTACGGCACGACCACCACCGTGATCGCGTTGCCTGTTCCCGAGATGGTCTGGCCGATCCAGAGCAGCCTGAACGGCCGACTCTCGCGCAGAGGCCGGACATCGATCGAGATGCCGCGGAAGCGGCCCACGCCGACGCGGCCCTAGAAGAGCCGCTCGGGCTCGGCCTCGTCGGCCGTCGCCTCGAGGATCATGCGCGCGCGCCGGCCGAGCTCCTCGACGTCCACCCCGGCCTCGGCCTTGATCGACCGG
>CANFDS010000123.1 GCA_947445525.1 Actinomycetota bacterium | reverse complement strand
CGGCCCGCCGATGGTGACGTTGTCGTCCAGCCCCAGCTCGGCGACCAGCGCAGCCACCTCGCCGCGATAGGCCTGCTCGGCGGGGGTGAGAGAGGGCCCGTGGAAGAGCAGGCGGGCGTCGAGCCCCCGGCGGCGGGCCTCGGCGATCCCGCGCACGACCTCGGTGATGCCTTTCGCGCTCGAGGTGCGCCCGAGCTGGAGAACATGCAGCACCGGCCCCGGCACGGGCCTTTCAGGGCAGGGGAACTCGGCGACCTCGATGCCGTGGCCGATCGGCGTCACCTTCGGCGAGGGCAGCGGGAACGAGCGCACGTCCACCGAGACGACGTCGGTGACGAGCCGCTCGGCAACGCGTAGCAGCGACGAGGCGTGCCAGTGCGTGTACCAGAGCAGCAGCGGCACGCCCAGCGGGCGCACGAGCGGCGCCGCGAGCACGACGTAGATCGGGCACATGTGCGCGACGACAGCGACTGGCCGCGGCCGCTGCAGCAGCTCGCGCGCCAGCGCTACGGTGAAGCGCGCGCCGCGGCCCGCCTGCGAGCCCGCGCCGAACTCGTGGACGCGGCAGTTCGCGGGCAGCACGCCCGGGACGGCGCCGTCGGTGAGCACGACGACCTCGTCGACGAGCGCTGCCAGCGCAGCGATCTTCGTGACCGTCGCCGCCAGCGCCGGGTGCTGCGGGTCGACCTTCTGGGTGACGAAGACGATGCGGGTGCGAGCGGCGGCGAGGGTCACGCCGCCCGCGGGGGTCGCGCCGCCCGCGGGCGTGGTGGCCGGCATCAGAAGAAGTCCGTGTCGCCGAGGGAAACGCGCCAGGCGCCCGCGCGCGTGTCGAGCGGGGCGGCCGCCCCTGCCAGCGCCTTGCCCATGAAGTCGAGCGACACCGGCGACGGCAGGAAGCCGAGCGCGAGCAGCGCGGCGCGCGGCAGCCCGGCGGGCGGCACCACGGCCAGCGCCTCCGCGCCGCGCGCCTCGGCGATGCACCGCCGCAGCAGCGCCCACGCCTCGCGGGCCGGCGCGACGCACTCCGCGAGCACCGCCAGCGAGACGCCCCGGTGGAGCTTGTGACCGAGCACCGCGAACCCTGCCGGCGTCGCAAACGCGCGGTAGCCGCGCGGCGAGTCGAGGAACCGCCAGTTGAGGTAGGCGGCGTCGCGCACGACGTGGTTGGCCAGCCGCGGCACGGCCGCCCGGTACGCCGCGTCGGTCTCCGGCCCGAAGCGCTCGACGCGGCGGACGGCGACGCCGCCGTACCGCCAATCGGCACCCTTCGCCGACGCCAGCGCCCGCCGCGGCGCCCGCCGCACAGCCCGTCCGGCCAGCCCGCGCAGCGGCCGCAGCCACACGCGGCGCCGGTCGATCGCCGTCCACCCCAGCGGGCCCGTGAACAGCGGCGAGGTGGGCGCGCTGGCGAAGGCGAGCACGACCTGCGAGCCGCGCCGGGCGCCCTGCTCCTCGTGGCGCAGCTCGAGCGCGCGGAAGATCCCGCGGCCGCGCGCGCTCGCGTGCGTCGTGGCGTGCACCGAGAACTGGCCGAGCCTTTCCTCGCCGCCCAGCACCAGCCGCGCCAACGAGTGTCCCGCGACACCGACGGTGCGTCCGTTCAGCTCGGCGGTCGAGAGCAGGCTCCCCGCCGGGTTGCCGGCGAACCACCAGTCGAACTCGGCGCCGGTCATGCTGCCCTCACCCCAGGCTTCGTGCAGCAGGGCGAGGTAGGCGTCGCGCTGCGACGGGTCGTAGACAGCGAGCCGGTAGGGCGCCGTGCCGCCGCCAGCGCCAGCCGCTGCGCCGCCGCCTGGCCCCGGGCCGCCGCTCACTTCGTGGACGTGCGCAGGACGGCGTTGAACATGCGCCGCGCGTGCCAGCCGGCGACCGTGTCCTTGACGGCGATCAGGTCGCACGCACCGGCGAGGACGAGCTCGAAGGTGCGGGTCGGGTACGGCTCGACGTTGTAGCGATGGAGCTGCAGCGGGTCGGCCCGGAGGCCGTTCGACCCGGAGACGGACGTGAAGGCCAGCTCGTAGCCGGCCTGCTTGAGCAGCGACAGGTGCACCGGCCGGTAGTCGGCCTCCGAGCCCTTGACGAAGGCGAAGGCCCGTACCGGGCGCCCGAGGCGCTGCTCCAGGCGGAGCTTCGAGAGGGTGATCTCGCGGGCGGCCTCGTCGATCTCGAGGTTGGCGAGCGGCCGGTGGCTGATGCCGTGGCTCTCGACGCGGATGCCGGCGGCCTCGAGCTCCGCGAGCTCCGACCAGCCGAGCGTCGGGTTGAGCACCCCGCGCGCCACGAGATGCTCCTCGTGCGGCAGCAGGCGCGCCGAGTCGAGGTACCCGATGGGCACGAACACCACCGCCGGGTAGCCGTAGCGCTGGAGGATCGGTGCGGCATTGCACAGGTTGTCGCGGTAGCCGTCATCGAAGGTGATGAGGACGGCCTTCGGCGGGAGCGGCGCGCCGTGGCTGAAGTGGTCGAGCACTGCATCGACCGGGACGACGGTGTAGCCGAGGTCGCGGATCTGCGCCATCTGCTCCTCGAACAGCGCGATCGGCACGGTCACCGGGTTGCCCTGGAGGTCGTTCACCTTGTGGTACATGAGGACGCGCAGGACGCGCTCGTCGCCGCCGTCGACCGCGCCGACGACCTCGGCGGTCTCGCCGATAGCGCGGTAGACGCCGTTCTTGAGGAGCTGCTTTGCGCGGTCGGCGCCCATGTCGTGAAGTGTACGGCCCCGCTCGCCGTCCCCGTCCCGGCCCTACGGCCGGCCGAGCACACGCTCCACGAGCTCACCCATGCGGGCCGCGTACTGCTGGGGCGTGGCCAGCCACGGCTCGGCGCTGGCGCGCGCACCCGCGGCGAGCCGCTCCAGCAGCGCGCGGTCGCCGGCGAGGCGGACGATGGCGTCGGCGAGCGCGCCCGTGTCCTCCGGGTCGACGAGCAGGCCGTTGACGCCGTCCTCGACCAGCTCCGGGATGCCGCCGACCCGGGCGCCCAGCACCGGACGGCCCCGCGAGAGAGACTCGACGATGACGCGGCCCATCCCCTCCGAGCGCGACGGCAGCAGGAGGAACGTCGACGTGTCCATGGCGGCGACGACGCCCTCGGGCGGGAGCTTCGGCGTCCAGCGTGTCTGTTCCGGCAGGTCGGCGAGCAGCTGCTCGACGATGTCGCGCCGCGTCCCGTCGCCGACGAGCTGGAGGACGACGCCCGGGAGCCGCGGCGCGGCCTGCCGCCAGGCGTCGGCGAGACCGTCGATGTTCTTGTAGACCTCGAGCACGCCGACGAAGAGCGGGCCGGCTGCCGCCGGGAGCGGCGTTGCGCGGATATCGACGAACGGGCCGAGATCCATGAAGGCGGGGAACTCCGCCGCCGGCTCGCGCCCCAGCTCGCGGACGAGCCTCGAGCCGTAGCCCGAGACGGTGCGCACGCCGTCGGCGCGGCGGATCGCGGCCGCCGCCCAGCCGTCGGCGAGCGGGCGGATCAGTGCACGCAGCGGCGAGCCGTACATGCGGGAGAGCGTCCGCCAGTCGCCGTGCACGTCCACGACGACCCTCGCCCGGCTGCGCGCGAGGCGTCGCCCGATGAGCACGGCGCCGGCCTCGTAGGCGCTCTGCGTGTGGATCGCGTCCGGCCGGAACTCCCGCATCAGCCGGGCGCTGCGGAACGGCAGCAGCAGGTAGAAGAGCGCGCCGTCGAGCAGGCGCGGCCGCTGCGGCGGCACGAGGCGGAAGTACCCGTGCTCGGTGACGCCCGGCTCGAGGCCCGTGGCGAGCACACGCAGCTCGAAGACCTCCTCGAGCGCGGAGAACTTGCGCTGGAGGCTCGGCGAGAGCGGGAAGCTGTAGCGGTTGCGGCCCGCGATGAGGAGGCGGCGCTTCACGGGCTCGGGGCGCCGGAGCCATCACCGGGGCCGGAACCGTCGCCGGCGCCGCCCGCTGCCGCGACCAGGATCTCCTCGAGCCTCCCGAAGACGCGCTCGCGCGAGTAGTCGACGACCGACGCCACGGCGGCGCTGCGCAGCCGCTCACGTAGCCCGGCGTCGGCGAAGTAGCGGCGCACCGCTTCGGTCAGGCCGGCCGTGTCGCCGACCGGGACGACGAGGCCGTTGAGGCTGTCCGTCACCACCTCGGCGACGCCGCCCGCCGCGGTCGTCAGCACGGGCGTCCCCACGGCGAGCGCCTCGACGACGGTGTGCGGGAAGTTCTCCCAGCTCGACGAGAGGATCGAGGCGTCGGCAGCGCGGAACAGCTCGAGCACGCCGAGCCGCGGCAACGGCCCCAGAAAGTGGACGCGCCCGGCGATGCCCAGCTCTGCCGCCGCCACCTCCAGCTCCGGCTGCTCCGGCCCCTCGCCGGCGATCAGCAGCGTCACGCCGGGGTTGCCGGCAACCGCCTCGAGCGCGACCCGTAAGGCCTTCTGCGCCGTCAGCCGGCCGGCGAACGCGAGCAGCGGCCCCTCGCCCACCCCGAGCCGCGCCCGTAGCTCCGCCGTCGGTGGCAGCTCCGGCACCGCCGGCGTGGGGTTCGGCAGCACTGACACGCTCCCGGGCGCGAGGCCCCAGCCGATCGCCAGCTCACGCAGGTACGCGCTGGGGCAGATGACGTGGGCGGCCCGGCGCAGCTCCTGGTCGCGAGCGAAGCGCAGCAGCGCGATCTGCAGGCCGCCGCCACCCTGCTGGAAGTCGGCGAGGTCGATCTCGGTGATCGAGCGGCGGCGGGCGCGCTCGTAGGCCGGGTCGGCCGTGAGCTTGACGACGAACGGCGTCCCGG
>CANFDS010000122.1 GCA_947445525.1 Actinomycetota bacterium | reverse complement strand
GCCGCGTGAACACGAGCGGCTTGTCGGCCTGCTCGAGATCGATCATGCCGCCGCCCTGGCGCGTGGGCGGGGCCTCCTTCCTGGTCGTGACGGCCTCGTAGGCGGGAGTGCCCGTGCTCGTGAGGGCCGACTTGATCTGCTGCACTGTCCAGCTGGGGTGCCGCTGGCGGAGCAGTGCGGCTGCGCCGGCGACCACGGGCGCGGCCATGCTCGTCCCCGAGAGCGAGCTCCAGGACGTCTCGCGCAGCGGGTAGGAGGAGTAGATATTGACGCCGGGCGCGGTCACGTCGGGCTTGAGCCGGAGCGAGATCGGCGCCGGCCCGGCCGACGAGAAGTCGGCCAGCAGCCCGTCCTTGGTGGCGGCCGCGACGGTAATCGCCTCGGGCGTGGTGCCGGGCGAGTTGACGGAGCCGTTGCCGACGACGTCGAAGTCGTTGCCGGCGGCCACCACCGGGATCACGCCGGCGCGCGCGGCAGCACTGAGCGCCAGCACCACGAGGTCGCGCTCCGGAGCGATCTCCGGCTCGCCGAGCGAGAGGTTGATGACATCCATCCCGTCCTTGACGGCTGCCTCGATGCCGGCCGCGATCTCGGGCGCGTTCCCGTCGAGCCCGAAGCCCGGCGTCGGTGTCGTCAGCACCTTGTAGTTGCCGAGGAAGGCGCCAGGCGCGACCCCCGAGAGGGTGCGTTCCTGGCCGCCCACACTGGCAGCGACGTTGTGGTTGCCGGCGGCGATGCCGGCGACATGCATGCCGTGCTCGGAGTTCTCGGGGTCGAACGGCGTTCCGGAGAACTTCCAGCTGGCGTTCGCGGCCGGGAACGCACGGGCGACAATGACCTTTGCGCTCGTGAACTCGGCGGCTCCGCGCGGGAACCCGGCGGGGGC
Source organism: Actinomycetota bacterium (assembly GCA_947445525.1). Taxonomy (GTDB): domain Bacteria; phylum Actinomycetota; class Thermoleophilia; order Gaiellales; family Gaiellaceae; genus CANFDS01. Next base: position 3,910 of record CANFDS010000122.1, on the reverse strand, counting down.
GGTGAAGCCGTCCGGCGAGAAGAAGGGGTGGTCGACCGCGATGCCGTCATCGAGGATCGCGATGCGGATGCCCTGGCCGGTCGCAGCGAGGTCGCTGCCCCAGAGGGCTGGCGTGCCGATCACCGCGGGTGCCGTGTCGAGCTGACGGCGGTACGCGACCGAGCGGGTGACATGGGAGACGCCGGCGATCCGCTCCAGAGCGGCGATGCGGTCGGCCGGCACGACGACGGCGAGGCCGTTGAGCACGATCTCGTACCGCCACTGGACGTGGAGGCTCGGGATGGCAGCGCGGATCCGCCGCTCCAGCGTCGCCTGCTCGCGGCGGATGCGGGTGAGGGCGGCGCGGCTCGTCGCCGACGCCAGGTCGAGTCGGGCGGTGCGGCTGCCTGCGGCCTGTGTAGTGCGTCCCGCGGCCGTCGCGGCTGCGCCGGCGAGTGGTGGTGATGCGAGCTCGACGACCACCTCGACGTCCGGCGCGGCGGTCGTCGACTCCCAGACAGCACCCGCCGCCATGAGGGCGGCCAGCATGACGGCAAACACGAGGAGGGCGCCCTTTAGCAAGGGAAACCATCGTAGCGCCCCGTAACCGTGTCGGAGCCGCCGCGCCCGCGCTACACTTTTAGCCCGCGCGGATGTGGCGGAATTGGTAGACGCGCACGGTTCAGGTCCGTGTGGGGGTAACCCCGTGAAGGTTCAAGTCCTTTCATCCGCATAGGCAGTACGAGTAGACCCGGAGCCCCGCGAGGGGCTCTTCTCGTCGGGCAGCCTATGCTTCGGGCTTCGTGGCAGCTGTCCTCATCGTCTCGCCTCATCTCGACGACGCGGCGCTGTCGTGCTGGTCGGTGCTGGCGGCGGGTGCGCCGGGCCTGGGTGGGCCTGCACGCGTGCCAGTCACGGTGCTCGACGTCTGTGCCGGGCTGCCGCCGGTGGGCGCGCTCGGCGAGTGGGATGCGCGGGGCGGTGCGGCTGGTTCGCGGGCACGCATGCAGGAGCGGCGGGCGGAGGAGCTGGCGGCCCTGGCGGACGTGGGCGCTCGCATCATTCTCCTCGACCTGCTCGACTGGCAGTACGGGCCGGAGGGCGAGGATGTCGCTGCCGTGCTCGCGCCGCACCTGGCGACTGCCGGCTGGGTCTATGCGCCGGCCGGGATCGGCGGGCACCGCGACCACCTGCGCAGCCGCGACGCCGTGCTCTCCCTGCGCCCCGACGCCATCCTCTACGCCGACCTTCCGTACGCCTTGCGCCACGGGTTCGATCCACCGCTGCCCGGCTACGAGCCCGACGAGCGCCTCCTCGCCGCCGACGCTGTGGCCGCAAAGGCAGCCGCGCTCGCCCACTACGGCACGCAGCTGCCGCTGCTCGCGCAGGACTACGGGCTGGCGCTCGACGCGCGGGCGCTGGCGCGCGAGGTCTTCTTCCACCGCGTATAGGCTGAGAGCTCGGATCAGCATGAGCGTCGTCCTCGAAGCCCTCGGATCGTCCTTCGGCCTACGGCCCGGCCGCCGGGCGTCCGCGCCATGGGCCTGCGGCGACCTGAAGCCCTCTCTGCGAGCGGTCTCCAGGGCATCGCGGGTGAGCCGTCCGACTCTTGGCCAGGCGGCCAGCCTGGCCTGCGAGCCGGGCGACCCACCCGCTCGCTCCGAGCGCCCCGGGGCGTCGACGCGCATGCTGAGCCGAGCTCTCGGACGGCGATGACGCGCGTGAGGGTCCGCATCGGCGGCTGGTACACCGGCGAGTTCGATCTCGTCAACCGCAGCGACGACGAGACCTACGTGGTGCGCGATGCCGGCAACAACGTGCGCGTGCTGGAGCAGAACAAGCCGGAGCAGATCGAGGTGCAGTGCGACGTGTGCGGCGAGTGGAGCGAGGACGCCGCGCCCACGGCGGACGGTGAGGCCTGGGCCTGCCCGGACTGCTCGTAGCCCTGGCCGGCGACCACCGGCGATGTCGGGCGGGCTACCTGCCGAAGCCGGCCCGCCGCTCGCCGTCGCGATCGGGATCGACGAGATGGCCGTCGCGCTCGACGTAGCCGTTCTTGCCGCCGACGATCAGCAGCACGAGCTCGACGTCGCCCGGGTTCGAGATCTTGCGCGGTAGCGTCGACTGGCAGTGGAAGAGCCCGCCCGGCCCCAGGTCGCGCGTCTCCCCGGCGACGTCGATGCGTGTCGTGCCGGAGTGGACGAAGTACAGCTCGTCCTGGCTGTCGTGGTAGTGCTCGAAGCCGTCGAAGTGCGGCGGCATGACGAGGACGTTGGCGCCGAAGGCATCGATCCCCAGCGGCCCGCGCACCTTGTGGAAGCCGGGCCCGGTACCCAGCTCGTCGATGGTCGCGAAGCGGTACTCCGGCATCACTTGGCCTCCAGTGCGTCGAGGACGAGCCTGACGTGGGCGGCGGGCTGCACCTTCGGGAACACGGCCTTGACCTTGCCCGCGGCGTCGATGACGACCGTGGAGCGCACGATGCCCATGTACTTCTTGCCGTACATGCTCTTCTCGCCCCAGGCCCCGTACGCCTCGGCAACCGCGTGGTCGGGGTCGGAGAGCAGGGTGAAGGGGAGCGAGAACTTCGCCTTGAACTTCGCGTGCGAGGCCTCGCCGTCGGGGCTGACGCCGAGCACGACCGCGCCGGCCGCGGCGAATGCGTCCCAGGCGTCGCGCACGCCGCAGGCCTGCTTCGTGCAGCCGGGCGTGTCGTCGCGCGGATAGAAGTAGACGACGACCTGCTTGCCCTTCAGGCCGGACAGCGTGACGGTGGCGCCGCCGTCGTCGAGCAGGCTGAACGCGGGGGCGGGGGAGCCGACGGTGAGCATGCGGCGAGGCTAGCAGCGGCACCGCTCGCCGGTTCGCTACCCTCGCTCCGTGCTCAACGCGCACAACATCGTCGCGTACCTGGTGATCGCCGTCTCGGTGCTCTCGGCCGGCTTCGGCTTCTTCGTGGCCTGGCGGCGGCGCAAGCCCGGGCGCCTGCTGACGCAGCTGGTCGCGGCCGGGCAGACGCTCGTGGTCGCGCAGGTGGCGATGGGCCTGATCCTGCTGTCGCAGCACAATCGCGCGGCCGACCGGTTGCACTACCTCTACGGCTCGCTGTCGCTGGCCGCGATGCTCGCGCCCTGGATGTATGCGCCCAGCGAGCCGCGCAAGCGGCTGCTGTGGTTTGCGGGGTCGGGCCTTGTTGCGGCCCTGCTTGCAGGGCGCGCCTACATGAGCGCGACGGCGTGACGGGACCCTCTGGCACCCGGGGCGCCGCGTGAGGCTCTGGCGCGAGCTCAACCCGACGCTGCGCGGCTTCTCCGTCCTCGCGCTGATTGCCGGCGCGATCACGGCGGCCTCCGGCGAGCGCGCGCTGTTCGCGCTGTTCGTGCTGCTGCGCATCGCGTTCCTGGTGGCAATGGTCTGGTTCGCCTACACGCTGTGGCGCAACCACCGCTCCGAGATCAACGTGTGGCCGCTGCGGGCCCGCGCTGTCTTCTACGGTGCCGCGCTGCTGCTCGTCGCCGACCTGCTCGTCTACTTCTTCCGGGACGTTGCCGGGCCCGATGCGCTCGTGTTCTTCCTCGTGCTGGGCGGCTGCGGCTACGCGCTGTGGCGCGTCTGGCGCGACCAGCACACGTACTCGTAGCCGGGGGTGCGCCCGCGCCGGCGCCGCGCTACTCGGCGGCAGCGGTCTGCCGCACCGAGGTGACCGCGCCGTCGAGCAGGTCGAGCGCCGTGCGATGCGTGCAGTGCGTGCCCACGAAGATCGGCGTATCGCGCTCGGTGTACTTGCTCGCCTCGGTCTCGCGCAACCGCTGCATCAGGTGCATGAAGTCGGCGGGCTCTTCGCACTCGAAGACCGTCATGAACTCCTGGTCGTCGATGCCGAAGGAGTACGTCGTGTGGTTCGTGATCGTCACCCACTGCGAGCCGACCT
>CANFDS010000121.1 GCA_947445525.1 Actinomycetota bacterium | reverse complement strand
CGCGTCCGCCAGCAACGCCGGCTGCGAGAGGAACGGCGAGTGATCGGCAGCCAGCTCGATCGGCTCGACGCCGAGCTGCTCGCGGGCGGCCTGCCGCGACCAGGCGGGGCTGATCACGAGGTCGTTGCTACAGACGATGTACGCGCTCGGCACGGTGGGCAGCGCCGCCAGCGGGCACGGTTCGGTGGAGGGCAGCCAGGCCTGGCGGCCGAGGCGGACAGCCGCCCAGGCAGCGTCCTCGGCCGAGCAGTCGTTGACGAACATCCCGGCGCCGCGGGCGAGATCCCAGACCGCGGTGCCGTCTCCCTGATCGAGCTGGAACGCGCCCCAGTCGAACAGCGCGACGCCGGCGTCGGGGATCCAGTCGAAGCCGCTTCGGCCCGGCTGCGGGATCAGCGCGCAGAGATACACGAGCCGGCGCAGAGGCCGCTGCGCAGCGACGAGCGGCACGGTGAGCCCGGCCAGCGAGTGGCCGACCAGCACGACGTCGTCACCGGCGTCACGGAGGGCCTCCACGATGACCTCGGCATTGCGGACGTTGCCCGCGCTGGCGTCCTCGCGCGGGAGGTCGATGGCGAGGGGCTGCAGCCCGCGCGCCGCGAGCTCGGGGACGAGCCGGTCGAAGCACCAGGCGCCGTGGAACGCGCCGTGGACGAGGGCGATGGTGGTCATGGCGGGGATTCTGCCAGCGGGCCGCGCGCCGGCGGCTACCCTCCGGGGATGACCGAAGCTGCGATCCGCCTCGGCGGGATGGCCCTGCCCAACGGCGTGCTCGTCCACGGGCCGACCTCGTGGGCGTGCGCGGTGCGCCTCGACGACGGCAGCGTGAAGGTCGCAGCGGCCGCCAAGCGGCTCCGCGGCGACGGGGTCACGCGCCCGTTCCTGCGCGGCCCGGCCCGGCTGCTCGAGGCCCTGGCAGTGCTGCCCGAGCTGCGCCGGGCGCTGCCCGAGGCGCGCCTTCCGTTCGACCGGCCCGCCGTGATCGCCTCGATGGTCGCCGGGGCCGTCACCCTGCGAGCGATCCGCCGCTCGGGGAATCTCGGCCCGCTGGCCGAGGAGCTGGTCGCCGGCCTCGCAGCGGTCGCGCCTGCCCTCGTCGCGTTGCGGGGCGGCGAGCTGGCCGGCTACCACGGCGCCGAGCATGCCACCATCGGCGCCTACGAGACAGGCGCGCCACACGGCCCCGAGCACGATCGCTGCGGCTCGCACCTGGCGGGGCCGATGCTGGGTGCCTCGGCGCTGTTCGGGGCGGTCGCCGCCCGTGCTCCCCGCGCGTTGCGCGAGCCGGCCCGCGCCGTCGCGTCCCTGGCCGCCGTCGGAGTCGCCACCGAGATCTTCGCCTGGATGCAGCGCAACCCCGAGCGGCCGCTCGCTCGCGCCCTTGCCCGTCCCGGCTCCGAGCTGCAGCGGCGCATCGGCACCCGCGAGCCGACGCCCGGGCAGCTCGAGGTTGCCGAGGCAGCCCTGGCGGCCTGTCTGGTGCTCGAGCGGGGCGGCCCGCCGCTGCTGTCGCGGCCGGCGTTGCGGCTGGCGGCCGAGCCCGGCAGCGACGGCTGAGTTCGAGCCAGACCCGCTCCGGCTGCGCCGCGCCGCCCCCGCCGGATACGATCGCCGCGTGTCCGCGCGCGCAGTGCATCATCTCGGCCTGGCCGTTCCCGACCTCGACGAGGCGATCGCCACGTACGAGCACCTCTTCGGCGGCCTGCTCGAGCACCGGGCAGTCGTGGCCGACCAGGGTGTCGAGGCGGCGACGATCCTCATCGGCGACGCCCGCATCGAGCTGCTCGCACCGCTCGGCCCGGACACGCCCGTCGGCAAGTTCCTGGCCAAGCGCGGGCCGGGCATGCACCACATCGCGTACGAGGTCGCCGACGTTGGCGCCGAGCTGAAGAGGCTGGCTGCCGACGGCGTGCAGCTGATCGACGAGCGACCGCGCCGGGGCCTGTTCGGCCTCGAGGTCGCATTCATCCATCCCGACGCCGTCCATGGCGTCCTGGCAGAGCTGGTGGCCAATGTCGAAGAGCACTGAGCGGGTCAAGATCGAGATCGGATTCGACGGCGGGCAGGCGCTGAACGCCCTCGTCGACGAGTCCTCCGCGGACAAGCTGGAGAAGTCCCTCGCCGACGGCATCGACGGCGCGCTGTCGCTGGACTCCGACGATGGGCGCACGATCGTCGTGACGCGCAAGATCGTCTACGTCAAGCGGCTCGCTCGCGAGAGCCGTCTCGGCTTCGGCGGCTAGGCGCGAGGGAGACAGGCCGTGGCACTTGAGGTCGGCATCGTCGGCCTGCCCAACGCGGGCAAGACGACGCTGTTCAACTGCCTGACGCGGATGGGCGCCGAGATCACCGCCTACGCGTCGCAGACGGACAAGGCCAATGTGGGCATGGCCACGATCAGCGACCCGCGGCTGGACGCGCTCGCCGAGACGGTGCACGCGAAGAAGGTGACCCCTGCCGCGGTGCGCGTCGTGGATGTGCCCGGCACGGGCCCGGCGCTGCTCGGCAACCTGCGTCAGGTCGACGCGATCCTCGCCGTCGTCGACGGCTTCTCGCCGGGCTGCACGCCTGCCGACGATCTCGTCAACCTCGAGCTGGAGCTGATCGTCGCCGACCGCGACCACGTCGAGAAGCGGCTGGAGCGTGTCTCCAAGGCGGCGAAGTCGGGCGACGCCAAGGTGCGGGCCGAGGTGCCCGCGCTGGAGGAGCTGCTCGCGCACCTCGAGGCCGGCAGGCCGCTGCGCGAATGGGCGAAGGAGATCCCGCCCGAGCTCGAGCCGCTGTCGAACAAGCCGCTGCTCGTGGTCGAGAACGGCCCCAACGGCATCGACTGCCAGCTCGAGCTCGAGCTCGTCGACATGTCCGACGAGGACGCGGCCGCCTTCCGCAACGAGGGCTCGGCGTCGGCGCTCCAGGAGATCGGCAAGCGCCTGTTCGACGCGCTCGGGCTGATCGTCTTCTTCACGGCCGGCGAGAAGGAGACGCGCGCCTGGACGCTGCGCGCCGGCTCGACCGCGCTCGAGGCCGCCGACTCGATCCACTCGGACATTGCCCGCGGCTTCATCCGCGCCGAGGTCTACGGCTGGGAGGACATCGTGCGGCTCGGGTCGCACACCGAGGCGTCGCGCGCCGGCCTGATGCGGCTCGAGGGCAAGACGTACGTCGTCCAGGACGGCGACTGCCTGAACATCCGTAACTCGGCGTAGGCGCGCGCCGGGCCGGCAGCCCGTCGGATCGTCACGCCGAGGCGTCGCCGGTGCCGTCTACCGACCTTGTCGCGGCGACGGCGTCGAGCTGGTTCGCGTGGTAGAGCACGGCGGCCTCGGCGGTGCGGGCGGCGCGGGCCTCGTGGTGCGAGGCGATGGCGTGCAGCAGCTCGGCGCGGACGGTCGAGGGGAGGGCGGTCGCCGCGACGGCCTCGGCGCGCTCCTCGATCAGGCGCAGCCCCAGGTGGACGTGGCCGAGCAGGCGCCCCTCCGGCGTCGGCGCGAAGGCGGGGCCGCGGGTCAGCTCGACGGTGCGGCCGACGTCGTGCAGGAGGGCGGCGGCGACGAGCAGGTCGCTGCGCAGGCGCGGGTGGAGCTGGGCCGTCTCGCGGCAGATCGTCGCGACGCCGACGGTGTGCTCGAGCAGCCCGCCGGCGTAGTCGTGGTGGCCGTCCAGCGAGGCCGGCAGCTCGCGCAGAGCGGTGCGGATGCGGGCGTCGCCGGTGAAGCGGCCGACCACGGCGCGCAAGCCGGGATGGGTCAACTCCTCGGCGAGGAACTCGAGGAAGCCATCGGTGTCGTTCAGGTCGCGACGGGAGGCGGGCGTGAGCGCCGCCGGCTCGACGCCGGGTGCCGCCTCGATCGACTTCACCTCGAGCTGCAGCCGGTCGCGGAACTTCTCGACCCGGCCGAGCACGCGCACCGCGTCGCCCTCGGCGAAGCGCCCGTCGAGCAGGTCGACGTCCTGCCAGACGCGGGCCTCCAGCCGTCCGGTCGCGTCCACCAGCTCGAGCGCGAGGTAGGCCTGGCCGCCCTTCGTGTGCAGCCTGCGCTTGCGCGCGACGCCGTAGATGCCCTCGGCGACGCGGTCGGGCACGAGCTCGGAAATCGTAGTCACCTGGTGGAGTCTAGGCGCGATGGGCGCTGGTAGCCTCAGGCCGATGGCCCGTGTCGAGCCGCTCCGCGCCCTGCGCTACGCCGCCGCCCGCGCGGGCGACCTCGCCAACCTGATCGCACCGCCCTACGACGTGATCGGGCCGGCCGAGCGCGACGAGCTGGCCGCCCGCTCGCCGCGCAACATCGTCCACCTGACGCTCGCCGCCGACGAGGCCGACGCCGGCCCGCTGCTGCGCGCCTGGCGCGACGAGGGCACGCTCGTCGTCGACGCGACGCCGGCGCTGTGGTGGGTCGTCCAGGACTTCGTCGGGCCCGACGGGGTGCGCCGCGAGCGCGCCGGCATCGTCGCCGCCGTCGGAGTCGATCCGTACGAGCGGCGGGTGGTGCTGCCGCACGAGCGCACCCACTCCGGCCCGAAGGAGAGCCGCCTGCGCGTCCTCCGCGCGACGCGGACGCAGCTCGAGCCGATCTTCCTGCTCTACGACGACCCGGCGGGCCGGCCGCGTCAGGCGCTCGCGCCGTTCGTGACCGGCGAGCCGACACTCGTCGCCGCCGACGCCGACTCGACCAGCCGCCTCTGGCGCATCGACGACCCCGGCGCCGTCGCCGCCGTTCGCAGCGCGCTCGCCGACGCGCAGCTGCTCATCGCCGATGGCCACCACCGCTACGAGACGGCGGTCGCCTACCACGCCGAGGACGGCACGCCCGCCACGGCCCTCACCTTCGCCGTGCTCGTGAACACGGTGGGCGAGGGGCTGACGATCTTCGCCACCCACCGCGTG
>CANFDS010000120.1 GCA_947445525.1 Actinomycetota bacterium | reverse complement strand
CAGCGCGCCTGCAAGGGCGTCGAGTTCTCGGTCGACATCTTCTGCGACCTCGACGGCCGCTGCCTCAACGCGATCCCGCGCACGATGATCGAGTCGAAGGGCGGCGAGTCGATCAAGGGCCGCACGATCTGCGACCCGGAGCTGACCGACCTGGGCAGGCGCGCCGCCGAGGCGCTGTCGCTGGTCGGCCCCTCCACCCTGCAGTGCTTCCGCGAGCCCGACGGCACGCTCGAGGTGACCGACGTCAACACCCGCTTCGGCGGTGCCTTCCCGCTGCCGACGGCGGCCGGCAGCCGCTACCCCGAGCTGGCCCTGGCGCTGGCGCGCGGCGAGCGGCCCGAGCCCCGGCTCGGCAACTTTCGCGAGGGCGTCGTGATGACGCGCTTCTTCTCGCACGTCGCGCTCGACGAGGGCGCGGCCGGCACGCTCACGCCGTTCGAGGCGCCGCCCGTGCCCGGCCCCGCGGGCTGATCGGCATCGGTGGGCGCGCGCGCTGGCGCTGGCCTTCGACCGGCCACGACAGCAGCGCGTCCTGCTCTACCGGCCGGCGGACGCCTGCTGCTGCACGGCGACTCCCGTGTGTTTGCCGTCGAGCCGGCCCGGTGAGCGTGCGGTCGTCTGCGCTGTACGTCATCCTCGACACGAGGTGAGACCCTTCCTCCGTAGACACGTCGCCCCGATCGTCCTGCTCACGATCGCGGTGGCCGCCTTCTTCAGGCTTCGTGGTGGTCGCTCCCGCTCCACCCGTCCGCCGGCGCTCGGCCGGGGCCCGGCGCCCCGGCCGCAGGCCCGATCGCTGCAGCCGCCCGCCGCCGCCGCCGGCTCGCTGCCGCCCGAGACGCCGCCGGCCTCCACGACCCCGCTCGCCGATCCAGCAACGCTTCGCGGGCCGGCGCGTCCGCTGCCGCCCGCCGGGGCCGCTACCGCGCCGCCGCCGGCCCGGGCGGGCGCCCTCCACACGCGCATCTGGCAGGGCTTTCGCCGGCGCCCCGCGCTGACCGGCGCGGTCGCGATCCTCGCCCTGGCCGGCGTCGGGGCCGCGGCCGGCTACGTCATTCATGTGCGCGACGCCGGCAGCGACGTCGTGGGCTCGTCCACCGTCGAGTTCGTCGTCACCGAGCCGCCGCCCGCCACGACGACCGACCCGCCCGCCGCCACCACGACCGGGCCGCCGCCGGCGACCGTGCCCGCTCGCCCCGCTCGCCCCGCCCGCCCCGCGCTGCCACCCGTTGTCTGGCCGACCTACGGCTTCGACAACCGTCGCCTGCGCACGGTGCCGAGCGCGCTCCGCCCGCCGTTCCGCTCCGTCTGGACGTTCGGCCGCCGCAGCCTCCTGGAGTTCCCGCCGACCCTGGCCTACGGCCGCCTCACCGTCGCCCTCAACCATGGCGAACTCTTCTCGCTCGACGCGCGCACCGGGGCGGTCAAATGGGTGTTTCCGTCGGGCCGCTGCGTGGCCGCGTCGCCCGCGGTGGCCAACCGGATCGTCTACGCGAGCTTCCTCAACCGGCCGCCGTGCAACTCGAAGGCTGCCGGCATCGACGGCGAGATCGTCGCCTTCGACGCGCTCAGCGGCCGCGTGCGCTGGCGTGCCTCGGTGGGGCCCAGCGAGTCGTCGCCGCTCGTCGCGAACGGCCTCGTCTACGTTGGTGACTGGAGCGGCAAGGTGCTCGCCCTCGACGCCGCCACCGGCGCCGCCCGCTGGAGCTACCAGACCGGCGGCAAGGTCAAGGGCGCAGCCGCCCTCGCCGACGGCCGCCTCGTGATCGGCTCGTACGACGGGCGCGTCTACTCGCTGGACGCGCGCACGGGCGCGCTCATCTGGAAGGCGTCGGCGCAGGAGCGGTTCGGTGCGCGCGGGACGTTCTACGCGACGCCCGCGCTCGCCTTCGGCCGCGTCTACATCGGCTCCACCGACGGTAAGGTCTACTCGTTCGGCGCCTCCACCGGGAAGCTCCGCTGGTCGCAGTCGACGGGCGGCTACGTGTACGCGTCGGCGGCGGTGTGGCGGCGGCTCGTCCTCGTCGGCTCGTACAGCGGCCGCTTCCTGGCATTCGACGCGGCGACCGGCGAGGAGCGGTGGCGCTTCACGGCGGCCGGCCCGATCTCCGGGTCGGCGGTGGTGATCGGCGACGTCGTCTACGTCTCGACCCTCGCGCGCCGCACCTACGCCCTCGACGCGGCCACCGGCAAGCTGCTCTGGACGTTCCCGGAGGGGAAGTACGCGGCCGCCATCGCCGACGTGGGCCGCCTCTACCTCGTCGGCTACACGCGGCTATATGCGATGGTTCCCCGCCGATGAGCAGGTATCTGGTGACAGGCGCGGCGGGCTTCATCGGCTCGCACCTCTGCGAGGCCCTCGAGGCGGCGGGCCACGCCGTCGTCGGTGTCGACTGCTTCACCGACTACTACGCCGCCGCCCTCAAGGAGGAGAACGCGGCCGGTCGCGCCATCGTCCGTGCCGACCTGGCGGAGGCGCCGCTCGACCCGCTGCTCGACGGCATCGACGGGGTCTTCCATCTCGCCGGTCAGCCAGGCGTTCGCAGCTTCGGCGACGCCTTCCCGGTGTACCTGCGACACAACCTGCTGGCGAGCCAGCGCCTGTTCGAGGCCGCCGCCCGCGCCGGCGCGCGCGTCGTGTTCGCCTCGTCCTCCTCGGTGTACGGCGAGGCCGAGGGGTACCCGACGCGCGAGAGCGCCGTGCCCCGGCCGATCTCGCCGTATGGCATCACCAAGCTCGGCTGCGAGCACCTGGCCCGGGCCACCGAGCTCGCGTTCGGCCTCGACGCCGTGCTGCTGCGCTACTTCACCGTGTATGGGCCGCGCCAGCGCCCCGACATGGCCTTCACCCGCATACTCACCGCGCTGGCCGCGGGCTCGCCGTTCGAGCTCTTCGGCGACGGCTCCGCCTCGCGCGGCTTCACCTTCGTCGGCGATGCCGTGGCGGCGACCGCGGCCGCGATGGAGCGCGGCGAGCAGGGGGCCGTGTACAACGTCGGCGGCGGCGCCGAGGCGACGATGAGCGAGGCGATCGCGCTGTGCGAGCGCGTCTCCGGCCGGAGCCTCGACCTGCGCCGGCGCGAGTCCGCGAAGGGCGACGTCTCCCGCACGGCGGCCGACACGGGCCGCATCCGCGCCGCGCTCGAGTGGGAGGCGCAGGTCGGCCTGGAGGAGGGCCTGCAGGCTCAGTGGTCCTGGGTATCCGCTAAGGTTGGCCGCCGATGAGCCAGCCCGAGATTGCAGGAGAGCAGGAGGTCGATTTCGGTCGCTACTGGCTCGCGATCGTCCGCCGCTGGTGGCTCCCGATCGGCGGCGTCGTGGTCGGTCTCGTCATCGGAGTGGTCGCGCAGAGCGGTGGCGCGCGCCCCTACAAGGCGTCCAGCATCGTCTACCTCGGGCAGACCTTCGCCCCGGGCACCGTCTCGCCGATCGAGACCCTGGGTACGAAGCTCACCTGGGTCGACCAGCTGGTCAAGACGCGCAGCACGCTCAAGGAGATCGGCACGAAGGTGGGCATCAAGCCGTCGGTCCTCGGCAGCAACACCTCGTTCGTGACCATTCGCGGCGTCCCCACGACGAGGTCGGCCGCCGCGGTCCTCTCGCCGATCATCGCCGTCGAGGTCAGGGATCCGTCGGCCCGCAAGGCGGTCGCCGCCGCCGACCTCCTCGCCGACGTTCTCGTCGACCGCTTCTCGGAGTACGCGCGGGTGAAGCTCGCCACCCACCGGGCCCGGCTCGACCGCGCCGATCGCGAACTGGAGAAGACCGAGGCAAAGATCACCCTCCTCCAGAAGCAGGTCAACGACGCGACCACGGCGCCCGGGCTCTCCGGCGCAGAGCGCTTCCTGCTGCTGGCGAGCCTCAACAGCGAGCTCCAGTTCAGGCAGCAGCGCCAGTTCAACCTCGAGAGCTCCCAGTTCGCGCTCAACGACACGATCGCCCTCAACCAGCAGATCGAGCAGTCGCGCATCGTGCAGCCTGGCACGGCAGCCCGCGTCGCCGAAGCGAGCAAGCGCACCGGCGCCGCCGTCGGGCTCGTGATCGGCTTCCTGGCCGGGTTGCTGGCGGCCCTCTTCTGGGATCCCGCGCGGGTGCTCGTCAAGCGGGCTCGCACCGCGGACTGAGCCGGGCGGGCCGGCGTGTACGAGGGCAAGCGCGTCGCGGTCGTCGTTCCCGCGTACGACGAGGAGAAGCTCCTGCCGGTCACGCTGGCGGGGATCCCGGCGTTCGTCGACCGCATCTACGTCGTCGACGACTGCTCGCGGGACGCCACCGTCGCGCGCGCCGACGAGTGCGCCGCGGCCGACCCGCGCGTGGAGGTGATCCGCCACGAACGCAACGGCGGTGTCGGCGCCGCCATCGTCACCGGCTACCTGCGCGCCGTCGAGGAGCGCATCGACGTGACCGCCGTGATGGCGGCCGACAACCAGATGGATCCGGCCGAGCTGGAGGGCCTCGTCGCCCCGGTCGCCCGCGGCGAGGTCGACTACGCAAAGGCGAACCGCCTGTTCACCGGCCAGGCCTGGGAGCTGATCCCGCGGCACCGCTACCTCGGCAATGCGGCGCTCTCGATGCTCACCAAGATCGCCTCCGGCTACTGGCACATCGCCGACTCGCAGTCGGGCTACACCGCGATCGCGCTGCCCATGCTGGAGCGGCTCGACCTGCGCCGGCTCTACCCGCGCTACGGCTTCCCCAACGACCTGCTCGTCCACCTCAACGTGTGGAACGCCCGCGTCCGCGACTTCCCGCAGAAGCCCGTGTACGGCGTCGGCGAGCAGTCGGGCATGAAGATCCGCAAGGTCATCCCGCGCATCTCCTGGCTGCTGCTGCGCGCTTTCTTCTGGCGGCTGCGCCAGAAGTACGTGATCCGCGACTTCCACCCGCTTGTCTTCTTCTACCTCTTCGGCATCGTGATGACGGTGGCGGGGGTCGGCCTCGGCATCGCGCTG
>CANFDS010000119.1 GCA_947445525.1 Actinomycetota bacterium | reverse complement strand
GACTCGCTGTGGACGGTGGCGCAGCGATTCGGCATCACGCGCAGCAAGCTGGCGGCAGCGAACGGGCTGAAGCCGGACTCGCTGCTGATCCTCGGCACGTCGATCAGGATCCCAGCGCGGCCCTGCCCTGCGGCAGCTACTGCACCGGCGGCGACGCCGGCCAGCGCCCCGGCCGCGGCGGTGCCCACCGCCACGACGCCCGCAGCTCCGCCGCCGGCGACAAGGACGCTCCCGCCGCCCGTGGTCGAGCAGGGGCCGCGCCTGACGGGCAGCGCCCTCGCCGTGCTGCAGGGCAAGCTCGCCGCAGTGGCCACCGATCCGGCGCTGGCGCCGCAGCTCACCGGGATCGCCGTGATCGACCTCGCCAGCGGCACCACCGTCTTCGAGCAGAACGCGGGGATGCCGCTCGTCCCGGCATCGACGGCCAAGCTGCCGCTGCTCGTGGCTGCAATCGGCCTGCTCGGCCCCAGCTTCCGCACGCACACCGACGTGCTGACGGCGGCGCCGATCGGCGGCGGCATCCTGCGGGGCGACATCGTGCTCAAGGGCTTCGGCGACCCGCGCCTCTCCGGGGCCGGCCTCGCCCGCCTGGCCGGCGTGGTGCGCTCGCTCAGCGTGACGACGATTACCGGGTCGGTGGTCGCCGACGAGTCGGCATTCGACGCCGAACGGCTTGGTCCCGGCTGGAAGCCGGAGTTTCTCTTCGAGGAGAGCCCGCCACTGTCGGCGCTCGTCGTCGACAGGATCGCCGGCGCCGAAGGCCCCGCTGCGTCGGCTGCCATCCTCTTCACCAAGGCGCTGCAGGGGGCCGGCACCATCGTCAGCGGGCCGCCGCGCACCGGCGTCGCCGCAGCCGGGGCGCGCCTGCTCACCTCGATCGACGGGCCGTCGCTCTCGGAGCTGGCTGCCGCGATGGGCACCTGGAGCGACAACTACGTTGCCGAGACCACACTGAAGCTCCTCGGCCTGCGCATCGCCGGGCAGGGCAGCTCGGCAGCGGGCGCGCGCGTCGTCAGGAACCAGCTCGCCCGGATGGGCGTGCCGCTCGGCGGCGTCACCATCGCCGACGGCTCCGGGCTCTCGTCGCTCGGCCGCCTGCCCGCCCGCACGCTCGCCGAGATCCTCGCCGCGGCAGCGAGAGACCCGGCTGTGGCTCCCACGCTGAAGGCCTCGCTCGCGCTCGGCGGCGTGACGGGCACCCTGCGGCGCCGCCTGAAGGCGGGGGCCGCCGCCGGCATCGTGCGCGCCAAGACCGGCACCACCGACCTCTCCTCCGCACTGGCCGGCTACGTCGGTGAGCGCTACGCCTTCGCCGTGGTGTCGAACGGGTCGCCAGTCGACTCCTGGGCGGCACACGCACTGCAGGATCGCGTCGTCGAGACGCTCGCCGAGAGCCTGCGCTAGCCCGGCCCGCGCTACTCGCCGGCTACGAGATCCCAGTCCACAGTCTGGCCGCACAGCCAGGCCAGTGCATGGCGCCGCTCGGCAGCGATCGAGGCAGCCAGCGCCGTCTCGTCCGGGTCGAGGTCACGGTACGCCTTGCCGAACACGGGGAAGTCACCGTCGATCGGCTCGCCGATGTCGCCTGCGTCGAAGGCCGCCCGCGCGGTGCCGCCGAGCACGTCGAAATCCCGGCCGGCCGCCGTTGCCCGCCACTGCCACAGCTCCGCGAGATCCCGTGCCCGCTCGATCTCGTCCTTATCGCGCAGCTGCGACCGCTCGAGCAGCTCCTCCAGCGAGTCGCCGAGCGGGGCGAGCTCGACAGCGTCGAACGGCTCGTCCCAGGGCGGCAGCGCGTCGACGATCGACAGCGTCCAGAGCAGCACCCCGAGCGATTCGCCACGGCTCGCCGCGGCCAGCCGCTGCTCCTCCGACCACTCCTCCAGCGGATGCTCGAGCAGGGCGCGCTCACGGCTCGACAGCCCGACGGCGAGACCGTCCTCGTGCAGCCAGTCGGTCAGGTCGGCTGTCGCCTCGAAGACCTCGTCAGCCGCGTCGGGCTCGACCAGCAGCACCGTTGCGTACGCGCCGGCTGCGGCGACGGCAGTGAGGCAGAGCGCTCGCAGCGCCACCTCCTGCTCGGTCGGGGGCCGCGTCATTCACGGAAGCCTACGCAGAACCGCTGCCGGGCGCGACTCCGCCCGCCGGGGAGAGCCGCGGATGGGGCAGAACGGGGTCGCCGCCTTTGAAGACGCCTGTGACGGTGCCCGTACGGCGAAAGCACGACAGGTCTCCCGGGTCGGCGTCGAGGATGATCGCGTCGAAGAGCAGGCCCGGGGCGATTCGGCCGAGTCGGGCCCCGGCGCCGCAGAGCTCGGCACCGCCGGCTGTGGCAGCCAGCAGCACGTCGCTCGGCGGCAGTCCGGCAGCTGCGAGCAGTGCGAGCTCGACGAGATTTCCACCGTGCTGGCTGCGCACCGCGAAGTCGGTTCCCACCGCGATGCGCACGCCCGCGGCCTGCGCCAGGCGCACCGCATTCCCCAGCAGGGGCTCGACGGCAAGCGCCTTCGCGGCGGCCGCGGGCGGCAGCAGCCCTCCGCGCGCCCAGGCGATCAGCTCGTGGCAGATTGCCAGCGTGGGCACGAGCCAGGTGCCCTTCCTCGCCATCGCTTGCGCCTGCTCCTCATCGAGCAGAGTGCCATGCTCGATCGACGTCACGCCTGCCTCGACGGCGTCGAGCAAGCCAGCACCGCCGTAGGCGTGGCACATCACCGGGCGCCCTGCGCGCCGCGCCTCGATCACCGCAGCCGCGAGCTCCTCACGATCGAGCTGTGCCTCGTCGGGAGCTTCGTGTGGCGCGAGCAGCCCACCTGTCGAGCAGACCTTGATCACATCGGCGCCGGAACGCAGGATGTGCCGCACGACACGGCGCATCTCATCCGGCCCGTCCGCACGAAACGGCGGGCGGCCCGGGTAGTCTGGGAAGACGTACCCGCCCGAGATCGCGAGGCCAGGGCCGGCCAGCATCCCGTCGAAATGCCCGCCGGTTCGGCAGATGCCGACGACCGAGACCTGCAGCCGCGGCCCCGGCACGACGCCCGCCTCGACGGCGTCCCGGATGCCCGCGTCGGCGCCACCTGCATCGCGCAGGAAGGTGACCCCGCCCTCGAGCGTCGCCCGCAGGTTCGCACCCGCCTCGAGCGCCCAGCGGGTGATCGGCTTGCGCAGCAGTTCGAGCGCGTCGAGCGTCGAGATCGCGACGTGGGCGTGAGCGTCGACAACGCCCGGCATCACGAAGAGACCGGAGGCGTCGTGCTCCGGGCAGCCCGGAGCCAGCGGCCGTGCGCCCCTGCGCACCTCGCGCACAACACCACCGTCGACGACCACGTCGAGCGGACCAGCGAAGTGCCCCGTCGGCCCGAGGACGTTTGCGCCCCGCAGGACGAAGGTGCGCTGGTCGGCCGAGGCGGATGGCGTCCGGATCGAAGCACGTGCCCGCCGCGATCCACCGCCGTCACCACCCGTCGCCCGCAACCCTCGGGGCACCACGATGCCGCCGAGGAGCTCCGTCTCACCCTGCGCGTGCGCCCGAGCCGTCAGGGCTGCCCCGATCGCATCACGTTCGTCCTGGTTCATCCGCGCAGGCACCCCGGGGACGGCGAGATCGCGCAGCACCGCCGCTGACCACGACCCGCGGGGACGGCCGTCGCGCTGTCCTCCCCAGCGCGTCCAGGACGCCGTGGGAAAGCATTCGACCGCCTCGAGCCCGGCGTCCGCGAGCGCCCGGTACAGATCGAAGCCGATCTTTATCCAGTCGAACCAGTCGTCTTCACGGGCATCGATCGTTGCCTGGTCGGGCGTGTAGAAGAGCTGGCAGATCTCCCTGGTCGGGAAGGCCCGCTCGCCCGGCCGCGACTTCTGGCCAACGGGCGCCGGCTCCCGCGGGCTGTCGACGGCGACAAGCTCCGGCGGCAACTCGCGGAGGAGTGCCACCGCCGCTGCCGCCGTCTTCGGGTTTTCGACGCGCCCCACCAGTCCAGCCTCGTCGACCACCGCGACGTGAAACCCCCTCTCCTCGCCACCGACGTCGATGCCGGCCCAGCGGCTCACGGTTCCAGCGCCTCTGCGAGCCGACACCGGACGTCCGTCAGCTCGTCCGGTGTCGGGCGGCAGTGGCCGGCGGCGGAGACCGCAATCGGCATCACCCCACGCTCACGGGTCGCAACTGACTGACGCATCGCCGTCGCTACGGCAGCGTCCAGTGGCGCCGCGGCTGCGGCTTCGTGGCGAGGCGCTTCGCTGCCTTCGCGGCGTCGGCCGCCGACCCGTCGAGGAAGCGTGCGATGACCTCGGCGGCACCGGCCGGATCGTCGGGCAGCGCGGCCGCCGTGCCCCCGCTGAGGCGGGCGACGTCCTTGACGAGCGAGGCGGCGACGTCACGGGAGCCGGCGACCGCCAGGGTCGGCAGGGCGGCGCCGGCGAGCGGCAGGCGCGCCTCCAGCGGCTGCGCCCAGGTCGCCCGCGGCGCCAGGTCGTAGGTGTCGAGCGACTTCAGCACCTCCAGCGTGCGCCGGTGCAGCTCGTCGGCGGAGGAGACGTCGAGGTGCCGCTGCGAGACCGGCACGCGGTCGAACCAGGGGAAGTGGATCTCGTGATCGCGTACCATCGTCCAGGCGCGCTGGAGGTGCGTGCCGTCGCTCTCCGGCTCGAGCGAGACGTGCGGGTACGCGAGCAGGCGCTTGCGTGCCTCGGCCGTGTGCAGCGGGTACCCGTCGAGCACGAGCTTGCCCACCTGCCGCGGCAATGCAAGTGCTATCTCGAGTGCTATCACTGCACCTGTTCCGCGGCCGTACAGGTCGATCTCCCCAAGTCCCAGCGAGCGGATCGCGCGAACGTACGACGCCACGTAGTCGGCGACCGTGGGCTCCTTCTTCGCCAGCGGGTCGGAGCCACCGTTGCCGGCCGTGTCGATCGCGTACACCGGGCGCGTGCGGGCGAGCTCCGCCAGCAGCGGGCGCAGCCCGGAGCCGGTGTCGGGCGCATCCGGGATCATCACCAGCGGCCGTCCCGGGCTGTCCACCTGGCGGCGCACCAGCAGCTG
>CANFDS010000118.1 GCA_947445525.1 Actinomycetota bacterium | reverse complement strand
CTGGCCGAGGCCGCGAAGCTCGGCGTCGAGACGGTGTGGGCCGACCTCGACGAGGCGCTGCCATTCCCGGACGGGGGCTTCGACGTGGTCGTGGTCGCCGAGATCCTCGAGCACCTGCAATTCCCGGGCCGGCTGGTGGGTGAGGCGGCGCGCGTGCTGCGGCCCGGCGGCCGCATCGTCGGCTCGGTGCCGAACGGCTACCGGCTGAAGAGCCGGCTCGAGTTCCTGGTGGGCAGGCGGCCCGACCGCGACACGACGCACCTCCAGCTGTTCGCGCCGCAGCACGTGCGCGCGCTGCTGGCCGGCTGGGACGCCGTCGAGCTGACGTTCGTCGCAGGCCGGCTGGTGCCGCTGCACCCGCGCCTGTTCGCCAACGACATCGTGTTCAGCGCGCGCCGTCCCGGCTGAGCGCGGCGGCGGCGGGAGGGGCGGTCAGCCGCAGGCGGCCCCGAGGCGCTGCCGTAACCGCTCGACGACCCGGGCAGCTTCGACCGCAGCAAGCGCGGCAAGCCCGTGGTGCTTGCGGATGTAATGGCGCTCCCCGAAGCGATACGCGCTCTCGCGCACGCCGGGAGCGGAGGGTGAGCCCTTGCTGCGATGCACCGCCTCCGCACCCGGGACGAGCAGCACCCGCCAGCCCGCATCGCCGAGACGGTACTGGAGGTCGATCTCCTCCCAGTAGAGGCGGTAGGTCTCGTCGAGGCCGCCGATCGCGTCCAGGGCGGCCCGCCGAACGAGCATGCAGCAGCCGTTCACGAACGCCACCGGGACCGAATCGGTGCGAGGTGCCGAGGGCGCGGTGGGCCGTGCGGTACGTCCGGTAATCCCGGCGAGGCCGACTCGCTTGAGCACGATCCAGCGGACGCTGGGAAACGAGAAGGCGCCGTTGACGGCATCGCCGCCTTCGCCGTCCCGCAAGCGCGGGCCCACGAGCGCGGCGCCGTCGTCGGCGCGCAGGGCGGCGAGCAGCTTGGCAACGAGCCCGCTGTCGGGAAGCTCGACGTCGGGGGTGAGGAAGAGCACGAACGGCGCCGTGGAGGCGCGCACGCCCTGCGCCCAGGCGGGCGACAGCCAGCGGTTCTCGCCGTTGGCGATCAGCTGCACGTCGGGCTGGGCGCCCAGCAGCTCGACGGTGCCGTCGGTCGAGCCGTTGTCGACGATCACGAGCTCGAGCCCGGCCCCCTGCTGCGCCCGCAGCTCGGCGAGGTTCCGCCCGATGTCGGCCAGCGAGTCGATGGTCACCATGACGACCGCGACGTCAGCCACCGAAGCACACCTCCGGAGCGGTGGACGCCATGACGCCAGCCAGCTCGTCGAGGTCGAGCGGCCGGCGACGCCGGCCGAGGACGGCGAGCGCGACAGCGAGGGCGCGGGCGCGGCTGGGCACGACGAGATCGGTGTCGTGGAAGTAGCAGTGCAGCGTCCGCGGGGCGGCCGGCGAGAGCGCCGCGCGAGCGGTCATGCCGAGCGAGTGCGTGGTGGGCAGCTCGAGCAGGCGGGCCGGAGGGGCGGGGACGCCGGGGACGCCTGGGACGGGGCCAGCGCCGCCGGGGGCCGCGATCCGCAGCCATGCGGGCGTGGCCAGCGCGAGCCGCACGGCGCCCGCCGGGAGGTGCCGCGGCGTGAAGGCAGTCGCGGTGCAGTCGGCGAGGCCCGCCGCGGCGAGCACGCCGGCGACCCGCTCGTCGAGGTACCAGTTGCCGCCGCAGAAGAAGCGGGGCGCCAGGCCGTGCCCGGCAAGGGTGGCGAGCTCGGCACGCACCCGGTCGGCCGGCTCGGGGTCGCCCGGCCGGGCACGGCCGTGCTCGCGGCCGCCGAAGTGGGTGTGCAAGCCGAACGGGCCGTGCTCGGACGCGAAGCGGGCGCGCTCGAGCCAGACGGCGGCACGCGCGGCACCGGCCTCGCCGGCAGCGGCAGCGGTGTCGGGCGGGCGGACAAGGGCGGCGATGCGGAAGCCGCCGGGCCGCCCGGCCTGGAAGCGCCGGAACGCCTCCCACACGGCGTCGTCGAGGGGTCGCTCGACGTGGCAGGAGACGACCGCGTACCGTTCTGGCGGAATGTCCCCTCCCCTCGCGTCGTAACCCGTGTGCGGCATCTGCGGACTTGTAGCAGCCGCCGGTTCGCCCGACGCGTCAGTCGTCGAGCGGATGGCCTTGGCGATCCTGCATCGCGGGCCGGACGACGGCGGCGTCCACGTCGCCGGGCGCGCGGCGCTCGGGCACCGGCGGCTGCGCGTCGTCGACCTCAACGAGGGCTACCAGCCGGCGACCGACGAGACCGGCGCCGTCTCGGTCGTCTTCAACGGCGAGATCTACGACTTCCGGGAGCTGCGTGCCGACCTCGACGCCCGCGGCCACCGGATCCGCGGTCACGGCGACACGACGCTGTTGCCGCACCTGTACGAGGAGCACGGCGTGCGCTTTGTCGAGCGGCTGCACGGCATGTTCGCGCTGGCGCTGTGGGATGCGCCGCGCGAGCGGCTCGTGCTCGCCCGCGACCGCGTCGGCAAGAAGCCGCTGCTGTGGACAGTGCTCCCCGACGGCACCTTCGCCTTCGCCTCCGAGCTGAAGGCCCTGGCGCGCATCCCCGGGCTGCGCCGCGTGGTCGACCCGGCGGCGCTCGACGCCTACCTCGCCCTCCAGTACGTCCCCGGCAGCCGCACGGCGCTCGCGGGCGTGCAGCGGCTGCCGCCGGGCCACGTGCTCGTCTTCGAGGGTGGCCAGGTGAGCGTCGAGCGCTACTGGCGGCTCGTCCCCGACACGGTGCGCCACTCGGAGGGCGAGTGGCTGGAGCGCGTGCGCGCCGAGGTGGGCGCAGCGGTGCGGCGGCGGCTCGTCGCAGACGTGCCGCTGGGCGCGCTGCTCTCGGGCGGCATCGACTCCTCGATCGTGGTCGCGCTGGCGGCGCAGGCATCGGCCGAGCCGCTGCGAACGTTCACGGTCGGCTTCGGCGACGCCCGCTACGACGAGCGCGAGTATGCCCGCGCCGTCGCCGAGCGCTACGGCACGCGGCACGAGGAGATCGTCGTCGAGCCGGATGCGCACGCGCTGCTGCCCCGCCTCGCCTGGGCGCTCGACGAGCCGCTGGGCGACGAGGCGGCGCTGCCGACCCTGCTGGTCAGCGACCTCGCGCGGCGCCACGTCACGGTCGCGCTCGGCGGCGACGGCGGCGACGAGGCGTTCGCCGGCTACGAGCGCTACGTGGCGCTGCAGCTCGCGGCACGGCTTCCGGCCGCCCCCGCCGCGCTCGCCGCCCGTGCGCTGCGCCTCCACCCCGCCGCCCGCTCCGAGCGGCGCTCGCCGCTGTTCCGCGCCGCCCGCCTGCTCGACCTGGCTGCCGCCCCGCGCGCCGAGCGCTACGGCCGGCTGATGGAGGTGTTCCCCGCCGAGCTGCGGGCGCAGCTGTGGGAGCCCTCGTTCCTGGAGCAGCCGGTGCCCACGCACGAGCTGCTCGGGCCGCCGCCGTTCGCGGGCACCCCGGGCCTGCAGGCGC
The DNA here is from genome assembly GCA_947445525.1 of Actinomycetota bacterium. Classification (GTDB taxonomy): domain Bacteria; phylum Actinomycetota; class Thermoleophilia; order Gaiellales; family Gaiellaceae; genus CANFDS01. The sequence goes on along the minus strand of CANFDS010000118.1, from coordinate 1,607 downwards.
TCGACGTCGAGACCTACCTGCCCGGCGACCTGCTGCTGAAAGCCGACCTCGCCTCGATGGCGTGCTCGCTGGAGCTGCGCTCGCCGTTCCTCGACGACCGCGTCCTGGCCCTCGGCGTCTCGCTGCCGGCGAGCCTGCGTGGCCGCCGCGGCAAGGAGGCGCTGCGCCGCGCCTTCGCCCCCGACCTGCCGGCGCAGGTGGCGAGTCGCTCAAAGACCGGCTTCGGCGTGCCGCTCGCCCGCTGGTTCCGCGAGGAGCTGCGCGAGGTGACGGGCGACCTGCTGCTGGGCGAGCGGGCGCGCTCGCGCGGCCAACTGCGGCCCGCCGCCGTCGAGGCCCTGATCGCCGAGCACGCGAGCGGCCGCGCCGACCACGGGCACCGCCTCTGGTGCCTGCTCGTCCTGGAGCTGTGGCAGCGTCTGTACGTGGAGTCGCCGCAGCCGCCGTCCAGCCCCGCGGAGGCAGCGCTTGCTCTCCGCTAGCCGGCTGGCCTTCCTGCTGAGGTCGCGCTGGACGTACGGGCTCGTCGCCGCCGCGTGCGTCCTGCCCCGGCTCGCCGCCCTCCTCTTCGAGCGGGGCCACATCCTGGCCGCCTACACCGAGAAGAGCGACGACTTCGCACGCATCTTCCTCTTCGACGGCACCTTCGGCCTCATTCCCGGGCAGCCGTCGGCGTACACGCAGCCGCTCTACTCGTTCTTCCTGATCCCGATCTACTGGGTGTTCGGCCGTACCTGGGAGGCTGTCGGGATCGCGCAGATCCTCGTCGCGCTGCTGGCTGCGCTGCTCGTCGTCCGGGTCGGCCGGCGCTGGCTGTCGCCCGCTGCGGGTCTGCTCGCGGGGCTTGTCGCAACGCTGCACCCGTATCTCGTCTGGCACGACGTCCATCTCAACCGGGAGATCCTCGACACCGCGCTCGCCGCGGGCATCGTCCTGCTTGCGCTGCGCGTGGCAGAGCGGCGCACGGTGCGCAGGGCCGTCGGGCTGGGCGCGCTGCTGGGCCTCGCCGTGCTCTCCAACACGCGGCTGATCCTGCTGCCAGTGGCCGTCGGGCTCTTCCTCGTCGCGCTGCGCGGCGACCGGCGCCGGGCCGTCGTGCTCGCCCTCGTCACGCTGCTGGGCGCCGCTGCCGTCGTCGCCCCGTGGGTCGTGCGCAACCGGATCGAGGTCGGCTGCTTCGCCGTGACCACCGATGCGCGCGCGCTGTGGAAGGCCAACAACGTCAACACGTACGAGACGCTCTCGAGCAACCGCAACTGGATCGACAACGTGCCGCCCTATCCGAACGCTCCGCCGACGCCCGAGCAGGCCGGCGACGACTACCGCGTCAACGGCCGCACCACCGTCGTCGACGAGTGCGCCCAGATGACGTTCTTCCAGGATCGCGTGTTCGAGTTCTGGCAGCAGCACCCGGGCGAGAAGGTCAAGCTGGCCGTGCAGGCGACCGGGATGTTCCTCGACCCGCGCGCGTTCGAGACCAACAACGCCGACGTCACCGGCACCTCGCTGGTGAGCATCATGCGGCGCTGGGTCGTGCCTGCCTACATGATCCCGCTGTACGCGCTCTCGCTGATCGGGCTCGTCGTGGTGCGGCGGCGGGTGGCGCT
>CANFDS010000117.1 GCA_947445525.1 Actinomycetota bacterium | reverse complement strand
GCCAGCTCGGCCGCGAGGGAGGAGGCCGGCGCCAACGCGGCGGCGCACGCAGCCAGCGCCAGCGCGACCAGCGCCAGCGCGACCAGCGCCAGCGCGACCAGCGCCAGCGCGACCAGCGCCAGCGATTCGACTCTCGGCCGTGCCTCGCTCATCTCTGGAAGGTACCGCCGCTTCCAGAACCGCACCTGAGCCTGAATCCGGCGCTTGGCGCGGGCGGTGCATCCCGTCCTGACGGCCCGGCCGGGCGCCGCGCGATCGCGCCAAGCGCCGGATTCAGGCTGAGACCCGTCAGCCTGTCACCCGTCCGAACCCGTTCACCTGTGAGACTTTGCGCAGCCGGCGCATCACCTCGCCGCCGTTCGAGTCGTTGCCGGCCGCCGTGTTGCCCTCGATCGCGTGGAACTGGCCGTCGCCGAGATACTCCTCGACGATGCCGATGTGGTCGGGCCGACCGCCGTCCCAGTTGAAGATCGCGATGTCGCCGGGGCGAGGCTCGGTGCGTCCCAGCCACAAGCCCGCCGCCTGCAGCCACGCCTCGTTCGTCGGCACGTAGGTCGAGCCCTTGCCCGGGTAGGCGCCGGCGCCTTTGAAGCCCTTGCAGATAGTGGTCGCGGCGCCGACCTGGAAGCAGTAGCTGACGAAGATGTTGCACCAGGGCACGCCGTTCACGCCGAACCACTCGCCGAACGCGGTCTTGTTCGAGCCGGTGGGCTTCTCCTTGACACCGATGTGCGTGATCGCCTCGGTAAGGGCTCGCTCACCCGGGGAGCTCCTGCCCTGGAGGCGTCTGGACGTGGGAGCCGCAGCCGGCGTTGCGGCAGGCCCTGCTGTTGTCGCCTTCGCCGGCTTCTCCTTCAACGCGGCCAGAGTCAACGGCCCGACCACACCGTCGGCCTCGAGCTTGCGATCGTGCTGAAACGCCTTCACCGCGGCGGCGACGGTTGGCCCGTAGGCGCTGTCGAGCGCGCCCGGCGCGTACCCGAGCGCCACCAGCCGCTTCTGGACAGCGAGCACGGCGGGGCCCGACATGAACGGGCTCGTGAGGTGAAGCGCTGCCACCATGGTTCTTTCCCTTCACTCGGTCTGCCGCAAGGCTCGCTCGTCGCCGCGCACCGGTCAAGGCGCGGTGGAAGGCTGTGCAGCCCTCGCGCGTTCTCATCTACGTAGTCAACCGAGCATATGGAGGAATCGATGGCCCGTCAGATCACGTTTCTCGGCAACCCGCTCCACCTCGTCGGCGAGCAGCCGCAGGTCGGCCAGCAGGCGCCTGCGTTCACGACCCACAAGTTCGTCCCCGGTGAGGGCCTCAAGGAGGTCACGCTCGCGAGCCTGCCGAAGAAGGCCCGCCTGATCTCGGTCGTGCCGTCGCTCGACACGGGCGTCTGCGCGAAGCAGACGAAGACGTTCAACGAGCAGCTGGGCGCGCTCGGCGACAGCATCGCCGCCTACACGGTGAGCCTCGATCTGCCGTTCGCGCAGAACCGCTTCTGCGGCGCCGAGGGCATCGAGAATCTGGAGACCGTCTCCGACTATCAGGATCGCTCGTTCGGGACGAACTGGGGCCTGCTCATCGACGAGTTGAAGATCCTCGCCCGCGCCGTGTACGTGGTCGACCGCAACGACACCATCGTCTACGCGCAGGTGATGGACGAGATGACGCACGAGCCCGACTACGATGCCGCGCTCGCTGCGCTGAAGAAGATCGCCTAGGCGGTCGCCTAGCCGGAGTCGGAACCGCGGCCACGGGCGCGGCGCGTGATGGCCGACCGGCCGACCGCGACGCCGCGCCCCAGCCGCTGCGGCGTCAGCAGCACGGGCACCGTCATGTAGAGGATGGCGACACCGACGAGCGCCCAGAGCGCGCCTGTGAAGCTGCCGGTCGCGTCTCGGAGCGCACCGAGCACGAGGGGCGAGGTCGCCGAGAGCGTGTACCCGACGCCGAGCATCATCGCCACGACAGCGCCGACCTCCCGGGGCTCGCGCGACACGTCGAGCGGCAGCGTCATCAGCAGCGGGAAGACGCCACCGTTGGCGAGGCCGATCAGCACCACCCACAGCCAGGCTCCGTCCGGCAGCGCAACCACGCCGGCCGTGCCGAGCAGGCTCATGGCGCCGATCCCGATCAGCCAGGCGCGCCGCGTCCCGAAGCGGTCGGCGAGCGCTGCCACGAAGAACGTGCCCGGCAGCGAGCAGAGGTTCATCACGCCCACGAGCACGCCTGCCCGGGACTCCTCCCAGCCGCGCTCGACGTACGACTCGGCGAGCCAGTGGTTGAGCCCGTAGTAGAGGACGGCCACCACGGTGAAGTAGAAGACGAGCAGCCAGGCGGTGCGGCTGCGCAGCGGGAGCGAGGGCCAGGCTGCCGGCCGGCGCTCCTCCGGGGGGTCGCCGCGGGTGAGCAGGAGCCAGGCCGGCACCACGACGCCCGCGAAGACCGAGAACGCAACCAGCGTGCCGCGCCACCCACCGAGCACGTTCGCCAGCGGCACCGCCGCGATCGTCGAGATCGCGCCGCCCGCGCTCATGCCGACCGTGTAGAGGCCTGTCGCGAACACCGGCTTCGCCGCGAAGCGCGCCTTGACGAGTGCCGGCAGCATCGCCTGGGCCAGGGCGATGCCGATGCCGACGGGCACCGTCAGCAGGATCACTGCGGCGGCCGGCGGCGACAGCGCCCGCGCGATGCCGAACACCGAGATCAGGCCGAGGCACAGCGCGAGCCCGGCGCGGGAGCCGTAGCGGGCGAGCAGCATCTGAGCGGGGGGCGCCAGCAGTCCCATGCACAGCACCGGGATCGTCGCGAGCAGTCCCGTCACGGCATGCGAGACATCGAGCCCGCGCCCGATGCCCGCCGTCAGCGGCCCGATCGCCACGACCTGCGGGCGGAGCGTCAGGCCGACCGCAAAGAGGCCGGCGGCGATCAGCAGGAATCCTCGGCGGGACGTCACCGCGCGACTCTATCCCGGCCCGGTGGCAAGGTCGGTGATAATCGCGGCATGGATGTCGATGCCGTCGTCGCGGGGGCCGGGGCCGCGGGCCTGTCGGCCGCGATCGCCGCCGCTCAGGCGGGCCGTTCGGTGCTCGTGCTCGAGCAGAGCGAGACGTTTCGCGAGGGCTGCTGCACGTCGATGTCGACCGCGATGATCCCGGCTGCGGGTACCCGCTGGCAGCGCGAGGCCGAGGTGGAGGACTCCGCAGCGACGTTCGCCGCCGATATCGCGGCCAAGACGAAGGGCAGCGCCGACCCGGTTGTTGCGCGCGCGCTGACGGAGGTCGGGCCGGCGCTTGTCGACTGGCTCGCCGATCGCTGCGCCGTGCCGCTCGAGCTCGTCACCGACTTTCTCTATCCCGGCCACTCGCAGCTGCGCTGCCACACCGTCGCCGATCGCGCCGGCTCGACGCTGCTACGCCTCCTGCTGGAGGCGGCCCAGCGTACCGACGGGCTCGAGCTAGTCGCGCCGATGCGGCTCGTCGATGTCGAGCTCGACGGCGATGGCGCCGTGCGCGTGGCCATCGCCGAGACGCCCGACGGCGCGCGCGAGCGCGTCGACACGCGTAGCGTGGTGCTCGCGACCTGTGGCTTCGGCGCCAACGCCGAGCTCGTGCGGCGCTACTGCCCGGAGATCGTCGGCGGCCTCTACCACGGCGGCGACGGCGCCAACGGCGACGGCCTGCTGATCGGCCAGCGGCTCGGCGCCGACACCGCGTACCTCGACGCGTACCAGGGCCACGGCTCCGTCGCCGATCCGCACTCGGTGATCGTGACGTGGGCGACGGTGGTGCACGGCGGCGTCATCGTCAACGCGCGGGGTGAGCGCTTCGGCGATGAGTCGACGGGCTACTCGGAGTTCGCGCGGCAGGTGATAGCACAGCCCGGCGCGCACGCCTGGACGGTGATCGACGATCGCATCGAGGCGACCCTCGAGCCGTTCGCCGACTGGCAGCGGCTGCGCGCGGCGGGCGCGATCCGCCGCGCCGGCGACACCGAGGAGCTCGCCGCGCTGATCGGCGCGGCCCCCGAGGAGCTCGCCGCCACGCTCGCCGCCGCCGCCGCCCAGGTGCACGGCACCGCAGCCGCCCCCGACCCCTTCGGCCGCACCGCCTGGGAGGCGCCCCTGCGGGCGCCCTACGTCGCGGTGCGCATCGTCGGGGCCCTGTTCCACACGCAGGGCGGACTACGCACCGACGGCGCGGCCCGCGTGCTGCGCGGCGGCCGCCCGCTCGCCGGCCTCTACGCGGCCGGCGGCGCCGCCCAGGGCATCTCCGGCCACGGCGCCGACGGCTACCTCGCCGGGAACGGCCTGCTGGGCGCCCTCGGCCTCGGCTACCTGGCCGGCGTCAGCCTCTCCCTGTAGCATCGACAGATCATGGCAATCAGCGTTCGAAAACCCAGCTCCAAGGCCCGAAGTACCGGCGAGCTCCAGGAGCTCGCTCGCAAACATCTCTGGCTGCACTTCACCCGCATGGGTGGCTACCTCGATGAGGACGTCCCGATCATCGTCCGGGGCGAAGGCTGTTATCTCGAGGACAGCAATGGCAAGCGCTTCCTCGATGGGCTCGCCGGCCTCTTCACCGTGCAGGTCGGCTACTCGTTCGGCGACGAGATCGGGCAGGCCGCGCTCGAGCAGATGCGCGAGCTGCCGTACTACTCCAACTGGAGCTACGCGCACCCCGCCGCAATCAGGCTGGCCGCCGAGCTCGCCGAGCTCGCGCCGGGCGACCTCAACCGCGTGTTCTTCGTCTCGGGCGGCTCCGAGGCCGTCGAGACGGCGTGGAAGCTGGCCCGCCAGTTCCACCTCGGTAACGGGCAGCGCCGCTGGAAGGCGATCTCGCGCAAGCTCGCCTACCACGGCACGACGATGGGCGCGCTCTCGATCAACGGGGTGCCACAGCTGCGGCAGCCGTTCGAGCCCCTCATCCCCGAGGTGATCCACGTCGCCAACACGAACGGCTACCGGCGGCCCGACGACGAGACCGAGGCCGAGTTCACCGCGTTCCTGCTCGAGGAGCTGGAGCAGGAGATCATCCAGGCCGGCCCCGACACCGTCGCGCTCGTCGTGCTCGAGCCGGTGCAGAACTCCGGCGGGTGCCTCGTGCCGCCGGCCGGCTACCTGGAGGGTGTCCGTGCCCTC
>CANFDS010000116.1 GCA_947445525.1 Actinomycetota bacterium | reverse complement strand
CGAGGTCGGCTTCGAGCGGCTGGTGCAGCTGCTCGTCGACGCCGATCTCGAGCGGCTGCGCGCCGCCGGCGGCTGAGCCGGTCTAGTCGCCGAGCAGGTCGCGGTAGACGGCGTCGTGGGCGCGGGCGCACGTATCCCAGGTGAAGCTGCGCGCCCGCAGGAGGCCGCGGGCGGCTAGCTCGGGGGCGCGGGTGAGCGCGTCGAGGATGCCGGCGGCGATCGCCTCGGCGGAGGTCGGGTCGAAGAGCGCGGCGGCGTCGCCGGCCACCTCGGGCAGGGAGCCCGCGCTGGACGAGGCGACGGGGCAGCCGGTCGCCATCGCCTCGAGCAGCGGCATGCCGAAGCCCTCGTACAGGCTCGGGAAGACGAGCGCGGCGGCGGTGCGGTAGAGCCGAACGAGCTCCTCGGCCGAGACGCGGCCGCGCACCTCGACGCCGTCCGGCGCGGGCTGCCCCTCGTGGCCTGAGCCGGTGAGAACGAGCCGCAGCTCGGGCCGCTCGCGCCGCACCAGGGCGAGCGCCGCGAACAGGCGCGCGTGGTTCTTGTGCGGCCAGCGGTTGGCCGGATACAGCAGGAACGGCTCGCGCCGGAGGGCCGGGTCGGGCGTGAAGCGGTCGTGGTCGACGGCGAGGTGGATCGCGCGCACGCGCTCGGGCGCGAGGGCGTAGCGCTCGATCAGCTCGGCGCGGGCGTGCTCGCTGATGGTGAGCACGAGGCGGCTGCGCCGGACGGTGGCCCCGTAGACGGCGCGGCGGTAGGCGAGCTCGGCGCGCGAGAAGAACTCGGGGAGCAGCTCGTGCTGGATGTCGAGCACCGTCGTGGCGGCAGGTGGCTGCTTCACCGGCGGCAGCATCACGCTGAGCGGGAAGTGGATCGCGTCGAGCCGGTCGACCTCGAGCGCGCGGCGCAGCGGCCAGGGGGCGACGGCTGCCGCCGTCATCGCGGCGATCCGGCCGGGCATCGTGCGGCTCGCCCGGTAGGCGGCGACGACGCGCGTGTCGAGCGGCCCGCCTGCATCGGCCGCGATCGTCGGCGCGAAGACGGTGTAGTCGAGGGTGCCGACCCGGCCGAGCGCCCGGCACAGCTCGCGCGCGTACGTCTCGCTGCCACCGACGATGCCGGGCACCAGGGTGAGCAGGCTGATCCCGACGCGCGGCACCCCGCGAGCCTAGCGCGGGCGCGTGGGCGGGTGGGCGCGACGGCGCCCCGCAGGCGCGGCGCCCCGGAGGCGCGGCACCCCGATCTACACTCGGCGCCGTGGTCGGCCTGCGGACTCCCTCGCTCGTCGTGGTCGGCGTCATGGCCTGGCTGGGCGCGCTGCTCGCCATCGATCGCGAGGTCGGCTACGGCGGCCAGCTCGCCCTGGGCGGGGCCACGCTCGCGGTACTGGTCGTCGTGTGCATCCCGCTCGGCGCGGAGCGGCGCGCGCAGGTGGCGATCGTCGTCGCGGTGGCGAGCTGCTTCGAGGTGCTCGGCTCGATCATCTGGGGCGTCTACAGCTACCGGCTCGGCAACCTGCCGGTGTTCGTGCCACCGGCGCACGGGCTCGTCTACCTCGCCGGCCTTGCGCTCAGCCGCACACGGCTGTTCGTCCACCGGCCGCAAGTGCTCGTGCGGCTGGCGCTGGTGGGCGCCGTCGTGTGGGGCATCGTCGGGGCGACGGGGGTGCTCGGCCGCTACGACGTGATCGGCGCGTTCGGCGTTGTCGTGTTCGCGTGCTTCGTGCTGAGCCGGCGCAATCGCAACCCGCAGGTGCTCGCGGGCGTCTTCTTCGTAGTCGTTGCCCTCGAGTGGTATGGGACGGCGCTCGGCACCTGGACGTGGGCGCCGGTGGTGCCCGGGCTGCGGCTGGGCGACGGCAACCCGCCGAGCGGCGCCGTCAGCGGCTACGTGATCTTCGACCTCGTCGCGTTCTGGGCGGCGCCGCAGCTGCTGGCGGGGGTGCGGGCACTGCTGGGGTGGGCACGGCGCCGCCCCACCAGCGAGCGCTCCTGAGGGTGGCGCGGGCGGGTCTGCTCTCAGACCGTCGCGTCGACCGGCTCGCGGGCGGCCTCGGCCAGGCGGCCGAGCAGCGCTGCCAGCTCGGGCCTGACCGCGTCGTCGGCGTTGATCCCGCCGTCGGCGGCGATGCGCTCGTGGGCCTTCGCCAGCGAGACGCCCTCCTCCAGCACGCGGGCGCCGCTCGCGGCGAGCACCTTGCGCAGCTCGGCCTGCGCCCAGGCGGCGCCGAACGACGAGGGGCTCGCACCGACGACGGCCGTCGGCTTGCCGACGATCTCGGCGCTGCCGTAGGGCCGCGAGGCCCAGTCGAGGGCGTTCTTGAGCGGGCCGGGGATCGAGCTGTTGTACTCGGGCGTCGCGATCAGCAGGGCGTCGGCCTCGCCGATCAGGCGGGTGAGGTCGAGCACCGCCTGCGGGGTGCGGTCGCCCAGGTCGTCCTCGTTGAACGGCGGGATCGTGCCGAGGCCCGTCCACACGTTCACGGTCACCCCGGCCGGCGCCTCGTCGCGCGCTGCGGCGACGAGGGCGCTGTTGACCGAGCCGCGCCGGAGGCTGCCGGCGAACGCGAGGATGGTGAGGGGCCGGCTCACACGACGGCCTCGGCGGCGGCGTCGGCGACACCCTCGACGTGGAAGTCGAGCGTCACCTTCTCGGCCAGGGCGAGCACGCCGTCGCTGGTCTCGATGCGGCCGGTGACGCCGGGGAACGAGCCGCGGTAGATCGAGACGCCGAGGTGCTTGACGCCGAAGCCGATCGACGAGTGGACGGGGTCGACCGACCACGAGGTGGTCGGGATCCGGACGGGTGTGGCGACTGCGGACATGTCTCTACGCCTCGATTGCCGATACACTGGTTGCAATAACAATCGTAACTGTAGCACTTACCGAAGAGTCGTTGCAAGTGCAATCGCATCGATCTGTCACACTTCGCTCGATGACTGCGGAGCCCACTGCCTGTGGAGCCGGTGCCTGGCGCGCCGTCTTCGTCGCGCACCACCTCGTCGTCGAGCGGATCGAGGAGGCCCTCGCCGACGCGGCGCTGCCGCCCCTCTCCTGGTACGACGTCCTGCTCACCGTCGCCCGCGGGCCCGACCAGCGGCTGCGCATGTTCGAGGTGGCCGAGGGCATCGTGATGAGCCGCAGCGGCCTCACCCGCCTCGTCGATCGCATCGAGCGCGACGGCCTGCTGCGCCGTGAGACCTGCCCGAGCGACCGCCGTGGCACCCACCTCGCGCTCACCGAGCAGGGCGAGGAGCTGCTGCGCCGGGCCGCCCCCGTCTACACGGCGGCGGTGCAGGAGCACTTCCTGCGCCACCTGGCCGACCCCGGCGCCGTCGAGACGGTGCTCGGGCCGGTGATCGACGCCGCCCGCGCGGCGCGCAAGCCGTGCACCGCCGAGTGCGCCGGAGCCGAGGCTGCCGACGCGCCGCTCGCGGCCACCGAAGCCGCCGCGTAACCCACCGTTCTGCGCGCGCCCCTACCTGGCGTCGCCGCTCTCGCGGAGGTGTTGGCGAAGTTACCGTCCAGAGCGCGCTGGAGGGTAACTTCGCCGATGGCAGCGTGAACCACGTGCCCCGCGGCGGCGCGACCGGTGCCGCGAGTGCCGTGCGCCGGGCGCCAGGCACCGGCCGCGATCGCCGGCTGCCTGCCGCCCGCGGCGACTCGCGCTACGCCGTCGGCGCGAGCCCGCGGTTCTTGCGGCTCTGCGCGGTCGCGCGCTTGCCCGCCGCCAGCTCGACCTTGCGCAGGCGGACGCTCTTCGGCGTCACCTCGACGCACTCGTCCTCGCGGATGAACTCGAGCGCCTGGTCGAGCGACAGCGGCCGCGCCGGCGTCAGCCGCACAAGCTCGTCGCTGGACGAGGCGCGCATGTTCGTCAGCTTCTTCTCCTTGGTGGCGTTGATGTCCATGTCGTCGGAGCGCGCGTTCTCGCCGACGATCATGCCCTCGTACACCTCGATGCCGGGGCCGACGAACATCGCGCCGCGCTCCTGCAGGTTCGCCAGCGCAAAGCCGGTGGTGGGGCCGCGGCGGTCGGCGACGAGCGAGCCGTTGGGGCGCGTGCGCAACTCGCCGTGCCAGGCCTCGTAGCGCTCGAAGACGTGGTGGAGCATGCCGGTGCCGCGCGTCTCGGTGAGGAACTCCGTACGGAAGCCGATCAGGCCGCGCGCCGGCACGATCACCTCCATGCGCACCCAGCCGGTGCCGTGGTTGACGAGCGCCTCGGTGCGGCCCTTGCGCAGGGCGAAGAGCTGGGTGACGACGCCCATGTAGTCGTCGGGGATGTCGACCGAGACGCGCTCCATCGGCTCGTGCACCTTGCCGTCGACGATGCGCGTCACGACCTGCGGCTTGCCGACGGTCAGCTCGAAGCCCTCGCGGCGCATCTGCTCGACGAGGATCGCCAGCTGCAGCTCGCCGCGGCCCTGGATCTCCCAGGTGTCGGGGCGCTCGGTGGGCAGCATGCGCAGCGAGACGTTGCCGACGAGCTCCGTCTCGATGCGGCTCTTGATCAGCCGGGAGGTGACCTTGTCGCCCTCCTGGCCGGCCAGCGGCGAGGTGTTGATGCCGACGGTCATCGAGAGGCTCGGCTCGTCGACGGTGATGACGGGCAGCGGGCGCGGGTCGTCGACGTCGGCGAAGGTCTCGCCGATCGTCACCTCGGGGATGCCGGCGACAGCGACGATCTCGCCGGGGCCGGCCGACTCGGCGGGGACGCGCTCGAGCGACTCGGTGACGTACAGCTCGTTGACCTTGACCTTCTCGATCGTGCCGTCGGCGCGGCACCAGGCGATCAGCTCGCCGCGGCGGATCGTGCCCTGGCGCACGCGGCAGAGCGCGAGCCGGCCGACGTACGGCGACGCGTCGAGGTTGGTCACGAGCGCCTGCAGCGGATGGCCTTCCTCGTAGGTCGGCGCCGGGATCTTCTCGACGATCAGCTCGAACAGCGGCTTCAGGCTGTCGCCGGCCACGTCCGGGTCGAGCGTGGCGTGGCCGAGCTTGGCGTTCGTGTAGACGATCGGGAAGTCGATCTGGTCCTCGGCGGCGTCGAGGTCGAGGAACAGCTCGTAGACCTCGTCGACGACCTCGCTGATGCGCGCGTCGGGCCGGTCGATCTTGTTGATCACGAGGATCACCGGCAGGCGGCTCTCGAGCGCCTT
>CANFDS010000115.1 GCA_947445525.1 Actinomycetota bacterium | reverse complement strand
TCTCCTGGGAGGAGGGCGTCGCGCAGTGCATCGCCTGGTACGCCGCCAACCGCGAGCGCTGGATCGGCCGCGTCGACTGGATTCCCACGGGCGGCACCGTCCCGATTCGATGAGCGCAGGGGCCACCGGCTCGTGAAGGCCCTTGTCACGGGCGGCGCCGGCTTCCTCGGCTCGCACCTGGTCGCGAAGCTCGAGGCGGACGGCCACGAGGTGTTCGTGCCGCGCCGGCGGGACTACGACCTGACGGTCGCGGGCGACACCGAGCGGCTGTTCCGCGACGCCCGGCCGGAGATCGTCTACCACCTCGCCGCCGAGGTCGGGGGCATCGGCGCGAACCGCGCCAACCCGGGCCGCTACTGGTACGCGAACATCGCCATGGGCGTCAACGTGCTCGAGCAGAGCAGGATCTCGGCGGTCGGCAAGCTCGTCCTCGCCGGGACGATCTGCGCCTACCCCAAGTTCGCGCCGGTCCCGTTCCGCGAGGAGGACCTCTGGAACGGCTACCCGGAGGAGACGAACGCGCCCTACGGCGTGGCGAAGAAGGCGCTGCTCGTCGGCGCCCAGGGCTACCGCGAGCAGTACGGCCTGAACGCGATCTTCCTGCTGCCGGTGAACCTCTACGGGCCGCGCGACAACTTCGACCTCGAGAGCTCGCACGTGATCCCGGCGCTGATCCGCAAGATGGTCGACGCCCAGGAGCGGGGCGAGCACCAGGTCGTGCTCTGGGGCGACGGCTCGCCGACCCGGGAGTTCCTCTACGTCGACGACTGTGCGGAGGGGCTGCGCCTCGCCGGCGAGCGCTTCGACGGGCCGGAGCCGGTCAACCTCGGCACCGGCGTCGAGATCTCGATCCGCGACCTGGCGACGCTGATCGCCGAGCTGTGCGGCTACGAGGGCGAGATCGTCTGGGACGCGTCGAAGCCGAACGGTCAACCGCGGCGGCAGCTCGACGTCTCGCGGGCGGCAGAGCTGTTCGGCTTCCGGGCACAGGTCGACTTCCGCGACGGGCTCGACCGGACGATTGCCTGGTACCGGGCGTCGGCGGGCCTGCATGGCCGACGCTGACGGCCGCGCCACGACGATGCCGCGCGCCGGCTCCTCGCTCGCCGCTGCCGTTGCGCGCCTGGCCGCGCTGGCGCGGTCGCTGCCCGGCCAACCGTGGAGCCTGCTCGGCCCGCTCGTCCTCGTGCAGTGGGCTGCCGTCGCCGCGTTCGCGCTGACCGTCCGCCACAACGGCTGGCTGTACTACCAGGGCGGCGACGAGTCGGCCTACTACACGTCGGCCTGGGCGCTCAGCCAGGGGCACCTGCCGGTGACGCCGATCGGCTGGGGCTGGTCGACGCTGCTCGCGCCGATCGCCCTCTTCGCGGGGAACAACTTCCTGCACGCGCTGCCGGCAATCGTCGTGCTGCAGACCGTCGTGCTGCTGCCGGTCGCGCTCTTCAGCGTGTACGCGATCGGCTGCCGGCTGGGCGGGCGCGCGCTCGGCTACGGCGCCGCCGGCCTGTGGATAGGTGCGCCGTTCGCGCTGATCCTCGCTGCCGACCCGCGCTACCACGACCGCTACGTCGAGCAGTTCCTGCCGCAGGCGCTGGGCCTCACCGGGCTGGCCGACTTCCCCTCGATGGTGGCGCTGCTCGCGGCCGCCGCGCTGATCCTGCGGACGCTCGACGAACGCGGCGCGACGAACGCCGCGCTCGCAGGCCTCGTCGCCGGCTTCGCCATCGGGGTCAAGCCGGCCAACGCGATCTTCCTGCTCGGCGCCGGCCTCGCCTTCCTCTGCGCGCGGCGCATCCGCGACGGCCTCGTCTTCGCGCTGGCGCTGCTGCCGGCGCTCGTGGCGCTCGCCATCTGGAAGCAGCGCGGGCTGGGCACGATGCCACTCTTCGCGCTGGGCGGTCACGTGCTCGCCGCGGGAGGGCTCTCGCTGCCGGAGCCGCCGTCGCTGCTCGCCTCGCTCGGCGGCCACTACGTCGAGATCGACTGGCACCGCATCGACCAGAACCTCGTCACGCTGCGCGAGTTCTTCTGGAACACGCGCCTGCTCCAGCTGCTGCCGCTGTTCGGCCTCGTCGCGGTGCTGCGGCGCTCCGTGCCTGCCGCCGCGCTGCTCGGCGGCTGGTTCGCGGCGTTCTTCCTGATCAAGGGCTCGAACCAGTACGCGACGGTCGACTCGGGGAGCTTCTTCCGCTTCCTGATGCCCGCCCTCCCGGCGTACTTCCTGCTCGCCATGGCGATCCCGCTGCTCGTGCCGGTGCTCGGCAGCAGGGCGGCGCGCGCCGGCGCCCGCACGCGGTCCGGGCTGCAGCTCCGGCGGCCCCGCCTGGTGGTGGCGCTCACCGCCTTCGCTCTCGCCGTCGCACCGGCGCTGCTCTTCCTGGCGGCGCCCCGCCTGCCCGAGCGGCAGGCTGCGAAGTACTTCCAGAACGGCACCTACATCCCGGTCGGCGGGTCGCTCGCGGTCACGCCGGCGGTCACTCCCGAGCTCGCCGTCAGGCTCACCTGGCCGGCGGCCGCGCCGAGCGGCGTCTCGGTGCTCTACCGCGTCCTGCGCACCGACGCCGATCCGCTGTCGTGCGCGCCGGTGGCCGGCGGGACGCCCGACTGCGTGTTCTCACAGGAGATGACCGTCGTCGCCCTCACGCGCAGCCTGACCTTCACCGACGAGCCGGGCGTCGGCCGCTGGTGGTACACCGTCGGCATGGTCGCGAACTGGCTCGACGACGAGACGAAGGGCGACATGCTGCTCGCCTCGCAGCCCGTCGCCGTCGACGTCGGCTAGCGAGCCGCCCGCCTCTACGCCACGGGCGGCGGCGCGCCCTCGTCCTCGAGCTCGCCGAGCCGGCTCTCGAGCAGCGCCAGCCGCTGCGCGAGCACCGTGTTCTGATCGGAGAGACGCGAGATGACGGTCGCGTAGTGCAACAGCACGGCGAAGAAGAAGAGCGCCGCGATCGCGAACAGCACGGCGGGCGGGTAGGTGCGGATGCCGACCCAGCCGGCGATCGTGTTGATCCCGTCGCGCCAGATGCTGAACACGAGCAGGACGACGCCGGCCAGCAGCCAGAGCAGCGCATAGCGCTCGCGCAGCCGACGGCTGCGGATCAGCTCGAGCACGACGGCGAGCAGCCCGACCGAGGCCACCGCCGCGGCAATCGTGATCGCGAGCGGGGTCAAAGGAGCCCCCTCATGCGAGCGGCACCGCGTTGCGGCGGAAGATGGCGATGCCGAGCGACAGCAGCACCTTGACCATGTAGTAGATCGACCGCAGCGCGGTGATCGACGACGTGCCGGCGTGGCGCTCGCGCATGGTGACAGGCACCTCGCGCATGCGCAGCCGGTGCTTGTGCAGCATCACCGCCGCCTCGACCTCGGGGTAGTCGTGCGGGTAGTCGGCGGCGAAGAGCCGGATCGCGTCGCGGTTGAGCGCCTGGAAGCCGGAGGTGGTGTCGGTGACCGTCTGGCCGACGATGCGCGAGACGGCCCAGGCGAGGACGCGGATGCCGACGCGGCGCGTCCGCGACGACCGGTAGCCACCCTCCCCGGCGAAGCGCGAGCCGACGCAGAGGTCGACCTCGCCGGCGAGCACGGGGCCGATCACCGCCGGCAGCTGCTGCGGGTCGTGCTGGCCGTCGCCGTCGCAGCGCACCGCGAGCTCGAAGCCCTGCTCGTAGGCGAAGAGGAAGCCCGTCTGCACGGCGCCGCCGATGCCGAGGTTGAACGGGAGGGTGAGCACGTGCGCGCCCTTCGCGCGCGCTGCGGCGGAGGTGTGGTCGTGCGAGCCGTCGTCGACGACGACGATCTCGAAGCCGGGGTCGAAGGCGCGGATCTCGTCGATCACGTGGCCGATCGACGCCTCCTCGTTGAAGGCGGGGACGATGGCGACGCGGCGGACCGCGGCGAGCCCCGGCATCGCGGCCCCGGCCTCAGACACGCGCAGCCGCCGGTGTGCCGATGCCGACGAGGTCGAGCAGCTGCCGGGCGCGGTGGAGGTACGTGTGCTCGTCGAGGACGCGGGCGCGGGCGGCCTGCCCCAGCTCGGCCGCGCGACCGGGATCGGCGAGCAGGTCGCGGTAGGCGGCGACGGCCTCGTTCGCGTCGCCGACGACGGTGATCTCGCTGCCCGGCTCGAACCAGCGATCGATCCCCTCGTGCGGCCCCGAGACGATGCAGGCGCCGGCCGACGCCAGCTCGAACGGCCGGCAGGTCGACGACCACGGCACGGTGCCGTGCGAGCGCCGCGTGATGTTGAGGTTGATCCGCGCCCGCGAGATCGCCGGCGAGAAGGCGTTGAACGGGATCGTGCCGAGCTCGCGCGCGCGGCCCGTGTCGCCACGGAAGTCGCCGCCGCCGAGCGCGAAGTCGACGTCCGGCAGCCGCCGGCTCGGCTCGCCCACGAGCTCCTTGACGAGCTCCTGGCGGAACTTGTCGCCATAGCCGTAGAAGAAGACATCCATCTCCTTCTCGACCGGCAGCGGCCGGAAGAACTCGGGGTCGGCGCCCCAGAACACCGCCTCCGCACGGCGGGCGCCCAGCTCGCGCAGCCGCGGCAGCCCGCCCTCGGAGTTGGAGACGAGCAGGTCATACTCGGAGGGGTCGGCGCCGTGGTAGTAGTTGAAGCCCGTGTCCATGCCGCCGAACTCGGGCAGGCTCATCGGCACGTCGCCGTCGTAGAAGACGACGGGCACGCCGAACTTCTCGCGCAGCGCCGTCGGGATGCCACGGATGTGGCTCATCGGCACGGTGAACACGATCACCGCGTCGACGTCGCCCTCGCGCTCGAGCAGCTGCTCGAGGTGCTTCTGCCAGCGCGGCGTCACCCAGCGCCAGATCACCTCGCGCACCGCCCTGTCGGCGGCCGAGTCCTCCGGGCTCTCCTCGGCGCGGCGCAGATACCTGTCGCCCTTCAGCCGCGCCACCGCATCGCGCGCCCGCGCGAACGTCTCCCCCTCGGCGTAGCAGGGGTTGGGCGCGGTGCGCCACCAGGGCGACTCGACGGCCCGGCCGCGGTACGGCGTCACGATCACGTCGCAGCCGGCCTCGTACAGCCCCTTCCAGAGCTGCCACCACGCGGGCGTGCAGCCGTAGCGGAAGTCGAGATCGACCGCGGAGGCGACTGCCAGGATCTTGGGCGGCTTCACTCCGGGGAGGTTAGTAGGCGCCCCGGCGGGCGACGACGGCGGGCAGCGTCTTCGCCAGGATCGAGATGTCGATCCAGATCGACCAGTTGTCGAGGTAGAAGAAGTCGAG
>CANFDS010000114.1 GCA_947445525.1 Actinomycetota bacterium | reverse complement strand
GTCACACTTCACCCGGGGCCGGTCGGCGCCCGCTGGGGCCGTTAGCTCAGTCGGTAGAGCAGGGGACTTTTAATCCCAAGGTCGTTGGTTCGAACCCAACACGGCCCATTCAGATCCCAGTAGACAGGCCAAAATGGCTTGTTTGCTGGGGCCAGTAGTGTCAGGGAAGTCACCCGGGCAGACCCAAGATCGTCGCCGCCGGGTTGAGGTCGAACGTCCTCGCTCTGGACAGGACTTGCAATAGGAATGCAACGCGGCGAGCCGTTCCAATGAGCACCTGTAGAGTTTTTTGCTCAACCAAGCTCTTCCAGACACCGAGAGGCATGCCATGAAGATGGATGTCAACAAGATGATGAAACAGGTTCAGAAGATGCAGGAGGACATGGCAAAGGCCCAGGAGGAGCTGGCCGCCGAGGTCGTCGAGGCCTCCGTCGGCGGCGGCATGGTGACGGTAAAATGCACCGGCGCCCTCGAGATCGTCGAGGTCAAGATCAACCCGTCCGCTATCGACCCCGACGACGCCGAGCTGCTCGAGGACATGGTGCTCGCCGCCGTCAACGAGGCCGTGCGGTCGGCGCAGGCGCTGGCCGAGTCGCGGATGAGCGGCGCGATGGGCCCGATGGCCGGCATGGGCGGCCTCGGCGGCCTCGGCCTGCCGGGGTTCTGACGATGGGCGACGCTCTGCACGGCCGGGTGCTGCGGGCCTCGAAGGCGGCCTCGGTGCTGGCCGACCCGCAGAACTTTAGCGGCGGCGTGCGCCAGCACAACCTCACCGCCGGCCAGACCGAGCAGCAGGTGCTGGGCGTGGGGTTCCCGGCGGGCGCCCGGACGATCCTGCACCGGCACGCGGTCGACCAGGTGCTGCAGTGCTTCGAGGGCGAGATCGCCGTCGCCATCGGCAGCAAGCGGCGCGTGCTGGCCGTCGGCGAGCTCTCATCCCGAAGGACGTCTGGCACTGGCACGGCGCGACGCCGGTCGCCGACGGGGCCCACACCTCGATCAAGCCGCACGCCGAGACCATCTGGAGCGGCGCGCCCGCGACCGAGCAGGCCGAGTACGACCTGTACGCGGACTGGCCGCGCTGGCTGGCGGGCGTGAGCCGGTAGAGCGGGCGCGGCGTCCGCCCCGTCCGGCCCTGCGGTCACCCTTCGCACCGTGCTGTCACCCTCGGTCGACAATCTCATCGCGCAGCTGACGCGCCTGCCGGGCATCGGCACGCGCACCGCGCAGCGGCTCACCTTCCACCTCCTGCAGCGCTCGCCCGAGGAGGCGCTCGCCCTGGCCGACGCGATCCGCGAGGTCAAGGAGCGCGTCCGCTTCTGCCGCGAGTGCGGCAACCTGACCGAGCAGGAGGTGTGCTCGATCTGCGAGGACCCGCGGCGCGACCGCACCGTGATCTGCGTCGTCGAGCAGCCAGTGGACGTCATCTCGATCGAGCGCACCGCCGAGTTCCGCGGCCTCTACCACGTGCTGGGCGGCTCGCTCTCGCCGATCGACGGCGTCGACCCGGGCGACCTGCGCATCGACGAGCTACTCCAGCGGGTGCGCGCCGGCGGCGTCACCGAGGTCGTGCTCGCCACCAACCCGAACATGACCGGCGAAGCGACCGCCAACTATCTCGCCGACCGGCTGCGCGACCGCACCCGCGTCACGCGGCTTGCCAGCGGCCTGCCCGTCGGCGGCGACCTCGAGTACGCCGACGAGGTCACGCTCGGCCGCGCCCTCTCGGGCCGCCGCGAGATGTAGCGGGCCACCCCGCCGCCACCCCGCGCCCTCTGCATACAATTCAGCCGTCATGCAGAACGAGATCTCCACTAGCGGGCCGCGAATCGGCGTCATCGGCGCCACCGGCGCAGTCGGCGTCGTCACCCTCGGCCTCCTCGCCGAGCGCGGCTTCGAGAACGTGCGTGTCTTCGCCTCGGCCCGGTCGGCCGGCAAGACGATCGCCTTCGGCGACCGCACGCTGACCATCGAGGAGGCAACGCCCGAGGTGCTCGCCGCCGGCGATCTCGACCTCGCGCTCTTCTCGGTCGGCACCTCCGCGAGCCGCGCCCTCGTGCCGCATGCGGCCGCCGGCGGCGCGTTCGTCGTCGACAAGTCGTCGGCCTACCGCCTCGTCGACGGCTACCCGCTCGTCGTGCCCGAGGTCAACGGTAACCGCGCCCTCGAGGTGATCGGCACCCACCGCATTGCCGCCAACCCGAACTGCTGCACGATCCCGCTCACCTGCGTGCTCAAGCCGCTCCACGACGTGGCCGGCCTGAAGAGCGTTCGCGTCGCGACGTACCAGTCGGTCTCGGGCGCGGGCTGGCAGCGGATGGAGCAGCTGCGCGCCGAGCCCGTCGCCGACCACAACCTGGTGATGGACTGGTCGTGGGAGGAGGACGAGTCGGACGAGGAGTCGAAGCTCCGCGCCGAGACCCGCAAGATCCTCGAGCTGCCCGACCTGCGCGTGAGCGCCACCTGCGTGCGCGTCCCGGTGCTCGTCAGCCACTCGGAGGCGTTCTGGGCCGAGTTCGAGGACGAGATCACGCCGGAGCACGCCGCCGAGTTGCTGCGCGGCTCCGCCTCGATCAAGGTGCTCGACCTGCCGGAGTTCCCGACGCCGAAGGACGCCGCCGGCGGCGACGACATCCTCGTCGGCCGCATCCGCCGCGACCGCGCCGCGACCAACGGCCTCTCGCTCTTCCTCTCGAACGACAACCTGCGCAAGGGTGCGGCGCTCAACGCGATCCAGATCGCCGAGCTCGTGCTCGCCGCCCGCACCGCCGCCGTCTAGGCCCGCGACCGCAGCGCGCCTCTACGCCCGCGACCGCGGCGCCACGGGCTGTGGTAGCAGGAGCCCCTTCAGCTCGCGCAGCATGCGGGCCTTCGTCGGCTCCGGGTCGAGAATGACCCCGCCCAGCTCGAGCCGTGCCAGCTCGACGCGCCCCTCGATGCGCACCGGGTAGAAGCCGAAGTCGGCGAGGAAGTCGCTCGGGAACACGGTGCGGTGCAGGTGGAAGCGGCTCTCGCCGTCGGCGCCGTCGTCGTAGTGGTAGCCGAACGCCTCGAGCGCCTTGGCGCCGCGCTCCTTGGCGTCGCCGATCGCCGCCAGGAAGAGCGACTGCAGCACCCACGGCGTCGTCCGGTCGACGATGATCGCGCAGGTCACGAGGACGGCGTCGGCGGAGGGCGGGCCGGCCGGCAGCTCGGCGCCACGCGGGAAGTGCGCGGAGGGCCCGTACTGCATCGAGCCGAGCACGCGCCCGTCGTTGTCGTAGTAGACGGTGCCCCAGGCGCCCCAGTCGTCCTCGATCTCGTGGATCCACTTCTCCTTGCTGGCGCCGCGCGCGCCGCGTGACTGCCACCACACGCAGTGGTGGCACACCGCTGGGGCGTCCTGCAGCGTCGCCCCGGTCAGGCCCAGGAGGCTCGGCGACATACCGTCGATTCTACGCAGGCAGCGTGGCCGCGACCACTGGCGCCGCGGCCGCCCCCGCAGCCGCCGCCGTCGCACCCGGCGACTGCAGGACGAGCAGCGTCGCCTCGGGCCGCGCCAGGAAGCGGAACGGCACGAACGTCGTTCCGAGGCCGGGCGACACGTGCAGGGTGCCGCCGGGCCGGCGGTAGAGGCCGCGCGTGTAGCGGGCGCGCGGGTGCGCGCAGCGAACCTTGCCGAACGGCGTCGGGATGCAGATCTGCCCGTCGTGCAGGTGGCCGGCCAGCACCAGGTCGAAGGCGCCGGCGGGCAGCTGGTCGACGATCTCGGGGTAGTGGCACAGCAGGATCCGCAGCCGCGAGCGCTCGTCGGCGAAGCGCGCAATGCGGGCGCCGTCACCCGCGAGGAAGGTAGCCGGGTGCACCCCCGCGATCTGCACGCCCTGGTTGCGCACGCGGACGGCCCACGCCTCGTCGTTGAGCAGGGTCGCCCCGCGCAGCTCGTCCACCGCGACCCCGCGCGAGAACGGGTCGCGCGCCTCCGCGACGTCGTGGTTGCCGAGCACCACGTAGCAGTGCGGCAGCGTCTCCAGCAGCTCGCGCAGGCGCGGCTCGCCGTCCCTGCGGGACAGCAGGTCGCCGGTGATCACGGTCAGGTCGGGCCGTGCCGCCGCCGCCCAGGCGACCGCCCGCTCGACGGCGCGCTCGCCACGCGAAGGCAGCCCCAGGTGGAAGTCGGAGAGGTGGGCGATGCGCAGCCCGTGCAGCTCCGGGGGCAGGCTCGGCAGCATGACAGGCAGCTCGCGCAGCCGCACCCATCCGGCCTCCCACCAGCCGTAGGCGACCGAAGCCACGAGTGCGGCAACGGCAGCGACGATGATGACGATCATGCCGAGCCCGGCCGGCCGGTGCCGGGCCGCGCCCTAGACCGAGAGCTTCTCGATGACCGGCTTCACCGACACGACGTGGCGCTTGAACTTGAGCTCGGAGTCCTCGAGGCCGGCCGCCACGCCCACCAGCTGGGCGAGGTGGAGGATCGGCATCTTGAAGTCGCGGCCGGTCTGCTTCTTCAGCTTTGACTGCCAGGCGTCGAGCGAGAGGTGGCAGAGCGGGCACGGCGTGACGATACAGTCGGCACCGGCCTCGTACGCCTGCTCGATCGGCTGGATCAGCTCGCCCAGCGCGACGTCCTCGCGCGCCTGGATGATCGGGAAGCCGCAGCACTTGATCTTCGCCGGATAGTCGATCGGCTCGCCGCCGCAGGCCGTGATGATGCGCTCCAGCGACCAGGGGCGGTCGGGATCCTCGAAGCCCTGGATCTTGGACGGGCGCAGGATCTGGCAGCCGTAGAACGGTGCCACCTTGAGGCCCTTCAGACCTTTGTGCGCTGCCTTCTGCAGCAGCTCGTAGCCCTCACCCTCGGCAATCTCCCACAGGAAGTGCCGCACCTCGACATTGCGCTCGTACGGCGGTACGCCGACGGCGACGAGGTTCTCGTTGACGCGGGCGCGCAGCTCGGTGTCGATCTGCAGCTGCCAGTTCGCCTGGCGCAGGTTGAGCGTGCAGACGTTGCACACCGTCATCAGCGTGTCGACGCCCTGGGCCGCCGCGTAGGCGAGGATGCGCGCGTTGATGTGGAGGTAGTAGTCGGGCTCGGCCTCGTGGATGTCGCCGGCGCCGCAGCAGGTGACGGACTCGAGCTCGATCAGCTCCAGGCCGACCTTGGGGGCCAGCGCCTGCGTCGCGGTGTCGAGCTCCTTCGCCGACAGCGAGGCGAGGCAGCCCTTGTAGTACGCGACCTTCTTCACTTGGCTGCTCCTTCGTGCTTGGCCTGGTGCGCGGCCTCTTTGAC
>CANFDS010000113.1 GCA_947445525.1 Actinomycetota bacterium | reverse complement strand
GGGACTCGCTCGCCGCCTCGCTGACGATGGCGTCCCAGACCGACGGCGCGGACGGCGCGAGCCCCCTGGCGAGATCCGGCTCAGGCATCCATGAACTCCGCGACGGCCTCGGCGGTGCGGTCGATGTCGGCGTCCGTGTGGGCGGTCGAGAGCATCGTCGCCTCGAACTGGCTGGGGGCGATGTAGATGCCACGCGCGAGCAGGTGCCTGAAGAGAGCGCCGTAGCGGGCCGTGTCGCTCGTGGCCGCCTCGTCCCAGGAGCGCACCGGGCCGGGGTTGAAGAAGAGCGTGCTCATCGCGCCGACGCGCGTCAGCGTGACGGGGTGGCCGGCGGTGGCGGCGCGCAGGCCGGCCTCGAGGCGGGCGCCCTTGCGCTCGAGCTCCTCGTAGACGCGCGGGTCGCGCAGGCGGCGGACGACCGAGAGGCCCGCGGCCGTGGCGAGCGGGTTTCCCGAGAGCGTGCCGGCCTGGTAGACGTCGCCGACGGGGGCGAGCCGGTCCATCACGTCGGCACGGCCGCCGAACGCCGCGAGCGGCAGCCCGCCGCCGACGATCTTGCCGAGGATCGTCAGGTCGGGCGTGACGCCGTAGCGCTCCTGGGCGCCGCCGCGGCCGAGCCGGAAGCCGGTGATCACCTCGTCGAAGACGAGCAGCGCCCCGCAGGCGGAGGCGAGGCTGCGCAACGCCTCGAGGAAGCCGGGCTCGGGCGGGACGACGCCCATGTTGCCGGCCACCGGCTCGCAGAGGATCGCCGCGAGGCCCTCGCCGTAGCGCGCAACGGCGGCGGCGACGGCATCGACAGCGTTGTACGGGACGACGATCGTGTCGACGACGGCGCCCGAGGGCACGCCGGGCCCCGACGGGATGCCGAGCGTGGCGAGCCCCGAGCCGGCGCTGACGAGCAGCGCATCGGCGTGGCCGTGGTAGTTGCCGGCGAACTTGATGATCCGGTCGCGGCGGGTGAAGCCGCGGGCGAGGCGGATCGCGCTCATCGCGGCCTCGGTGCCGGAGGAGACGAGCCGCACCTTCTCGATCGAGGGGACGGCAGCGACGAGCTCGCCGGCGAGGTCGACCTCGAGCTCGGTGGCGGCGCCGAAGGTGGTGCCCTTGGCCGCGGCCTCCTGGATCACGCGGACGACGTCGGGGTCGGCGTGGCCGAAGATCAGCGGCCCCCACGACTGCACCCAGTCGAGGTAGCGCTCGCCGTCGGCGGTGACGATCGTCGAGCCCTCGCCCCGCTCGACGAACAGCGGCTCGTCGAGCCCAACCGCGCGCATCGCCCGTACCGGCGAGTTGACGCCCCCCGGGGTCACGGCCAGTGCGCGCTTCCAGCGATCGGAGCGGGGGCCGCCCAGCCCGGCGCCCCCTAGAGCCACGCCGCCAGCTCCTTGGCCCAGTAGGTGAGGATCACCTCGGCGCCTGCCCGCTTGATCCCGACGAGGCTCTCGAGCGCCGCCTGCTGCTCGTCGATCCAGCCGGCGGCGGCGGCGCTCTTCACCATCGCGTACTCGCCCGAGACGTTGTAGGCCCAGACGGGGACGTCGAAGCGGTCGCGCACGGCGCGAATCACGTCGAGGTACGGCAGGGCGGGCTTCACCATCAGGACGTCGGCGCCCTCCTCGAGGTCGAGGGCGCACTCGCGCAGCGCCTCGCGCACGTTCGCGGGGTCCATCTGGTAGCTGCGCCGGTCGCCGAAGGCGGGGGTCGAGCCGGC
The DNA here is from genome assembly GCA_947445525.1 of Actinomycetota bacterium. Classification (GTDB taxonomy): domain Bacteria; phylum Actinomycetota; class Thermoleophilia; order Gaiellales; family Gaiellaceae; genus CANFDS01. The sequence goes on along the minus strand of CANFDS010000113.1, from coordinate 3,626 downwards.
CGCCTCGCGGAAGGGGCCGTAGAACGCGGAGGCGTACTTCGCCGCGTACGAGACGATCGGCAGCTGCACGTGGCCGGCGCCGTCGAGGGCGCTGCGGAGCGCGGCGATGCGCCCGTCCATCATGTCGCTCGGGCAGACGATGTCGGCGCCGGCGGCCGCATGGCTGACAGCGGTTCGCGCGAGCAGCTCGAGCGTCGGGTCGTTCTCGACGTCGCCGTCGCGGATCACGCCACAGTGGCCGTGCTCGGTGTACTCGCACAGGCACACGTCCGTCAGCAGGAGCAGGCCCGGCGCCTCGCGGCGGAGCGCCCGCAGGGCGCGCTGCACGATGCCGTCGTCGGCGTAGGCGCCGCTGCCGAGATCGTCCTTCTCCTCGGGCAGGCCGAACAGCAGGATGCCGGGGACGCCGAGCCGCTGGAGCTCGCCGGCCTCGCGGCACAGCTCGTCGACCGAGTACTGCGCGATGCCGGGCAGGCCGGGCAGCGGCCGCGCAATGCCCTCGCCGGGCAGCACGAACAGCGGCATGACGACGTCGTCGAGCGAGAGCTCGGTCTCGCGGACGAGCGACCGCAGCGCGCCCGTGCGACGGAGCCGCCGCAGGCGAGTCGAGGGAAAGGAGGCCACGGCCCTAGGTTAGTCGGCGGAGCCGCTCTCGGCGGCCGGTTCCAGCGGTTCCAGGGAGAGCGGCCCGGCCTCCGGCTCAACCTCGACCTCGACCGGGATCGGCCCGGAGCCCCGCCACGGCTCCAGCTCGACGCGCTCGGAGAAGAACTCGAACGCGGCGCGCAGCGAGGCGAGCAGCGGCAGCGCGACGAGCACGCCGGGGAGCCCATAGATCTCGAGCCCGCCGAGGAGGCCGAACATCACGAGCAGCGGGTGTAGCCGCACGGCGCGGCTCATCACGTTCGGGATGACCACGTGACCCTCGACCTGGTGGATGAAGAGGAAGAGCAGCGTGACCCAGATCGCCGAGAGCGGGTGCACCACGAGGGCGAAGATGAATGCCGGGATGCCGCCGAGCCACGGGCCGACGTACGGGATCAGCTCGGTGAACGCGACCCAGGCGGCGAACAGCAGGATGTACGAGCCGATGCCGGGCAAGAGCCCGGTGGCGTCGAAGATCCAGAGCCCGAGACCCGCACTGGCGCCGATGATCAGCGACAGCAGGAGCTGCCCCTTGACGTAGCCGAAGAGGGCGTGCTCCATCCGTCGCATCAGCGGCCTCGTGCCAGGGAGCGGGGGGAAGCGCCGGTCGATCGCACGGGCGAGGCGCGGCGTGTCGAGGAGCATGTAGATCGAGATGACGATCAGCAGGATGAGGTCGAAGAGCGTTCGCCCGATCGAGATGGCCGCGCCCTCGAGGAAGTTGACGGCCCTCGTCGTGTACTTGCCGACGTCCTTGTCGCGGAGGTCCTTGACGAGCTTGTGACCGGGCGTCTGGACATCGACCTTGAGGCCGCGGTCGTCGAGCCACTGCTGGAAGCGGTCGACGTCGCGATCGGCGCCGACCACGCCCGTCACCGCATCGACCTGGGTGAAGTAGTCGTCGATGCGGGCACCGGCGTTGCGCGTCTGATCGACGACGACGGTGCCGACGCCGCCGAGCGCGGCCACCACGGCGATGAGGAACGCGATGTAGACGATGGCGATGGCGATACCGCGCGGAATGTGCGCGTGGCGGGCGAGCCGGCGCACGAGCGGGTTGAGCAGGAGCGCGATGAGCGAGGCGACGAGGAAGACGAAGACGACGTGCCGGACATGGCCCGCGACCGTCCACACGAAGAGGAGTAGCAGCGGCAGCCCGATGAGCTGGATCCAGCGCGGAATCTGCAGCTTCGGCGTGGCGCCGGTCACGGACGCCATCGTATCCCCTCGACCACCGCGCACCCGGCGCCGGGGCGCCGGGGCGCCGGCCGGTGTCTTGCCGGCAGCTGACCGGTTGCGCTACGGTGGCCGTGATGCCACCGCGCGCAGCAACGGTGGGCGCCCATCGTCCCGCCCGCCGCGAGAGCCGCTCGGTCACCCGCCGCCGCCGGGCCGCCCTGCTCGCGCTGCTGGCCGCAGCCGGGCTGATGACGGCCCTCCTCGTGGTGTTCCTGGCGGACGGGTCGTCGACGAAGCCGGCCGTCCAGCCCACCGCCGCCGCCGGGCCAGCCGCGCCGCCGGCGCCGCTCGTCGTCGCCCTGCAGGGCCCGCTGCGGATCCAGCTCCCGATCGCCCAGGCGCGCGTCACGGCCATCGCCTACCACGGCGGCCGCGTCGACGCGCTGCCGCTGACGCCGCTCGGCCGGCGTGCCAACGACGGGTTCCTGTCGAGGGTCTTCCATCGGATCTCCGGCTCGGAGCGGGGCGGATTGCGCTACTACCGGCTGGGCGGCGGTGACGGCCCTGCCACGGGCGTGCTGGACGTCGGCGCGGCGGCCGGCACCGAGGTCTACGCCCCGGTCGACGGCACCGTTGTCGCGTTCACGCCGCTCGTGCTCAACGGGCACGAGTACGGATCGCGCATCGACATCCAGCCGACCGGCTCGCCGTCGATCGTCGTCTCGGTCTCGCGGCTGCAGGCGGATCCGGCGCTGACCGTGGGGTCGGCCGTCGCCTCGGGCGCCTCGAAGCTCGGCAGCCTGATCGACTTCTCCGGGGCCGAGCGCCAGGCGCTCGCTCGCTACAGCCGCGACGCCGGGAACCATGCGGCGATCGAGGTCCGGCCCGCCGCGACCCTCCCACTCCGCTGAGGCTGCTCTTCCTCGCAGACGTCGTCGGCCGGCCGGGGCGGCAGGCGGTCGAAGAGCGGCTGAAAGCCCTGCGCGAGGAGCTCGACGTCGACTGCTGCATCGTCAACGGCGAGAACGTCGCCGACGGCCGCGGCATCACGCCCCGCCTCGCCGACCGGCTGCTCGCCGCCGGCGCGGACGCGATCACGCTCGGCAATCACGCCTTCGCGCGCGACGAGATCGGGCCGTACCTCGCCCGGTCGGAGCGGGTGATCCGGCCGGCGAACCTGCCGGCGGCGGTGCCCGGCCGCGGGCTCTGCGTCGTCGAGGCGCGGGACGGCTCGGCCGTGGCGGTGCTCAACGTGATGGGCTCGCTCACCCTGACGGTGGGGGCGGCGCCGTTCGAGGTGGTCGACGCGCTCGTCGAGGAGGCCCGGACGCAGGCCGCGGTCGTCCTCCTCGACTTCCACGCCGAGGCGACGAGCGAGAAGGTGGCGATGGCCTACTGGCTCGACGGCCGCGTCACCGCAGTCGTCGGCACGCACACGCATGTCCAGACGGCCGACGCGCGCATCCTGGCGGGCGGCACGGCCGCGATCACCGATGCCGGCATGACGGGGCCGCACGACTCCGTGATCGGCGTCGAGGCCCGGCTGGCGATCCATCGCCTGCGCACGGGCCTGCCCGTCCGCTTTCAGACGGCCGAGGGCGGCGTGCGCATCGAGGGCGTCGTCATCGACTGCGACGCGGCAGGGCGCGCAACGGCCATCGAGCCGCTCGTCCGGCCGTATCCCTGAGCTCCGGCCCGGCAAGCGTCCACAGCAGCGCGAGCAGCACGAGGTCGCGGGCGAGGACGAGCCACGAGGCGAGGGCGTCCGGCTCGGCTCCCGGGCTGACCAGCGGCGCGACCAG
>CANFDS010000112.1 GCA_947445525.1 Actinomycetota bacterium | reverse complement strand
GGCTGCGGCGAGCGCATCCGCCGCACCAGCCACAGCGACAGCAGCAGGCCGATGGCTGCGGCGCCGGTCGCGATCAGCATCCCCTGGCCGACTGCGGCCGAGAACACCTCCTGGCCGATTCGCCGTTGCGGCTCGGCTGTCGGCGTGATGCCCTGGGCGAGCTCTGCCACCACCGACCCGCTGACCGCCCGAGGCAGGCCGGCCGCCGCGAGGCCGTCGCTGTAGCTCGATCCGATTGTCGAGGCGATGATCGAGCCGATCAGCGCGATCGAGAGCACCGCTCCGGTCTGGTTCGCCGACGTCTGCAGCCCTGACATCAGCCCACCGCGGTCGGCCGGCGCGCTTTTCAGCAGCACCATCGCCAGCGCCGTCAACGTCGCGGCCAGCCCGACACCGACCATGATCAGGAAGCCGACCTGCTCGCCGTAGCCGGTCGTCCGTTCCAGCTGCGAGAGCCCGGCGAGCCCGGCGACATGCAGCACGAAGCCCCCGACCAGCATGCGCGGCGCCCCGACGCGGGTGATCAACGGCCCTACCCCCAGCGCCGCCGCCGCCGACAGCCCGATGAAGGGCAGCAGCACGACGGCGGTGCCGAGCGCCGAGCGCCCGGCGACCTGCTGGTACCAGAGCGAGAGGAAGAAGACCATCGAGACGATCCCGAAGTTCGCGGTGATCACCACGACGATCGCAACGCCGATGCGAGGCAGGTCGAGATCGCCAGCCGAGCGGCGCAGCTTCGGAATTATGAGTACCGCGGTGACGGCGAGCGCCGTCACGCCGATCACGATCGGAGCGAGCGCCTGCGGCGAGCTCCAGCCGTGCGAGCCGGCCCGGATCAAGCCCCAGACGAGCCCGCCCAGCCCGACGGCGAAGCCGAGGTTCCAGCCGGCTTCGAGCTTCTGCACGCGTTCGACGCGAACGTCCTTCAGCGTCACCGCTGCGATCACGAAGCCGACCGCGGCCGCGCCTGCGAGCGGCCACAGCACTCCCCGCCACGAGGTTACGCGCAGCAGCAGCCCGGCGACGACGCTGCCGCAGGCGACGCCGGTCATCGCGCCCGCCATCCAGATCGCCATCGCGCCTGCCAGTCGTCGCTCGGGGATCTGCAGTCGCAGCGCCGACACCCCGGCGGGGATCATCGCGGCGGCGCCGACCCCGGCCAGCACCCGCCCCGCCACCAGCATGTCGATGCTCTGGGCGAACGAGCCGAGCAGCTCGCCCAGCCCGAACACCGCGATGCCCGCCAGCAGGACGCGGCGCGCGCCGAGCTTGTCGGCGAGCGTCCCCGCCGCGACGAGCAGCACGCAGAAGGGGAGCAAGAACCCGTTGGCGGCCCACTGCAGGCCGTCCAGCCCCGTGTGCAGCGACGCGCCGATGCGCGGGTTCGCGATCTGGATCGTGATCGTGTCGGCCGAGAACAGGAACGCGCCGAGCGTGGGCGCGACTACGACCGCCCACGACGTGGCGCGCACCCGCTCGAGCGTGCGCATCACCAGGCCCACCGGCTCAGGCTTCCGCGAGCTGGCGCATCATCGTGACGGTGTCGAGGTACACCTTCACCACGTGGAACTTGCCGTCCCTGAACGCGTAGACGTTGCAGTTCTCGAGGTGGACGGGGCTGCCCCCGGGCGTCGCCGCGTCGAACACGATCTCGGAGATCGCACGATCGCCCTGCACGACGACGCGACTGGCGATGTCGATGTGCGTGCTGAAGCGGGCGACGTGCGCCGTGTACAGCGCGCGCAGCTCCTCGCGGCCGCGGGCCGGCGCGTCCATGAACGCGAACTGGATCTGCCCGTCAGCGGTGAAGCAGTCGAGCACGTCCTCGATGCGCTCCTCGTCGACGGCCAGGAAGTAGCGGTGAATCAGGGCCTCGTAGTGGTCGCGGTCGTAGGTCATGCGAATGCCGCCGCAATCGGTGCCGTGTCGGCGTAGACCCGGATGCGGCGGATGCGGCCGTCGGCGAAGTCCCACACGTTGAGGCTGTCCAGGACGACCTCGCGGCCCGTCCGGGAGACGCCCTCGAGGCGCACCTCGCTGCCAGCCACGTCACCCTCGACGATCACGTTCGTCGCCCACTCGCGGTGGCTACGGAGCCCGTCGAGGTTGCTGCGGAAGAGGTCGGCCAGCTCGGCCTTCCCGCGAAGGTCGCGCTCGAGCAGGACTGTCGAGTACGAGCAGTCGTCGCTGAGCAGCTCGAGCAGGCCGTCGACGTCGCCGGCGTCGGAGCGGCGGAAGAACTCGTGGATCAGCTCCTCGTTGGTCATCGTGCGAGTATCCCACGCTCGTCGGCACGTCTGCGCGCCATGAAGATCCAGGCGGCGCCTGCCACGCAGAGGCCGGCGACGCCCGAGTAGGCGACCCAGTCGCCGACGCTCTCGCCGATCTTGCCGGCGGCGACCGGGCCGATCGCGCTCGAGAGCCCACCTGCGACCTGGAGCAGTGCGTAGACAGCCCCGCGCCCGATCCCCGCCGCATCCGCGCCCAGCCCGGCGAGCGGGAAGCACACGGTGAAGACTACGCCGAGCACCGCGGTGCGCAGGACGATCCCGACGGTGGTTGAGGTGGTGCCGCCGCTCGACGCGAGCAGCATGATCACCGCAGCCAGCAGCAGCAGCGCGACGATGCCGACGCCCGGGCGGACGACCCGGGCGGCCGTGCGCGTCACGACATACGCGACCGCCACGAGCACGCCCGAGCCGACGGCGAAGATCGCGCCGATCGCGCTGGCCGAGAGGCCGTTGTGGTCGAGTTGCAGCGGCACGAGCACGCTGCTGACCGCCTCCGTCGTCCCCCCGAGCAGCATCAGCAGCACCGCCGTCATCACGATCAGCGAGCGGCGGCCGGCGGCGATCGTGCGCAGGAACGGGTCGTGCCCGTGGGGCGCGCTGCCGCCGCGAGGGCACAGCAGGAGCACGCCGACGTTGACGGCGATCAGAGCGGAGAAGATCAGCAGCGGCACGGCACGGCCGAAGGCATCCGCGAGCACGCCCCCGACCGCAGGTCCGACGAGGGCGCCGAAGCCGGCGATCGGGATGATGGCTGCCACCGCCGACGGCCGGCGCGCGTCGCTTGCCGAGTCGGCGATCCAGGTCGGCCCGGCCGAGAGCACCGCTGCGAAGCCCGCGCCGATGCCGATGCGCGCGACGAGCAGCAGGAGGAGGTCGGGCGCCAGGCCCTGGAGCACGAGCGCTGCGCTGCAGAGCACGGCACCTGCGAGTGCGACCGGGCGGGCGCCGATGCGGTCGGCCGCCAGCCCGATCGGCACCGCCGTCAGCATCGTTGCGACGCCCGAGACGGTGAAGATCAGGCCGGTCTCGACCTTCGACAGGTCGAGCGCGTCCTTGAACGTCGGTGCCAGCGCGAACATCGTCGCGAACTGCATCGCGTTGAGGAAGATCAGCAGGTACGCGAGGGTGAGCGTCCGGTCCAACCAGGAAGGAGCCACCCGGCCGCGCGAGAAGAGAGCAACCCCCCGTTCGCTCACGGGTGTGACCCTACAGCCCGCTACCATCGGACGCCCCGTGACCCAGCGCCTGCCCGACCTGCCGACCCACCTCAAAGGCTCCGACTTCCTGCGGGTCGGTGACTGGAGCCGCGACGACCTGCTCGTCACGCTCGACCTGGCCGACGAGCTGAAGCGCCTGCGCGCCGCGCGCCTGCCGCACGACCTGCTGCGCGGCCGCACCATCGGGATGATCTTCCGCAAGCCGTCGACGCGCACCCGCGTCTCGTTCGCGGCCGGCATCTCGCAGCTCGGCGGCGACCCCGTGCAGCTCTCGACGGTCGGCATGCACGTCGACGCGCGCGGCGAGTCGATCCGCGACACCTCGCTCGTCCTCTCGCGCTACCTCGACGCGCTCGTCATCCGCACCTTCAAGCAGGCCGAGGTGGACGAGTACGCGCAGCACTGCTCGATGCCGGTCGTCAACGGGCTCACCGACGACGCGCACCCCTGCCAGGCGCTCGCCGACCTGCAGACCGTGCGCGAGCGGCTGGGCGAGCTGGCCGGCGTGCGGGTCGTCTACGTGGGGGACGGCAACAACGTGTGCGTCTCGCTGATGATCGCGTGCGCGAAGGTGGGCGCCTCGTTCTGCGCGGCGACGCCCGCCGGCTACGAGCCGCCCGCGAAGGCGGTGACACGCGCCCGCGAGATCGCCGCGGGGAGCGGTGGCGTGGTCGACCTCGTCGGCGACCCGCGCGAGGCCGCCCGCGGCGCCGACGTCCTCTACACCGACGTCTGGACGAGCATGGGCCAGGAGGAGGAGAGCGCCCGGCGCCTGCGCGACTTCGCCGGCTGGACGATCGACGCTTCGCTCGTCTCGCTGATGAGCTCCCGCGGCATCGTGCTGCACTGCCTACCGGCGCACGACGGCGAGGAGATCACCGCCGAGGTGCTGTATGGCGAGCGCTCGGCCGCGTGGGATCAGGCGGAGAATCGGCTGCACGCGCAGAAGGCGCTGCTCGCGCTGATCGTGCCGTAGGGGAGCGACGGGCGCGCCACCCGCCCTCAGGGCAGCTGCGGGCCAGGACCGGCAGGCCGCCAGGCGGGCTCGGCGGCCCAGGCGGCGAGCAGTGCTGCGCCGCCGGCGACCGCGTCGGTGCTCAGCCGGAACGGCTTGGCGTAGGGCAGTCGCTCCGCCCGCGCTGCGGGCACGAGTCCCGCCGCCGCGTCCAGTAGGTAACGCAGCGGCAGCGAGTGCCCGATGCAGAGCACCGTCGTCTCGGGGCGCGCGGCCAGCGCCGCGAACCCGGCGGCGAGCCGCGCGGCGATCCCGGCCCGGCTCTCGCCGCCGCCCGGGCAGGGCTCGGCAGGGCCGGCGGTGAGGGCCCAGGTGCGGTACTCGTCAAGCGGGCGGCCCTCCCAGGCGCCGAAGCGCACCTCGTCGAGGGCGGGCAGGACGAGCACGGGGACGTCGCTGCCGGCCCACGCCGCCAGCGCTATCGCGGCGGTCTCCTGCGTGCGCGGGAGCCCGGTCACGACACAGAGGTCGATCCGGGTGGCGCGCAGCCCTTCGCCCAGCAGCCGGGCCTGCTCGCGCCCTGCCGCGGTCAGTGTGATGCCCGCAGCCGCCTTCCCGTTCATCACGCCGAGAGCGCTCGCCTCGCTCTCGCCGTGGCGGGCGAGGATCAGCTCGGCCACGCCGCGCCGCTCAGCGCGACGCGTCGGTGAACTCGCGGAACTCGCCCGAGATGAGGTACACGGTCTGCTCGCCGATGTCGACGGCGTGGTCGCCGATGCGCTCCAGGCAGCGCGAGACGAACAGCATGCGCAGGGCCCACTCGCGCAACGCAGGATCGCTGGCCAGGGCGAGCACGTCGTCGTGGGCGCGGCGGTTCGCCCTGTCGAT
>CANFDS010000111.1 GCA_947445525.1 Actinomycetota bacterium | reverse complement strand
CGGGCTTCAGGTCGCCGCAGGCCCACAGGTCGGACGCGCAGCGGCCGGACTCTAGGCCGAAGGACGATCCGAGCGAGCCGTGGACGGCGCTCATTCTGAAATGAGTTCTAAGGCCGAGCGGCTCGACGAGATGGCAGACGCAGGCCTCGCCCGCTGGCTGCGCACGGATCAGGCTGAGCAGGCGCAGGCAGGCGGAGTCGGCGATCGCCTTGAGCGCCGCGGACAGCTGCTCGGCCTCATCTGCGCCAAGGGCGCTCGCGAGCAGTGGCGCGCAGTCCGGAGCCTCCCTGGGTGCCCGTGCCATCCGGCCCAGTGCGGCAGGCGCCGTGTGAGGCGGCAGCCGCGCCCCGACGCCGGGCCCGCGGGGCTCACCACCCTGTAACGGCCCTGTTGCCGCAGCGACGCCGCCCGCTGATCGACAGCCATCGATACAGCCCTATCATCCCGCAGAGGGAACGCAGGGCAGCGCCGGCCAGGCGGAGAGGCCGGCCGGCGAGCGACACAGGGAGGCGTGGATGACGGCGACGAGGGTCGGGATCAACGGGTTCGGCCGGATGGGGCGCCTCGCGCTGCGGGCCGCCTGGGGCTGGCCGGAGCTGGCCTTCGCGCACGTCAACGAGCTGAAGGGCGGCTCCGCGACGGCGGCGCACCTGCTGGAGTTCGACAGCGTGCACGGGCGCTGGCCGCACGACATCAGCGGCGCCGGCGCGTCGCTCGTGATCGACGGCACCGCCGTCTCGTTCAGCGAGGCCGCCGACCCGGGCGACGTGCCGTGGGGCGAGCTCGGCGTCGAGGTCGTGCTGGAGTGCACCGGCAGGTTCCGCACGCGCGAGTCGCTGGCCGGCTACTTCGAGCAGGGCGTCCGCAAGGTGATCGTCGCCGCCCCCGTCAAGGAGGGCGTGCTGAACATCGTGCTGGGCGTGAACGACGACCGCTACGACCCGGCCCTGCACGACATCGTCACGGCCGCCTCCTGCACGACCAACTGCCTCGCCCCCGTCGTGAAGGTGATCCACGAGGGCATCGGCATCCGGCACGGCTCGATCACGACGCTGCACGACCTCACCAACACCCAGACCATCGTCGACGCTCCTCACAAGGACCTGCGTCGCGCCCGCGCTGCGGGGATCTCGCTGATCCCGACGACGACCGGCTCGGCGACTGCGATCGGGCTGATCTTCCCCGAGCTGCAGGGCAAGCTGAACGGGCTCGCCGTGCGCGTGCCGCTGCTCAACGCCTCGCTCACCGACTGCGTCTTTGAGGTCGCGCGGCCGACGACGGTAGAGGAGGTGAACGGGCTGCTCGCGGCAGCGGCGGCGACGGCACCGCTCGCCGGCATCCTCGGCTACGAGCAGCGGCCGCTGGTCTCGGTCGACTTCAAGGACGACCCACGCTCGGCGATCGTGGACGCGCCCTCGACGATGGTGATCAACGGTACGCAGGTGAAGATCCTCGCCTGGTACGACAACGAGTGGGGCTACGCGAACCGGCTGGTCGAGCTGGCACGCAAGGTCGGCGCGAGCCTGCGGTGAGGGGCGACCTGCGCAACTACGCGCTCGTCACCGGCGCCTACTGGGCCGACACGATCGCCGACGGCGCGAGCCGCATCATCGTCCTCTTCTATTTCTACGAGAAGGGCTTCTCGCCGTTCGCGGTCGCCTCGCTGTTTCTCTTCTACGAGGTCTTCGGGATCGTCACGAACCTCGTAGGCGGCTGGCTCGCGGCGCGCTTCGGGCTGAAGTCGACGCTGGTCGCGGGCCTCTCGACGCAGGTCGTCGCGCTGGGGCTGCTGGCTGCCGTTCCGCGCTCCTGGCTCGTCGTCCCGTTCGTGATGGCGGCGCAGGCGCTGTCGGGGATTGCCAAGGACCTGACCAAGATGTCCTCGAAGAGCGCCGTCAAGCTCGTCGTCCCCGACGGCTCCGGCGCGACGCTCTTCCGCTGGGTGGCAGTCCTCACCGGGTCGAAGAACGCGCTCAAGGGCGTCGGCTTCTTCCTCGGCGGCGTCCTGCTCACAGCCATCGGCTTCCGGCCCGCCCTGCTCGTCCTGCTCGGCCTGGTGGCGACGGCGCTCGTGGTCACGACGGTGCTGATGCGCGGCACGCTCGGCCGCAGCGACGGTACGGCGAAGTTCAGGCAGCTGTTCTCCAACAGCCGCGCCGTCAACGTCCTCGCGGCCGCGCGCGTGATGCTGTTCGCGTCACGCGACGTCTGGTTCGTCGTGGGCCTGCCGGTGTACCTGCGCAGCGAGCGCGGCTGGAGCTTCTGGGAGGCCGGCGGCTTCCTCGCGATCTGGGTGATCGGCTACGGCATCGTCCAGGCCAGCGCGCCGAGGCTCACCCGCCGCCGCCGCGCCGGCGGTGCGGAGCGGCACCCCGACGGCGGCACCGCCACGCGCCTCGCGTTCGTCCTCGCCGCCGCGCCGGCCGGCATCGCGATCGCGCTCGAGGCGCACGTCAGCCCGACGGTCGTGGTCGTCGTCGGCCTGCTCGCGTTCGGCGTCGTCTTCGCGCTCAACTCGGCCGTCCACTCGTTTCTGATCCTCGCCTATGCGGACGACCGGAAGGTGGCGATGAACGTCGGCTTCTACTACATGGCGAACGCCGGCGGCCGCCTGGCCGGGACAGTGCTCTCGGGCGCGCTGTACCAGTGGCAGGGGCTCACGGCCTGCCTGTGGGCGTCGGTCGCGTTCGTGCTGGCCGCCGGTGCGGTCTCGCGGCTGCTGCCCGGGCCCGGCACGGCGACACCCGGCATGGCGGCGCCCGGCGCGCCCGCTCAGCTGCCCGGCTGAGCCCCGGCGACGGCCTCCGGGGCCGCGGCAGGCCAGCGCAGCCGCCGACGCAGCCAGATCGCGACGTAGACCAGCGCGACCAGCACCGGCACCTCGATCAGCGGCCCGACCACGCCGGCCAGCGCCTCGCCCGACGTCGCGCCGAGCACGCCGACCGCGACGGCGATCGCCAGCTCGAAGTTGTTGCTCGACGCCGTAAAAGCGAGCGCCGTGGTGCGGTCGTACGCCAGGCCGCTCGCCCGCCCGATCGTGAACGAGACCGCGAACATCAGCAGGAAGTAGGCGAGCAGCGGCACCGCGATGCGGGCCACATCCTCCGGCTTCGCGCAGATCGCGTCGCCCTGCAGGGCGAACAGCAGGAGGATCGTGAACAGCAGCCCGTACAGCGTGACCGGCGCGATACGCGGCAGAAAGCGCTGCTCGAACCACTCGCGGCCGCGCCGGCGGATGCCGAGCTGCCGCGTCATGTACCCGGCGACCAGCGGGATGCCGAGGAAGATCAGCACCGTGCGCGCGACCGCCCAGATCGACACCTCGAAGCCCTGCGTGTCGAGGCCGAGCCACCCGGGCAGCACCGTCAGATAGAAGTAGCCGAGCAGCGAGTCGAGCGCCACTACGCAACGATCCAGCTCGACGATCTGCAACGCCACCGGATCCGCAACGCCGTCGCAGCCCACATTGACCGCGTCGCCAAGATCGCCGCCAAAGAGACCGCACGCGCGCAAGCGGAGGTGACCCGGCTTGACAACGAGGAGCGCAAGCTCCTGACGGCGCATTACGCCGACAAGATCAGCGAGCACATCTTCGCGGAGGAACAGGCCCGCGTCCGTCGTGAACGCGCCGCCGCCGAGCACCTCCTCAACCGCCACAAGGTCAACCAGGAGACCGTCGCCAGCACTCTCGACCTCGCGCTCCAGCTCACCGACAACATCCAGACCGCCTACCTCCAGGCCGACACGACCGAACGACGCCTCCTCAACCAGGCGTTCTTCGAGTACGTCGAAGTCGACAGCGAAGAGATCACCACCGGCCAGCTGAACCCGCCATTCGCCCAGCTCGCGGCGATCAACCGGATCCTGGCCGACGACCCCGAGGCCGGCGAAACGCCCGCCACAGGGCCGCACGCGCCCGCAGAAGGGCCCCAGAACGACGAAACCCCCGGCTCTTCTTCAAAGGCCGGGGGTTCGTACCTGACACATATGGTGGACGAGAGCGGACACGAACCCCGGACTCCGCCGACGCCCCTGCCTCCGGTCGGTCGAGGGCGCTGAGGGCGGGGCACGAGACCGCGGGCGTCCCGCTACGACGAGCCGACGCGACGATACGCAGGTGCTACGCGCGCCCGCACCAGGCCGTCGAGCCGCCCGTCGAGCCAGAGGAAGCCGATCCCGTCGAGGTCCGCCTCGGGAACCCGGGTGACGACCGCGCCCACGAGCTCCAGCACTGCCTCACGTCGCGCGGCGTCGGCCGGGTCGTCGATCTCCAGCGCGACGGCGAGCTCGATTGCGGCGGAGCGACGCGGCTGCAGCAGCTCGACGAGATAGGCGGCTGCGATATCGGCCGTGTTGGCGCAGACCGCCTGCAGAGCGGCCGCGAGCGCGGGCGTGAGCTCGGCCGCCGGAGCCGCGACGGCGACGCCGCTGCGCGGATCGAAGCCGAACGACGCGCGGCCGCTGCGGGGCCGGCAACCCGTAGCGAGCTGCCGCAGCTCGACGACGTCGACGCGCCGCCCGACCGGCCCCGCCGGGTTCAGCGCCAGCACATGGACACCTGCGTCGAGTAGCGCCCCGGCGAGCTCGACCACCGGAACCGGGCGCCGCTCGCCGCCCCACCCGGCCAACGCGTCCAGCTCCTCGTCACCCGTAAAGGCGACGCCCTCGGCCTCGCCCTCCGGCCCGCGCAACCCGGCCAGCAGGAGCGCCGGGCCTTCGGCAGTGCCGCCGCCGTCGAGCGCCCCGCCGAGCGCCACCGCGAAGGCCACCTCTCCCCCGCCCTCGACCACGAGCAGCTCGCCCGCCAGCAGCGCGTCGTAGAACGCGACCAGGCTCGCCTCGTCGCCGCGGGTAAAGCCGTCCTCGAGCGCCTGCTTGATAGCACTAATAGCACTCATCGGGGCACCGCCGGCTCGGGCGCCCACGACGCCACCTCCACGCGGCTCGCCGGGCAGAGGTCGGCGATCACGCAGCGCTCGCACGCCGGCTTGCGCGCGTCGCACACGCGGCGGCCGTGCCAGATCAGCAGGTGCGGGAACACGGCCCAGCGCTCGCGCGGCACGAGCTTCACGAGGTCGCGCTCGATCTTCACCGGATCGTCCTCCTTGGTGAAGCCGAGCCGCTGCGACAGCCGCCGCACGTGCGTGTCGACGACGATGCCCTGCGGGCTGCCCCGCTCGGCCATCACGACGTTCGCCGTCTTGCGGGCGACGCCGGGCAGCCGCAGCAGCTCCTCCATCGTTCCCGGCACCTCGCCACCGAAGTCGGCGAGCAACAGCGTCATCGTGCCGCGCAACGACCTCGTCTTCTGCCGGAAGAAGCCGGTCTGGAAGATGTCCTGCTCCAGCTCCTCGACCGGCACCGCGAGGTAGTCCTGGGGGCGACGGTACTTCTCGAAGAGCGTCTTCGTGACGCGGTT
>CANFDS010000110.1 GCA_947445525.1 Actinomycetota bacterium | reverse complement strand
GCGCCAAGCGCAAGCGACAGGGGCAGGAACGGCCGGTCGATCGACCCCATCGGCGTCGACTTCCCGACCTTCCCGACCGGGCTCGTCGGCGAGTACTGGCCTTTCGTGAGCCCGTAGATCTCGTTGTTGAACAGCAGGATCTTCAGGTTGACGTTGCGGCGCAGCGCGTGGATCAGGTGGTTGCCGCCGATCGACATCGCATCGCCGTCGCCCGAGACGACCCACACCGAGAGGTCGGGGCGCGAGGTGGAGAGGCCGGTCGCGATCGCAGGCGCGCGCCCGTGGATCGAGTGCATGCCGTACGTCTGCATGTAGTACGGGAAGCGCGCCGCGCAGCCGATGCCGCTGACGAACACGATGTTCTCCCGCGGGATGCCGAGCTCGGGCATGAAGCTCTGCACGGCGGCGAGAATCGCGTAGTCGCCGCAGCCCGGGCACCAGCGGACTTCCTGGTCGGACTTGAAGTCCTTCGCGGTGAGCTGGAGCAGGCCGCCCCCGCCGTTGCCGTTCTCGCTCATGCGTTCACCAGTGCCGTGATGGCGTCGGCGAGCTCGGATGCCTTGAACGGCACGCCGCGCACGCGGTTGTACCCGACTGCGTCGACGAGGAACTCGGAGCGGACGAGCTGGAGCAGCTGCCCGAGGTTCATCTCGGGCACCAGCACCTTGTCGTAGCGCTTCAGCACCTCACCGAGGTTGCGCGGAAACGGATTGAGGTAGTGGAGATGCGCCTGGTCGACGGCGAGCCCGTCCGCGCGCACCTGTTTGAGGGCGGCACCGATCGGCCCGTAGGTCGAGCCCCAGCCGAGCACGAGGGTGCGTGCGCCCTCGCAGCGATCGACCTCGAGCTCCGGAATGCCGGCCGCGATGCCGGCGACCTTCTGCGCGCGCAGGCGCGTCATCAGGTCGTGGTTGTCGGGGTCGTACGAGATATTGCCGGTGCCGTTCGCCTTCTCGATGCCGCCGATGCGGTGCTCGAGGCCGGGTGTGCCGGGGATCGCCCACGGCCGGGCGAGCGTGACCTCGTCGCGAAGGTACGGCCAGAACGAGCCGTCGTCGCGGTTCGGCTGCGTGGTGAACTCAACCGGGATCTCGGGGATGTCCGCCATGCTCGGGATCAGCCAGGGCTCGGCGCCGTTGGCGAGATACGCGTCCGAGAGGAGGAAGACCGGCGTGCGGTAGGTGAGCGCGATGCGCGCAGCCTCGATGGCAGCGTAGAAGCACTGGCCGGGTGTGGACGCGGCGAGCACGGGGATCGGCGACTCGCCGTTGCGGCCGTACAACACGTTGAAGAGGTCGGTCTGCTCGGGCTTGGTCGGCATGCCCGTGGACGGGCCGGCACGCTGGATGTTGAGAATGACCAGCGGCAGCTCGAGCTGGACGGCGAGGCCGATGGTCTCCTGCTTGAGCACGATGCCGGGGCCGGCCGAGGCGGTCACGCCGAGGGCGCCGCCGAAGGAGGCGCCGAGCGCCGCGCCGACGGCCGCGATCTCGTCCTCGGCCTGGAACGTGCGCACGCCGAAGTGCTTGAAGCCGGCAAGCTCCTCGAGGATGCCCGAGGCGGGCGTGATCGGATAAGCGCCGAGGAAGAGGTCGAGGCCACTCTTGAGGCTGGCGGCGAGCAGGCCGTGGGCGATCGCCGAGTTGCCGTTGATCTGGCGGTACTTGCCCGGCCGGAGCTTGGCCGGCTTGACCTCGTAGCTGACCGCGAACGACTCGCTCGTCTCGCCGAAGGCATAGCCGACCTTGAAGGCGGCGATGTTGGCGGCGGCGATCTCGGGGCGCTTCGAGAACTTCTCGTCGATGTAGTCGAGCGTGCTCTGCACCGGACGGCCGTACAGCCAGCACATCAGGCCCAGCGCGAACATGTTCTTCGCGCGCTCGGCCTCGCGCGGCGTCACACCCTCGATGCCCTTGACCGCCTCGATCGACATCGTCGTGATCGGCACCGCATGAACCTGGAAGTCAGCGAGCGAGCCGTCCTCGAGCGGATTCGTGGCGTAGCCGGCCTTGTCGAGGTTGCGCTGCACGAAGGCGTCGGTGTTGACGATCAGCGTGCGGCCTTTCGGCAGGTCGTGGAGGTTGGTCTTGAGCGCTGCCGGGTTCATCGCGACGAGCACGTCGGGGTAGTCCCCTGGCGTGAGGATGTCGTGATCGGCGAAGTGCACCTGGAAGCCGGAGACGCCAGGCAGCGAGCCCGCGGGTGCGCGGATCTCGGCCGGGAAGTCGGGGAGCGTCGAGATGTCGTTGCCGAAGAGGGCGGTCTCGCTGGTGAAGCGGTCGCCGGTGAGCTGCATGCCGTCACCGGAGTCGCCGGCGAAACGGATGATGACGCGATCGAGTTGTTCGACGGTCTTGGTCATGGCTGCCGCGATTCTATAGGTCGGCCGGTCGGCCGACCCGGAGGGGCGGCGGTTGCGGGACTGGAGCGTCCTCCAGCGGAGCGGCGGCGGGCGTAGCCTTCAGCACATGACGGCCCGGCGCCGAACGGCACCGGCCGACGGTTACGAGCGGGCTCGGGCCTGCCCACGCCTGCTACCAGCGCGAGCGACGCCCGCGGCGGCTGGTGTAGAGCACCTTCGCCTTGGCGACGACCATGCCGCCCTCCTGCTCGAACGACTCGCGGTGGCCGAGGCGCGCCGCGACGCGGCTGACCTCCGCCTGCTGCTCGGGGAGCACCAGCGTGATGCCGCTGCCGTCCTTGCCGGCCCGGCCGGTGCGGCCGATCCGGTGGACGTAGCCCTTGTCGTCCTCGGGCGGATCGAAATTGATGACGTGGGTGACGTCGGCGATGTCGAGGCCGCGCGCGGCGACGTCGGTGGCGACGAGGATGCGCACGGTGCGGTTGCGGAAGCGGTCGAGCGCCCGCTCGCGGGCATTCTGCGACATGTCGCCGTGCAGTGCCGCGGCGCCGACGCCCTGGCGGGCCAGCTTCGTCGCGAGGCGGTCGGCACCGCGCTTGGTGCGCACGAAGACGAGCGCCAAGCCGGTGTCGCCGACGGCGGCCAGCTCCTCGACCAGGCGGTCGATCTTGTCCTCGGCGGTGACGGCGACGAACTTGTGCCCGACCTCGCCCTGCTCCAGGTCGCGCGGCAGCTCGGCCTCGACGTAGGCGGGATGCTGGGTGTACTCGCGGGCCAGCTCGCCGACCTCGCCGTCGAGCGTCGCCGAGAACAGCATCGTCTGGCGATCCCGCGAGATCAGCCGCATGATCTTCTCGACCTGCGGCTTGAAGCCCATGTCGAGCATACGGTCGGCCTCGTCGAGGACGAGCACCTTGACGTGGTCGAGCGACACGAGCCGGCGGTCGCACAGATCCTGCAGCCGGCCGGGGGTGGCGATCAGGATCTGGCAGCCCTTGACCTTCTTCGCCTGCGGCACGACGGGGCCGCCACCGTAGACGGCAGCGATGTGCAGACCCTTGGCGCGAGCGATCGAGTCGATCTCCTCGCTGACCTGCTGCGCAAGCTCGCGGGTCGGCACAAGCACGAGCGCTGCGGGCGCGCCGCCGTTGCGATCGATCCGCTCGACGAGCGGGATGCCGAACGCGAGCGTCTTGCCCGATCCGGTCGGCGACTTCGCGAGCACGTCGGCACCCTGGAGGGCCTCCGGCAGCACGAGCTCCTGGATCTGGAAGGGGCCATGGATGTCGCGCGCCGCCAGCGCCTGGACGACCGGGTCGCTCACGCCGAGCGCGGCGAATGTCAAATCAGACATAGTTCCTCTCAACTCTTCAACTTCGGGTGTCGAGATTGCCGACTCAGAAAACCCGAAGGAGAACCGAGAAGCTCAATCTCACGGGGCGGCCCTCTGCCGTCCGTAGCAGAAACAGTAGCAGAGCCGTCGGGATAGCCCTGCTACCCTGCTCTCCTGAGAGACGAGAACGTGTCGCGGTCGGCGCATCTGCGCACGTCCGTTCGTTCGTGACGTGGGAGGGGCCTGTGGCCGAGAAAGAAGAGAAAGTCGAGTTCGAGGGCGAAGTCGCGGAGGCTCTCGGGAACGGGAAGTTCCGGATCGCACTCGACAACGGCCATGAGACCATCGGGTACACCGCGGGCAAGATGCGGCGCTTCCGCATCCGGATCCTGCCGGGCGATCGGATCAAAGTCGAGCTGTCGCCATACGACCTGACGCGCGGCCGCATCGTCTACCGCTACCGGTAGACGGCCGCGGCGTCAGCCGCTCTCGTGCTTCAACTCCACCTCTAGCTGCTGTGCGGCCACCAGCGTGAGCTTGCCGGCGCACACCCGGAGGCGCAGGTCTCGCTCGACTACGTCAACCTTCTCGGCGTGCGGACGGGGTTCGGGCCAGAGGTTGCGCGGGTCGGTCGGATGGCCGCCGATCCCGAGGCTGATGAGATGGTCCTCCTGGTAGTCGGCCGGCGTGCCGGGAAGCTGCCAGGCAGCCATCTGCTCGCGCTTGAGCCGGTTCGTGTAGTCGACCGGCGGCCGGATTGTCTTCGTCCAGCCGGTGATGCAAATTGTCGAGTGGATCGTGGCCTGGGTGACGTCCGGGTTCGTGACTCCGGGCGTCAGCGTCGCGCTGGGGAGCAGCCAGCTGGTGCCCGCCCGGCCACCGCCGCCCCACTGGAGCAGCAGCAGGGCACCCACCGCCAGAGCCAGCACGGCAAGTACAGCGAACGCCCTGCTTCGCTTTCTGTTGTCCATACAGGCAACGATAGCGGCCCATCCGACGCATCGCCCGGCGCGGCCGGCAGGTGTTACGAAGTCGGCACAGAGGGGCGGGCCGGCCGGCTCGCGAGCGCGGAGCCGGCGAGCCACCACAGCACAACTGCCAGCCACGGCACGCCGATCGCGTCGGTCTGGATGGCAATCGCGAGCACGGCGGCGAAGGCCGCGGCAGCGGCCGCCGTGAGCCAGCGGCCGGCCTCCTCCGTCGCACGCCGAGCTGCAGCCACGAGCGCCCCGAGCAGTGCGACGCTCCAGGCGATGAAGGCAAGCATGCCCGCGAGGCCGGTCTCGACACCGATCTCGGTGTAGGTCGACTCGCCCGCGCGGACGGGCACGTCGAAGCGCACCGCATTCGAGCCGGCGTTGCCGAGCCCGTAGCCCTGCGGGTGACGGCCGACCGCCTCGAGCCCGTCGCGCAGCGCCTGCCAGTGGCTCTGCAGCGAGGGCTCCGACAGGCTGGTGGCAGTGCCCTCGGGCAGGGCGCCCTTGATCTTCGCGTTCTGCTCCTGCCAGGCGAGGTCGGCGGGGAAGAAGTAGGTGCGCGGCGCGATCTGGTGGAACTGCCCGACGAAGACGTAGCCCACGGCGACGACAGCCACCGCGCCGAGCACGGGCCACGGCCGCCGCCGGGCCACCGCCAGAGCGACGAGGCCGACCGCGACTCCCAGCATCGCCGCGCGCGAGAGGGTGAACAGGAGCCCTGCCCCGGCGATCACGGCCAGCGGCACGAGCACGCGCGGGCGCCGCCAGGCCGGGCCCGGCGTCGCGGCGACGAGCAGCGCCACGGCGAGCATGTACGCGCTGGCGAGCGGCGAGAGGAACGAGGAGACGAGCCGGCGGTAGAGGCCCGTGTCGGTGTTGAAGGCGAAGTTCTCGGGG
>CANFDS010000109.1 GCA_947445525.1 Actinomycetota bacterium | reverse complement strand
TCTCGACCAGGTGGATCACCTCCTCGAGCTTGCCGAGGCCGTCGCTCCACTCCCCCACCCGGTCGAGCTGCTCGACGATCAGCCGCCGGCGCTCGTCCTGGTCGGGCTCAACCGCGGCGTTGCGCAGGTAGCCGAGGTAGGCGCCGGTGTCGAAGATCTCGAGCTGGTGGTGCGTGAAGCGATGCCCGTAGGTGAGCGCGCCCGAGCGGACACCGTCCACCTCGAACTCGATCGTCTCGGAGTCGAGCTTGGCGACCAGCCAGCGCAGAGGCCGCGAGAAGCGCATCCCGCCCGCGCGCCAGGTCATCGACTTGCCGAAGGCGAGGCCGCGCACGATCTCGGCGAGCAGGTCGGGGAGCACCTCGGCCATCGGCCGGCCGGCGACGTCGACGCCGAGGCAGCCGTCGCGCTCGACCAGGGCGGCCGGCGTCGTGCCGTGCTTGCGGGCGAAGCCCGCGATCGCCTGCTCGTTCATCGTGGCGGGCGGGCCCTTGACCCAGGAGTCGGCGGTGCGCCCGGGCAGGCTCTCGACGATCAGGGCGAGCCGGCGCGGGCCGACATACACCCGGGTCGCGGCGACGCCGACGTGCTTGCGGCACAGCTCCGGGAGCTGGGCGAGCGCCTCGCGGCAGGCCGAAGCGGGCAGCTCCTCGACGCCGATCTCGAGCAGCAGGTCAGGCATCGAGCGGCTCCTGGCCGGGCTCCAGGCCGAGCGACTCGCGCTCCAGCTCGACGTAGAGCTTGCAGACCTCGCGGGCGAGGTTGCGCACGCGGCCGATGTAGGCGGCGCGCTCGGTGACCGAGATCGCCCCGCGCGCGTCGAGCAGGTTGAACGAGTGCGAGCACTTCAGCACCTGGTCGTAGGCGGGCAGCGGCAGCCGGCGCTCGACGAGGTGCGCGCACTCCTGCTCGTGCTCCTCGAAGCGGCGCATCAGCGTCGCCACCGGCGCCTCCTCGAAGTTGTACGCCGACCACTGGCGCTCGTTCTCCTGGTAGACGTCGCCCCACGTCACGCCGGGCGCCCACTCGATCTCGAACGCCGTGCGCTTGCCCTGGAGGAACATCGCCAGGCGCTCGAGCCCGTACGTCAGCTCGGCCGGGATGAGGTCGAGGTCGAGGCCGCCGAACTGCTGGAAGTACGTGAACTGCGTCGCCTCCATGCCGTCGATCCAGACCTCCCAGCCGAGGCCCCAGGCGCCCAGCGTCGGGCCCTCCCAGTCGTCCTCGACGAGGCGGATGTCGTGCCGGGCGAGGTCGATGCCGATCGCCTCGAGCGAGCCGAAGTAGAGGTCGACGACGTCGTCGGGGGCCGGCTTGAGGATCACCTGGTACTGGAAGTAGTGCTGGAAGCGGAAGGGGTTCTCGCCGTAGCGGCCGTCGGAGGGGCGGATCGACGGCTCGACGTAGGCGGCGCGCCAGGGCCGCGGCCCGAGGCAGCGCAGCGCCGTCGCCGGATTGAAGGTGCCCGCGCCGACCTCGGTGTGGTACGGCTGCATGACGACGCAGCCGCGCTCGGCCCAGTACTCCTGGAGGCAGGCGATCATCTGCTGGAAGTTGAGCGTGGCGGCCACGGACGGCCAATCGTAGTCGGGCGGCAGCCGTGCGGGTCAGGCCAAGTCGCGCAGATCAGGACGGAGAGCGCAGGTCGGGCCGCGGCGGCCGCTCCATCAGCTTCTCGTCGGGCGGGTCGAAGCCGAACTTCGCGTACAGCTCGTGCGCGTCGGCCGTGTTCAGCAGCCACCGCACATGGGCGAAGGGGCCACGCTCGACGGTCTCGCGCACGAGCTCGACGCCGAGGCCGCGCCCACGATGGCCGGGGAGCACGAAGACGTCGGCGAGGTACGCCATGAGGTACCCGTCGGTGACGGTGCGGCTGAAGCCCGCGAGGGTGCCGTCGGGCGCGTAGAGGCCGATCACCCGCTGCGCCCCGGCGATGAGCGCCTCCATCGTCTCGCGCGGGCGGCCCTGCGCCCAGTAGCTCTCGTGGTGCAGGTAGGTGAAGACCACCTCGACGTCGATGCGGGCCGGGTCGTCGTCGAGCTCGTAGCCGCCGGTGAGCGGGACGAGGCGCCGCGGACGGGCCGGGCCGGCGCGACCGGGGCCGGAGCGGGCGTCGCGGCCGAGTCGCGTCATGCCGAGGCGACGGTGCGCAGGCGGAAGCCGCCGTTGAACTCGTACGACGCGGTGACCACAGCGAGGCAGTCGCGCGCGCCACGCGCGGTCAGCCCAACGCCGTGCGCCTCCGCGAGCGGCCGCCGCAGCAGCCCGTCCATGCCCGCCAGACCGTCGGGCGAGAGCGTCAGCGCGCCCTCGGCATGCCGCTGGCACACCGCGCCGCCCGCCCGTGTCGAGAAGCCGTGCAGCGGCCCGGCGGCCCCGCACTCGGCGCAGCTGCCGAGGTGCGGCAGGTACCCGGCCACCCACAGCAGCTTGAGCTGCAGCGAGAGCACGAGCGGCTCGAGCGCGGGCCGGGCGCCGGCGATCAGCGTCCCGTCGGCGTCGACCGGGCGCGGCAGGTCGTCGAGCAGGTCGAGAAAGCGCGTGAGCGCCTGGAACGCCTTCGGGTGCGGATCCTCCTCCTCGGGGAAGAGGCGCAGCATCGCCTCGGCCGCCACGAGCCCGACGTCGAGCCGGTAGCCGTCCTCGCGGGAGCGGTGGTGAGAGTGCAGCAGCTCGACGCCGGTCACCGTGTGCAGGTCGCCGCGGCCCCGATGCAGCTCGAGCTCGACGTGCGACAGCGGCTCCAGCCGCGCACCGAACTTCGACTTCGTCTTGCGGACGCCCTTCGCCACGGCGCCGAGCCGTCCGTGCTCGAGCGAGGCTACGTGCAGGATGCGATCGGCCTCGCCGAGGCGGAGCGAGCGGAGCACGACGGCCTCGGTGCGGAAGCTGCGCGTGGCCATGCCCGGAGTGTACGAGGGGCGGCCGCGGTCGGCGGCCGGGCCACCGGGCTCGCCGGGTGGGTTGCGCTGCCGACCGCCCGGGAATACCGCGCTCCGCATGGCGTTTGAAGAGGTATGCAGATCACGATGTACACGACCGACTGGTGCCCCTACTGCATCCGCGCGAAGGCGTTCCTCGAGCAGAAGGGACTCGCGTTCGAGGAGATCAACCTCGCCGGCGACCCGGACTTCCGCGAGAAGATCCAGGCCCTCACGGGCGGCTGGACGGTGCCTCAGATCGTGATCGGCGAGACGCCGATCGGCGGGTACGACGAACTGCGCCGGCTCGACAAGGCCGGCGAGCTCGACCGGCTGCTCGCCGCGTAGCGCCTAGCGCGACCGGCTGAAGCGGCCGCCCTTGGCCGCCGGCTTGCGGGCGCCCTTGGCCGTTCCGAGCTGCTTCCGCTCCTCCGGTGTGAGGAACGCGAGATCGTTGGCGACGCTGGCCTTGCCGCGGCGCCGCCACGCGGTGAGGCGCTTCGGCAGGAGTTTCATGGAGCGAATCTAGCGGGCCGGCCCGACAATTGCGAATACGCCGCGCCGCGGGCCTGCCCATTCAGGCCGCCGGCGGCCGCTGGCAGCGTGGGCAGAAGTGCGTGCCGCGCCCGGCGACGCGGCTCTTCGCCAGCACGCGCCCGCAGCGCGGGCACGGCTCGCCGTCACGCCCGTACACCTTGAACTCGTCCTGCATGCCGCCTGACGAGCCGTCCGGCGCCCGGTAGTCGCGCAGCGTCGCTCCCTGGCGGGCGATGCCGGCGTTGAGCGAGGCACGAATCGCGCGGTGCAGCGAGCGCACCTCCACCGCGGAGAGGCCGGCCGCCGGGCGCAGAGGATGGATGCGCGACCGCCAGAGCGCCTCGTCGGCGTAGATGTTGCCCACCCCGGCGACGGTTGCCTGGTCGAGGATGACGGCCTTGATCGGCGCCTGGCGGCGGGCCAGCCTGGCACCGAGATCGGCTGCCGAGAACGCGCCCAGCGGCTCCGGACCGAGCCGCGCGGCCAGGTACGGGCGCAGCTCCCCCGGCTCGAGCAGCGTCCAGGTGCCGAAGCGGCGCACGTCGCGGAACGCGACCTCGACGCCGTCGTCGAGGACGAGCAGCGCGCGGAGGTGCGGGGTCGCCGCGAGCCTGGCCAGGCCGGCTCGCTCGCCCGGCGTCCCCGGCGCGCCGGACCTGCCGGCGGTAGCCGCCCCTACGAGGAAGGCGCCGGTCATGCGCAGGTGCACCACGAGCGCGCGCCGGCTCGCGAAGCGGACGAGCAGGTACTTGCCGCGCCGGCCGACCGCGACGACCTGCTCCCCCAGCAGCTCCGCCGCCACCTCGCCGCGGTCGCGCGGCTGGACGAGACGGTGGTCGAGGATCTCGACCTCGGCGAGGCTGCGGCCGACCAGGGCCGGCTCGAGCTGGCGCCGTACGGTCTCGACCTCGGGTAGCTCGGGCACGCTGGCGGCGCCGCTACTGCAGCACGTCGAGGACGATCGGCCGGGCAGCGGGAGCCGCCGGCCCGAAGGAGTAGGCCGCGAGCACCTCGGCGGCGGCCTGCTGCGCCGCGGCTGCGTCGCGGGCGTGGACGTGGGCGAGCACGTCGCCGGCCTCCACGCGGTCGCCCCGCTTACGCTCCAGGACGACGCCGACAGCATGGTCGACGCTGTCCTCCTTGCGCGCGCGCCCGGCACCCAGGCGCAGGGCCGCCATGCCCACGGCCATCGCGCCGAGCCGGGTGACGAAGCCCGCGGCCGGGGCCACGACGTCCACGACGACCGGCGCCACGGGCAGCGCCTCCAGCCGGGGGTCACCGCCCTGGGCGCGGATCCACGTCTCGTACGCCGCGAGCGCCGAGTCGTCGGCGACGGCTGTCTCCGCGCGGCGGCGTCCTTCCGCCTCGTCCACGCCGAGGTCGGAGAGGGCGAGCAGCTTGGCGCAGGCGACGAGCACCAGCTCGGTGAAGTCGGCCGGCCCCTCGCCCCGCAGCGTGGCGACGGCCTCGCGGATCTCGAGTGCGTTGCCGACCGCGCGGCCGAGCGGCTGCTCCATGTCGCTGATCAGGCAGACGACCTCGCGCCCGGCGTGCTCGCCCAGCTCGATCATGGCCCGTGCGAGGGCGCGCGCCTCGTCGAGGCTCTTCATGAAGGCGCCGTCGCCGGTCTTCACGTCGAGGACGATCGCGTCGGCGCCCGCGGCGATCTTCTTCGACATGATCGACGCGGCGATCAGCGAGACGTTGCCGACCGTCGCCGTGACGTCGCGCAGCGCGTACAGCTTCTTGTCGGCCGGGACGAGGTCGCCCGTCTGCCCGACGATCGCGAGGCCGGTCTCGCGCACCTGACGGAGAAAGTCCTCGGTCGAGAGCTCGACCCGAAAGCCGGGGATCGACTCGAGCTTGTCGAGCGTCCCGCCCGTGTGCCCGAGGCCACGGCCGCTCATCTTGCCGAATGGCACCCCGCAGGCAGCGACGATCGGGCCGACGGCGAGCGAGGTCTTGTCCCCCACCCCGCCCGTCGCGTGCTTGTCCACTGCCTTGCGCCCGAGCGCCGCGTGCAGGTCTAGCGTCTCGCCGCTGCGCACCATCGCGTCGGTCAGTGCGAACGTCTCTCTCGCAGACAGCCCCTGGAAGTACACGGCCATCAGGAACGCGGCCAGCTGATAGTCCGGCACCTCGCCGCGGGCGTAGGCGAGGATCAGCTCGGAGAGCTCCTCGCT
>CANFDS010000108.1 GCA_947445525.1 Actinomycetota bacterium | reverse complement strand
CGCAACCTCGGCCGCGGCCGGGCGGGTAAAGCTGGCCGGGGCCGCGCCGGTCGCGCTACACTTGCGGACGCGCGGGGCCATAGCTCAGCTGGGAGAGCGCCTGGATCGCACCCAGGAGGTCAGCGGTTCGATCCCGCTTGGCTCCATCGGAAAGGCCCCGATCCGGGGCCTTTCGCCTTGTCGCCCGGCCGACGGTCAGGGTAGGGTGCATTGGAGAAATTGACCCGCGCGCGCAGTCTCCGGGCGATCGCCGCCGCCGTTGGTCTGGTGACCCACGAGAACACCCGTACTGCCACACCATCCGGTCGCCGTTCGAGAGGACTCACCATGGAAAGTCAACCGAACAGCGTCACGGGTGCCACCCCGGCAGGTCGCCTGGCGCGCCTGGGCCACTTCACCACCCGCTACCGCTGGCCCGTGATCATCGCCTGGATCGTGCTCACGCTGATCGGCGGCGTCGCGGCCGGGAAGCTCTCCTCGCGCTGGTACCAGAGCCTCGCCGTGCCGGGCAAGCCGGCCTACGAGGGAAGCCAGCGGGCGCTCGGGGCGCTCGGCGTCGGCGTGCGGCCGCCCAGCGTCGTCGTCTTCCACTCGCCGAGCGTCGACGTCGGCAAGAGCCCCGCGGTGCGTGCGGCGATGGCGCGGGTGGCGAAGGCGAGCCCCGGCGCGCTCACGAGCTCGGTCTTCTCGACCGGCGATGCGATGTACGTGTCGCGCGACCGGCACACGACGTTCATGCAGGTGTATCCACCCGGCCAGAACCGGCTCGATGTGAAGAGCGGCGCCGAGAAGCTGCGCGCGGTCGCAGCAGCCGGGCTGCCGGCCGGCATCACGGCCGAGGTGACGGGATACAACCCGCTCGGGGAAGCAAGCACGAACGGCTCGGGCGGCGAATCGAACGTCCTGGTGGAAGCGCTGATCGGCGGGCTCGGCGCAGGCCGCGGCTGCCGCTCGCCGAGCTGGCCGCGCTGGGTGTGAAGGCCGTCGCGGCGAGGGCTGCGCTGGGCTGCTAACGGCGTTGGCGGCCGCCGTCTGACCGCGGCGGCAATCCACACGTACCATTCACGAGACACGCGCGCGAACGACGGCCGTGCGGCCTGCGCCGTAGCTGCGGGGCCGGCGCGCCGCTTCGTTCCACCAGCCGCCGCGCGGATGAGCTCCCGAGAGTCGGCGACAACCTTGAGGCTCAGCCGTCAAGGCTCGATTTCGGAATACCCCTAGCTCCAGATCCTTGACTCTACTACCCAAGTAGTCTAGGTTCCCGAGCTATGGCAGCCGATGTCGTTCTCGAGTCGCTCGCGGCGGAGATGGAGTTCGCAACCATTCTGCGCTGGCTGAAGCGTGCGGGCGACACCGTCGTTGCCGGCGACCCCCTCGTCGAGGTCGAGGCCGACAAGGCGAACTACGAGATCGAGTCGCCGCTCGGCGGCACGCTCGCCGAGATCGTCGCCTTCGAGGGCGACGAGATTCCGGTTGGTGCCGTACTCGCCGTGATCGAGGAGGCTGCGTGACCGCCGTCGTTGCCGTCGAGAAGATGCGTGAGCTCGAGGATCTGCTCCTGGGCATGTGTCGTATCCGGGCCTTCGAGCAGCGGGCGCTCGAGCTCTTCGACGAGAAGCTGGTCCGCGGCTCCGTGCACCCGTACATCGGCATGGAGGCGATTGCCATTGGCGTCTGCGCCGCCCTCGAGCCGCACGACTTCATCACGAGCACCCACCGCGGGCACGGCCACTGCATCGGCAAGGGCCTCGAGATGAGCCGGATGATGGCCGAGCTGCTCGGCCGGGCGACCGGCTACTGCGGCGGCAAGGGCGGCTCGATGCACATCACGGCGATGGAGCACGGCATGCTCGGCGCCGACGCGATCGTCTGTGGCTCAGCTGCCCTCGGCGTGGGCGCCGCCTACGGGCTCCAGCTCCAGGGCAAGGACTCCGTGGTCGTCGTCTTCTTCGGGGACGGCGCATCCAACCAGGGCATCTTTCATGAGGCGGCGAACCTTGCCGCCGTCCTCTCTGCGCCTGTGGTCTTCGTCTGCGAGAACAACCAGTGGGCGATCTCGACGCCGGTGGAGTGTTCGACGAGTGTCGAGAACATCGCCGACCGCGCGATCGGCTACGGGTTCCCTGGCGTTGTCGTCGACGGCAACGACGTGCGCGAGGTGAAGCGCGTGGCGGGCGAGGCGGTCGCGCGGGCCCGTGCCGGTGACGGGCCGACGCTGATCGAGGCGAAGTCGTTCCGCATCGGCGCCCACTCGGCCTCGACCAAGACCGACCTCCGGAGCGAGGAGCTGCTCGGCCCCTGGCGGGCGAAGGATCCGATTCTCCGCTTCACGACCGCGCTGCGTGAAGCCGAGGGGTTCACCCAGGAACGGCTCGACGAGATCGAGGCGCAGGCCCGCACGGAGGTCGAGGCTGCCGTGCGCTTTGCTCTCGACTCCCCGCCGCCGGACACGGCGGAGGCCTTCACCGACGTGTATGCGCCGGCCGCGTGGAACGTCAACGGGACGCTGGCATGAGCGCGACGCCAGAGCAGGAGCCGGCGGTGAGGCAGCTCACGATGAGCGAGGCCTTGAACGAGGCGCTCCACCAGGAGATGGCCCGCGATGCCGGCGTCTTCATGATCGGTGAGGACGTCGGCGCGCTCGGTGGCCTGTTCCAGGTGTCGGCGGGCCTCCAGGAGCGGTTCGGGCCGCGCCGCGTGATCGACTCCCCGATCTCCGAGGCAGCGATCACCGGCGCAGGTGTCGGCGCGGCGCTCGTCGGCTGCCGGCCGGTCGTCGAGTTGCAGATCTCCGACTTCGTCACCTTGACGATGGATCAGCTGGTCAATCACGCGGCGAAGTGGCGGTACATGTCGGGCGGCAAGGTCTCGGTGCCGCTGGTGATCCGTGGCCCGATCTCGAACGGCTTTGGCATGGCGGCGCAGCACTCGCAGTCGCTGGAGGCGTGGTTCGTTCACGCCCCCGGTCTCGTCGTGATCATGCCGTCCACGCCCTACGACGCGAAAGGGCTGCTGAAGAGCGCGATTCGCGACGACAACCCGGTCGTGATGCTCGAGAAGCGCCTGCTCTACGGGCGCCCCGGCCCGGTCCCGGAGGACGACTATCTCATCCCGATCGGCGTCGCCGACATCAAGCGCCCCGGCACCGACGTCACCGTCGTCGCGATGTCCCAGAGCGTGCACCTCTCGCTGCAGGCTGCGCGTCAGGTCGCCCGTGACGGGATCGAGGTCGAGGTCATCGACCCGCGCACCCTGAAGCCGCTGGACATCGACACGATCGCTGAGTCGGTGCACAAGACCGGACGGCTGGTGGTGGTGAGCGAAGGGGCCCGCGCCGGCGGGTTCGCCAGCGAGGTCGTCGCGCGGGTGATCGACGTGGCCTACGACAGCCTGCGCGCCGCCCCCGTACGGGTCACGGCGGCGGACACCCCGATCCCCTACGCCGCCTCGCTGGAGCGCGCAGTCCTGCCGAGTCTCGAGCGGGTGCTGGATGCCCTCCACGAGGTCATGAAGGGCTCCCCCGCGAGGGTGCGATGACGGACGCGAGCCCCACCCCCGACGTGGCGGGCTTCCTCCTCGGACTGTTCGGGCTCAGGGGACGTGTCGCCGTCGTCACGGGCGGCGCCTCGGGCCTCGGCGCCGCCTTCGCGAAAGGCCTGGCGCAGGCCGGTGCGCACGTCGTGATCGCCGACATCGGCGCCGACCTCGCCGGCGAGGTCGTGGACACGATCGAGCAGGCCGGCGGCACCGCCGAGTACTGGTATGTGGACGTCACCGACGTGAAGGCGGTGAACGTCTTCGCGGATCTGATGGAGTCGAACCACGGACGGCTGGACGTGCTGGTGAACAGCGCCGGTGCCGCGTACCGCTGCCCGATCGAGGAGTTCCCCGAGGACGCGTACGACCGGATCCTCGCGCTCAACCTCAAGGGCACGTACTTCATGAGCCAGGCGATCGGCCGCAAGATGCTCGCGGCCGGTACCGGCAGCATCATCAACATCGCGTCGATCGGGGGGCTCATCGCCTATCCGCACTCGAGCGCGTACCTCGCCAGCAAGGGCGGCGTCGTCCAGACGACGCGCTCGTTCGCGCTCGAATGGGCCGACCGCGGCGTCCGCGTCAACGCGATCGCGCCCGGGCTCTGCGACACGCCGATCCTCACGAAGGCGCTGGCGATGAGCGGGAGCACCACGACGACCGACTTCATCCAGGACCGTCAGATCGTGCGCAGGCTGATCCAGCCCGACGAGCTCGTCGGGGCAGTGCTGTTCCTGGCCGGGGACGGCTCCAGGAAAGTGACCGGCCACGTTCTCGCAGTCGACGACGGATACCTCGTTCAGTAGCGGCTCGTGCCGGGGAAAGGATACGGAGTGCAGATCGAGCAACTGGCAGGCGGGCTCGGCGCGACGGAGGGCCCTGCGTTCCTACCCGACGGGCGGTTCATCTTCGTCGAGATCTGGAACAGCCGGGTCTCGGTGTGGACGCCGGACGAGGGTGTTCAGGAGCTCGTCTACGTCGGTGGCGGCCCCAACTCGGTGCTGGTCTGCAGCGACGGATCGCTGCTCGTCACCCAGAACGGTGGCCGGGAGCGGGCGTGGCGCGCGAAGGATCAGCGCCCGCCGTCCCTGCAACGCGTCTCGCCGGAGGGTGACGTCGAGGTGCTCGTGACGGAGGTTGGCGGCGTCAAGCTGAGTGCGCCGAACGACCTCGCGTTCGGCGCCGATGGCACCCTCTACGTCACCGACCCTGCCGGCGACTTCGACCGGGTGATCCCGCCGCCACCTGGCTACATCTTTGCGGTCAACCCCGACGGCACCGGTCGTGTCGTGGTCGAGACCGGCCCGACGTTCCCGAACGGGATCACCGTCGAGGCCGACGGGAACGTCATCTGGGTGGAGTCGTTCACACGGGCTGTGAAGCGCTACTACCCGGCAACCGGCCGGGTGGAGGAGCTCTGCGTGCTCGCGAACACGGACTGCATCCCCGACGGCGTCAAGTGCGCCACGAATGGCGACCTCTACATCGCGACGGTACTCACGGGCGGCGTGAATGTGGTTTCGCGGGACGGTACCGAGCAGGCGTTCCTGCCGGGATTCGGCGACTACCCGACGAACGTGCAGTTCAGGGGCTCGACGCTCTACGTCACCGACGTCGGCAGCGGCCTCGGCACTGACGATGTCTACCGCGGAACCATCTCGCGAGCAACCCTGGACGGGGTCACCGGCCTCGACCTGTTCGGAGGCACTATCGACTAGGCGACGTTGCGGCAGCAGGGACGCCCTGGCGGGGACGTACTCGCCGAGCGCCGAGGTACATGGTTCAGGCACAACCGACGGAGGTTGACGTGAGCGACATGAACAGCTTTGGCACACCCACCAGAGGAGTGATCGAGCAGCTCGTCTCGGGCGAGATCACGCGCGATACGTTTGTCAAGCGAGCCGCGCTCCTGGGCCTCTCGGCCGCGGGAATCGGCGGCGTGCTCGTCGGTGCGGGCAAGGCGACGGCTGCCGATCAGGTCGCTGCACGCGGCCTCGCCGGCGGTGTCGTCAACATGCTGGTTGCCGCCGAGGGCGACGAGAAGGGCGTCAAGGACAAGATCGGCGAGATGAAGTCCCGCCTCGGAGTCGACGTCAAGTTGACGGCGCTGCCGGTCGGCCCGCTGATCGAGAAGACGAACCAGAGCGTCAAGGCCAAGAGCGGCACGTTCGACGCGAT
>CANFDS010000107.1 GCA_947445525.1 Actinomycetota bacterium | reverse complement strand
AGCAACAGCGTCATCGTGCCGCGCAACGACCTCGTCTTCTGCCGGAAGAAGCCGGTCTGGAAGATGTCCTGCTCCAGCTCCTCGACCGGCACCGCGAGGTAGTCCTGGGGGCGACGGTACTTCTCGAAGAGCGTCTTCGTGACGCGGTTCACGTTCACGTCGGTGGTCTGCGCCGAGAGCATCACCGAGACGAGCAGCTCGAGCTCGTTGCGGAACGTGAGCGCGATGCCCGCGTCGGCGTGCTCGGCGGCGAGACGGTCGAGCACCGGCACCACGCGGGCCTTCTTCGGGGCGACGCGGCGGCTCGCCTCCTTGACGAACGTGCGGTGCGCCATCAGCGAGGGTCGAGGTCGTGGAGGCCGGTTCCCGCGCACACGACGCCGAGCGCGGGGCAGCCGGTGCAGGCGAACTCGCTCGGCATGGGGACGAACGCGCCGCTGCGGACGCGCTCGATCGCCTCGCTCAGCTCGGCCTCCAGGGCCGCTAGGTCGGCCTGCGTGAACCGTGACTCGACCGGCTCGTCGGGCCGCTCTAGGAAGCAATAGACGACCGTGACCTCCTCGACTCCGGCGCGCAGGCAGGCGAGCGCGTACACCAGGCGCTGGAGGCGGTACCCGCGCTCCGCTGCCTCCGCCGGGCTGGTCGAGCCGAGCGCGTTCGTCTTGTAGTCGAGGACGAGGGCGTGCGAGCCGTCCACGCTGAGCACGTCGAGACGGCCGCGCAGCAGCACACCGTCGTGCTCGAAGGCGAACGGCCGCTCAGGCCGGGCGGGGAGCAACGCGATGCGCCGGGCCAGCGCCGACTCCGTGTAGGCGCGCACGAAGCGGCCGACGCGGGCGAGCTCCTCGTCGGTGGCGGCGGGGTAGCTACGGCGGACGCGGTCGGCGAGCTCGGCGTCGTCGGGGGCGGCCGGGTCGTGCAGGTCGATGCCCTCCAGCACGACGTGGACGGCGTCACCGAGCTCGGTCGCCGCGAGACCGGCCACTGTGTGCTCGTCGCCGCCCGGGTCGGCCTCGCGCAGGCCGACGACGCGCTCGACGTACCAGCGGTACGAGCAGCGGTCGTAGAGCGCGAGGGCGCTGAACGAGAGGCGGCGCAGGTCGTGGAGGGGCGGCACAGGTAGCGCGGTGAGGGCAGGCAGGGCCGGCAGGTCGGGTGCGGGCGCGCCGGGCGGCGGCGCGGGCGACGCGGGCACGTCGGGCGGCGCGAGCGAGGCCACAACGGGCGGGGCCGCTACGAGAACCGGGTCGACGGCAGCCTCGGGCTGAGCCGCGGGCGCGACGTCAGGCGGTGGCGGAGCTGCGGGCACGACGTCCTCGGGCGCGCCAAACAGCGCGAGCTGGGCCACCTCGTCGCCGGTTGCCGGGGCTGCCGAGATCTCCTGGATTGCCGGTGGCGCAGCGGTTGCAGCGGGATGCTTGTCAACATTCGCAGCAGCCGCTTCCCCCGCCGCAGCTCCTTCCACGCCTGCGCCTCGATCCACGCGCAGCAGCAGCCGCACGCCGTCGCGCTCGACGAGGGCCGCCCGGCTGTCGGGCGCCGCCGCGTCGAGGGCCTCCAGCTCGAGCTGCTGCAGCACCCAGCCGATCGGCGTCTCGCGATCGGCCTGCTTCGCCGGGTCGATCGAGCCCGACACGATCAGCCGGTCGATCGCGCGCGTCATCGCGACGTAGTAGAGACGGCGTCGCTCGGCGGTCTCGGCCTCCTCCTCGGCGTGCTTGACCGCCTCGTAGGCGAAGGCGGCGTGGCGCTTGCCGGTGAGCGGATGCGCGACCTTGAAGCCGAAGCGGCCGTCCGGCAGCACGAGGATCTCGTCGGCGCCCGCGGTCGCGCCGTCGCGGCCGGCATCGGCCACCACGACGACCTTGAACTCAAGCCCCTTGGCGGCATGGATCGTCAGCAAGCGCACGACGTCGGCGTGTTCCTCTTCGGCGGCGGCCTCCAGCTCGCGCGCGCCGACGTCGTCCTGGTCGCGCACGAAGCGGACGAAGCCCTCGATGTCGGACCCGCGCAGCTCCTCGAACGAGCGTGCCAGCCGGCCGAGCTTGCGCAGGTTGGCGTAGCGCCGCCGCCCGTCCCACTGCGCGAGCACCGCCAGGTCGTAGTCGTGCGTGGCGACGACCTCCTCGCAGAGCCGCTCCAGCGACAGCTCGTGCACCTGCCCGGCGAGCCGCTCGAAGCGCTGCTTGAAGGCACCGAAGAGCTGCCGGTCGCGCTCGCCGGCCAGCGGCGGCACCGCACGCTCGAGCCCGACGAACAGCGGCCGCTTGCTCGCCGAGCGGCGCAGCGCGACGAGGCCGTCGTTGGACACGCCGACGAACGGCGAGGCGAGCACGGCGACGAGCGACTCGTCGTCGTAGCGATTGTGCAGCAGCCGCAGGTATGCGAGCAGGTCGAGCACCTGCTGCTGCCCGTAGTAGTTGCGGCCGGTCTCGCGGAACGTCGGCAGGTCGAGCCGGCGCAGCGCCTGCTCGAACTTCTCGGCATCTGTCCCCGCGGCGAACAGCAGGACGATCTCGCCGGGGGTCGCCTCGCCGCTGTCGACGATCTCCCGGACGCGCTGGGCGACGTGACGGGCCTCCGCCTCGCGCCAGGTCAGCTCGGCGCCCTTGTACGTCGCCTTGTCGGTGACGAGCAGCTCGACCGCGGGGCCGTGGTCGTTCGCGCCGAACGTGCCGGCAGCCTCGAGCGGCAGGAAGTCCGGCCCGAAGTCGGGGGCGAACAGGTGGTTGACGACCCCCAGCACCTCACGGCGCGAGCGGTAGTTGAGCGTCAGCGAGTGGAGGTTCTCGGACGCGTGCCGCCGCTCGCGGAACACCTGAACGTCGGCGTGCCGGAAGCGGTAGATCGACTGGAACTCGTCGCCGACGAAGAAGAGCTCCTCGGCGCCCTCGCCCGCGGCGGCGCCCTCACCGGCGCCCCCCGCGCTGCCCGGGGCCGCGCCCTCCGCGCCCACCCCGCCGGCGCCCCTGCCCGAGATCAGGTCGACCAGCTCGCACTGCAGCCGGTTCGTGTCCTGGAACTCGTCGACGAACACCGAGCGGAAGCGCCACGCCTCGCGCCGCCGCACGTCCTCCCGGTCGCGCAGCAGGTCGCGCGCACACACCTGGAGATCCTCGAAGTCGAGGGCCGACTCGCGCTCCTTCGCGGCGGCGTAGGCGGCGGCGAAGCGCTCGAGCAGCTCCTGCAGCAGGTCACGGTCCTGGGCGGCGAGCTCGTCGAGGGCGGCCTGCTCGACCGCCTTGCGCGCCTCCTCGTAGCCGGCGTACGAGGCCTTCCCTGGCCCCGCCCCGGCGAACGGCTTGAGCGAGAGCAGCTCGTCGGGGGCGCGCTCCGCGGCGAGGAAGGCGATGGCGGCACGCGCCCGCTCGCGGGCGACGTCGCCGGCCGCCTCGTCGGCCGCAAGCGTCCCCGCCTCGACCCCCCAGGCGGCGACCGCTCCGGCAAGCCCGGGCCCGGCGCCCAGCTCCAGCACGAGCTCCCGTCCGGCCGAGCGCAGCGTGTCGTAGACGCCCGTGAGCATCCGCCGCAGGCTGCGCGAGCCGTACGTCGCGAGCAGGTCGGTGCGCTCGGGGCCACCGCCCGCGACGAAGCCGTGCAGCGCGGCCGCGAACGCCTCGCTCTGCAACACGAGCGCCTGGTTGCTGTCGAGCACGCGGAAGCGCGGGTCGAGCCCGGCGGCGAACGGGTGCGCCTTGAGCAGGCGCAGGCAGAAGCCGTGGATTGTCGAGATCCAGGCCCCGTCGAGCTGGCGCGCGAGCGCGGGCTCGCCGAGCTGGAGCAGCCGCAGCCGGATGCGTTTGCGCAGCTCCTGGGCGGCCCGGTCGGTGTAGGTGATGACGAGGATCGAGCCGATGTCGATGCCGCGCTCGCAGACGGCGCGGGCAAACCGCTCGACGAGCACCGTCGTCTTGCCGGTGCCCGCCCCAGCCGAGACGAAGACGACGCCCGCCGCGTCGATCGCCGCCTGCTGCTCGGGGTTCGGCGGCCGCCACTCGGGCGCCGCGGGCGTCGCGGGCACCTCCGGCATCGCGGGCGCCGGCGTCACTATCGCCTCACCCGGCACATCGGCCCCAGCTCGCACCAGGTGGGGCAGCTGCCGCCGCGTGGCGTCGTCGCCACCTCGCCCCGGCGGATCCGCGCCGCGAAGCCACGCGCGCGCTCGGCCGCGAGGTCGACCTGCGCCCAGAACGCGTCCTCGTCGAGGTAGTCGTTCTTCTGGAAGCCCGGCACGCCGTCGTCGGCCGACTCCTGGCGCAGCAGCCCGCGCGCGGCCCGCTCGCCGGCCAGCGCCTGGTACACGCCGCCCAGCGGCTCGACCCCCACGAGGTCGCGCAGCACGAGCATGTACAGCGGCACCTGCAGGCGCTCCTGCCGCTCGATCTCGACCGCCGACTGGACGGTCTTCCCCGACTTGTAGTCGACGACCATGCCGCGCGCGCTCCACGGGTCGATGTCGATGCGGTCGACCTTGCCCGAGACGAAGACGCCGTCACCGACGTCGAGGCCGCGCTGCAGCTCCGGGGCCGAGCGGTCGGAGCCGAAGCCGACCTCGAAGCGGCGAGGCACGAGCGGCGACGGCGACGCCGCCTCCTTGATCACGTACTGCTCGAGGTCGCGGCGCAGGCCGTGCTCCAGCTCGCGCCGCTCCAGCTCGGTGAGGTCGAGCCGGACGCCGCCGGTGAGCGCCGCGCCCAGGCACTCGCGCAGGAACGCCAGGCACGCCTCCAGCGACGCCTCGTCCGGCCGGTCGACGCCGACCGCGCGCGGCAGGCCCGCAAAGAAGCGGTTCAGCGTCGTGTGCGCGACCGAGCCGCGCAGCATCGCGTCGGCCTCGGCGTCGATCTTCCGCGGCGAGATCACCCGGTTGAAGAACCAGATCGACGGGCAGTCGGAGAAGTACTCCAGCTCGGTGACGGCGAAGGTCGAGCGCGCCGCCAGCTCGGCCAGCACGGCGGGGTCGGTGAGCTCGGTCGGCCGCGTGAAGGCGGCGCCGGCGCGGGCAAGGCGGCGCTCCCAGCCGTCGACCTGCCGGCCGAGCGCAGCGACGGCAGCAGGAGCGGACGGGATCAGCGCGGCGGCCGCACGGATCCGCTCGCGCTCGGTGGGCGCCTCGGCGAGCGGCCAGGTGAGCGCCGACAGCGGCCGGCGCACGCTGGCGGCCTCCAGCTCGACCTCGGGGAAGAGCGAGCGCACCTCCCCCCAGAATGGGCTCGGTTCGCGCACGCCGCCGTCGTCGCTGGCCGCCTCTCGCACCAGCAGCAGCCGCTGCGAGGCGCGCGTGCAGGCGGTGTAGAAGAGGTAGCGGTCGCGTGCGACGCCGTCCGGGCGGACGAGGCGCGCGCTGCGCCGCCGCTCGTCGAGGGCGTGGCGCGCGTCGTCGTCGAGGAACGGAGTCACCGTCTCGCGGCGCGGCAGGCTGCCCTCCTCGAGGCCTAGCACGACCACCGTGTCGTACGAGCGCGTGCGGGCTCGCAGCAGGTCGATCACGTGCACGCGGCCCGCCTCGAGCGGCCGCGCCAGCCTGACCGGGGCGCGCTCGATCGCCGCCACGGCCTCGTCGCGGGAGAGCGCACCGCCGAGCCGCCGCCACTCCGCCAGCTCGTCGAGCGCCTCGCTCAGCGCCTCGTGGGCACGGAGGTCGGCGCGGGCCAGGTCGGACGTGGGCGGCGCGTCCAGGCCGTGGGCGGCCCGCAGCAGCGCCCGGCCGGCCTCGCGCAGCGCCGCGATCGGGTCGGCGGTGGCGCGCAGGGCGGGGATCAGCGGCAGGTCGGCGCTACGCAGCTT
>CANFDS010000106.1 GCA_947445525.1 Actinomycetota bacterium | reverse complement strand
TAACTCCGCGCACGTCCCAGGACACCCCTGACGCGGAGTGGCAAGTGCAGTGCGGCTGGAGCTACGACCAGGGTGTCAGCGAGAACACGGTGCGCCCCCGCGACGCGGAGGCCGCCCAGGCGTGGCTCGCCGCGAGGGGTGACGTCGACGCCGCCAGGATCGGGCTGATGGGCTGGTCGTAGGGCGCCACGGCCGCCATGGTGACGATGGGGGCGACCGCGATCGACGCGAACATCCTGCGCGCCCAGGCGGCGGCGAAGCCGTTCAAGGCGGCGCTCGCCTTCTATCAGGGCTGCGGCTTCAAGACCGGCGCCAGCTCGTGGGCCTACAGCGGCACCTCGAGCTCATACTGGCGCCCCTACGCCTACACGCGGATCTACCACGGGACGCACGACGCGCTCTACGACTCCCAGCACAACGCGGGCAGTCACAGCGCGCCGGCCTATCCGAGCCCGCTCACGAGCGTCGCCACGCGCTTCCACTGCGAGACCCGTGTGTCCCGTGCGAAGAGCCTCTACGGCGCCGCCGTCGGCTCGGGCAACAGCGTCGAGCTCGACGTCATGGCCGATGTCCACCACAGCTTCGACTACCCGCACCAGGCGGGCTTTCCGGCGGGGCCCCGCGTGCTGGGCACCGTCCACTGACGCGACGCCGAGGCCGAGTGCGTCTTCGACAACGACGCCCTCACCTTCCTGCGGGTGATCCTGGTGCAGGGGGTGCCGCCGTCGGCGTTCGACCTGACGCCGCCCCCGCTCCCGGACGCCTCCAGCTCGCAGACCGCGCCGTTCTCGTGGCACGCCTATCCGCTGGGCGTCAAGACGGAGTGCTCCCTCGACCTCGCGGCCTTCCAGCCCTGCTCCTCGCCCCGCACCTACCACAGGCTCGCAGCGGGCACCCACTCCCTGCGCGTGCGCATCCTCGGCACGCCGGCCGACACGGCGTTCGGGGTGAGCTGGCAGATCGTCGGCCCGGGCGCGCCCGAGACGGCGATCGACTCCGGGCCGCCGGCAGCGACCACGTCGCGCAGCGCCCCCTTCGCCTGGCACGCCGACCAGCCCGGCGCGCGCTTCGAGTGCTCGTTGGACGGCGGCGCCTTCGCCGCGTGCTCCTCGCCGCGAACGTACAAGGGGTTGGCGCTCGGTGCCCACTCGCTGGACGTGCGGGCAGTGAACTTCGCCGGGCAGGTCGACCCGTCGCCGGCCGTTTGGGCCTGGACGATCACGGCGTCGTAGCCGCGCGGGCGGCCGACCCGCGACACTGTCAGCGTGGCCGTCGACATCGCACTCTGGACCGGCATCCTCGAGGGCGAGGAGCTGGCGTACCTCGGCCGTGAGCCGGCGCGGGAGGCGCGGCTCGCGCCGATCCCCGTCGCCGTCCACCCCCGCCTGCGCGCCGCCCTCGAGGCGCGCGGCATCACGCAGCTCTACACGCACCAGGTTGCTGCATGGGAGGCGGCGGCCCGCCGCGAGCACGTCATCGTCACGACGGGCACGGCGAGCGGCAAGTCGCTCGCGTTCAACCTGCCCGTCCTCTCTGCGATCACCGGCGACCCGCACACGCGCGCGCTCTACCTCTACCCGACGAAGGCGCTCGCGCAGGATCAGGCCCGCGCCATCGGCGAGCTGCGGGTTCCGGGAGTCCGCGCGGCGATCTACGACGGCGACACGCCCACCGAGGCGCGCGGGCGGATCCGCCGCCAGTCCAACCTCATCCTCTCCAACCCCGACATGCTGCACATCGGCGTCCTGCCGAACCACGACCGCTGGGGCGACGTGCTCGCCAACCTCGCGTTCGTCGTCGTCGACGAGGCGCACGTCTACCGCGGCGTCTTCGGCTCGCACGTCGGCAACGTGCTGCGGCGGCTGCGGCGGCTCGCCCTGGCCTACGGTGCCGACCCCGTCTTCCTGCTCGCCTCGGCCACCGTCTCCAACCCCGGCGAGCTCGCCCACGAGCTGCTCGGCAGGCCCGCCACCGTGATCGCCGACGACGGCGCGCCGCGGCCACCGCGCACGATCGCCCTCTGGAACCCGCCGCTCAGCGACGAGGCGCTCGGCATCCGCGCCTCGTCGCTGGGCGAGGCGGCGAAGTTGCTGGCCGGGCTCGTCCAGCGCGGCCAGCGCACCCTCTGCTTCGCCAAGAGCCGCAAGGCCGCCGAGCTCGTTCACCGCTTCGCCGTCGACCGGCTGGACGCCACCACGGCGGCGCGCCTCTCGCCGTACCGCGCCGGCTACACGCCGCAGCAGCGCCGCGACATCGAGCGGCGGCTCGTCGAGGGCGACCTGCTCGGCGTCTCGGCCACCGACGCGCTCGAGCTGGGCATCGACATCGGCCTGCTCGACGCGGTCATCTCGGTTGGCTTCCCCGGCACCGTCGCGTCGCTGCGCCAGCAGTGGGGCCGTGCCGGCCGCCGCGGCGAGGGCCTCGCCATCCTCGTCGCCTCCGACGACGCGCTCGACCAGTACTTCATGCGCGAGCCCGCCACCCTGCTCGGCCGCCGCATCGAGGCCGCCATCTCCGATCACACCAACCCGCGCGTGCTGGACGGCCACGTCAGCGCCGCCGCCTTCGAGGGGCCGATCACCGCCGCCGACGCCGCCACGCTCGGCCCCGAGGCGCTCGAGCGCGCCGCCCTGCTCCCCGACCTCCGCGCCACACCCGCCGGGTACGTCTGGGCGGGCCAGCGCCACCCCGCCGCGCACACGCCGCTGCGCGCCGCCGGCGACGACGCCTTCCAGATCGTCGACACGACGACCGGCGCCATCCTCGGCCTGATCGAGCGCGAGCGCGCCTACTCCACGGTGCACGAGGGAGCCGTCTACCTCCACCTGGGCGAGACGTACATCGTCGAGGCGCTCGACGAGGGCGCGCGCGTCGCCGCCGTCCGCCCGTTCCGCGGTGACTGGTACACGCAGGCGAAGAAGGAGACGATGACCTTCGTCGAGCAGGCTTTGCGCGTCGAGCAGCGCTGCGGCCTGGAGCTCACCTTCGGGCGCGTCTCGGTGACCGAGCAAGTGGTGGCGTATCAGCGCCGGTCGATCGAGACGCAGTCGGTCGTCGCCTCCGTCCCGCTCGACTGCCCCGAGACGCGGTTCGAGACGGAGGCGGTCTGGTTCGTGCCCGCGGCCGGGCAGCTGGACGGGTTGGAGGAGCTGCCGCTGCTGCTGTCCGCGCTGCACGCTGCCGAGCACGCGCTGATCGGGATGCTGCCGCTGTGGGCGATGTGCGACCGCTGGGACGTCGGCGGCCTCTCGACGAACATGCA
This sequence comes from Actinomycetota bacterium, assembly GCA_947445525.1. Lineage (GTDB taxonomy): Bacteria > Actinomycetota > Thermoleophilia > Gaiellales > Gaiellaceae > CANFDS01. The sequence continues at coordinate 2,535 of CANFDS010000106.1, read as the reverse complement.
CTTCCAGACGGGCGCGCCCACCGTGTTCGTCTACGACGGCCACCCCGGCGGGATCGGCATTGCCGAGCGCGGCTTCCACGCGTTTGAGGGCTGGGTCGAGGACACGGCGCGCATGCTGCGCGGCTGCCCGTGCCGCGACGGCTGCCCCTCCTGCGTGCAGAGCCCGAAGTGCGGCAACCTCAACGACCTGCTCGACAAGCAGGGGGCGCTCCTGCTCCTGAGCCGCATGACGGCCGCGTAAACTCGCTGTACGGAGCGGGTTTCCCGCTTCTACGTGCGGGCCTCGTCGACGGCCGCGGCGACCGGGATCGCCTCGTTTGTGCCCGCTTGTGCCCATTCGACTGCGCGATCGAACGCCGTACGCTCCGCCGGCGTCAGCCGCTCGCGGCGCTTCACAGCGCCCGTGTACGTCCTGAGCGTGAACCTCGCGTCGACGTGCCCGAGCTGCGCCGCCGTGTACGCCACGTCATCGCCGACAGCGCAGCGGAGCGACGCATAAGTGCGCCGGAGCCCGTGCGGAGAGACGACGCCGATCGGCTCGATCCCGACCTTGCCGAGCTTCACGTTCGCCCGTTCGATCGCCGGCATGAGCAGGTAGCGCCGCACGTTCTGCAGGTTGTCGCGTCTCCCCGTCAGCGTCGGGAACACGACATCGCTCGGTTCCTTCCACGGTGACCGGTCGAGCCACAGCGCCAGCTCCTCCCGCAGCGCCGGCGTCAGGTCGACTACCCGCCGACCGGCTTCCGTCTTGGACGCCTCAACGGTAAGCGTGCCGCGCGGGATGTTCACGTGGCGGCGTTGCAGCTCAAGCGCCTCACCGATTCGCAAGCCAGCCCCGGCCAGCACCGCCAGCAGGGGCCGTCCCCTCCCGCCGAGCAGCGCGGGCTTCTCGCTGGCGGCGTCGAGTAGGGCCATGAGCTGCTCGGGCTCGACGAAGGCCCGCCGTGGCCGCGTGCCCTTCAACCGGCGCCGCTTCCCCGCGGCCGGGTTCGCGGGGAGCAACTCGTACTCGACGGCGACGGCGAGGATCTGGCTGAGCCGCGTGATCGTCTTGTTGACGCTGTTCGCTGACAGCACACCCTCGCGGGCCTTCGCCTGCTTGTACCGGTCGACCTCCTGAATGGTGATCTCCGAGAGCCGGTGCGCCTTGAAGAACGGCAGCAGGTGCAGCGAGAGCGCCCACGTGTAGTCCTCGACCGTGCGCGCGCCCAGCCCCTCGTGCCGTCGTCCCTCGAGCCACTCGGAAGCGAACTCGTGGAAGCTCAGGTCGATGGGCGCCGCCGGGGCCGTCTCCGCGACCTCTGGCTTCCAGATGCCGCGACGAACATCAGCGAGGACGTTGGCGAGCTCTGCCTCTGCTTTTGCTTCAGTCCAGCCGTCGACCGAACTGCCGAGCGTCAGGTACTCCCGTCGGCCGTATGCCCGGAAGCGGATCGCGTAGGCGCTTCCGTTCTTGCCGGCTCGTTCGATCACTTGGCCGGCTGGTGGTCTAGCCATGTTCTCCTGTCGTGCTTCAAGAAAGTGGCAGGGTTTCGGGCTCGGCTAGCTTGGGTGTCGGGGGAGTGTTGCAGGCTTCGAGGTGGACGTCTACGGGCCGGCGGCCGTCGAGCGATCGGTGTGGCCGGATCGTGTTGAAGAGTGTCCGGTAGCTCTCGACTTCGAGGCCGAGCTGGTGGCCGTCGTCGATCTCGTGACGGTAGAGATGCTCGTACTTCAAAGACCGGAAGGCGCGCTCGCGCACGCCGTTTTGGCCGGGACTCTTGACCCTCGTGCGGATGTGGATCAGCTCGGGTCGGCCGTTGATGAAGCGGGCGAAGTCGTTCGACTTGAAGCACGGCCCGTTGTCGGTGACGACGCAGACCGGGCGCAGCTCTCCACTCTCACGGTCGGTGATGTGCTCCAGCAGCGGCCCGCCGAGGAGCCGTTCGGCCTCGACGATCGCGCGCTTGACTGCGGTGATCGCGTCGCGGTGGTTCTGCGTCGGCGATACGTGCCAGCCCAGCTCGACCTTGCTCCAGTAGTCGGTGCAGCCGCCGATCCGCCAGGTGCCGCCCATCCGGGTTTCGAACTCGCTGAAGTCCATCTGCCAGACCTGGTTCGGCCCGTCCGGTGGGACGAGGAACGCCGCCTTCCGCGCCTGCGCGTGCTGCCTGCGCTGGGCCTGGTAGTTGACCTCGAGCACGCGGCCGGTGCGCTTCAACGCCCGGTAGACCGTCGAGTCGGACGCGTCGACGCCGTCGATCCGCAACAGGCTCGCGATCGTGTGCGAGCCCCACTGCGGGTACCTGTCGGCGTAGGCGACCGCGAGTGGCTCCAACCGGTCCGCTGATGGCGTCGGCCACGGCCCCTTCACCGGACGGCCGGCCCGTTGGCGCTGTTGCCAGCGCCGGTACGACCGCTCCGGCACGCCAGCAAGCCGGCAGAAGCGCGCCGTCGACATGACCGCCTCCTGGCGGATCACCTCGAGGGCCTCGTAGGTCCCAGGCGGAACTCCGCCGACTTCTTCCAGACCCGCAGCTCGACATGCGCCTCACC
>CANFDS010000105.1 GCA_947445525.1 Actinomycetota bacterium | reverse complement strand
GTGACCTGCGGCGGCGCCGTGTCGAGCACGAGCCGGTTCGGCAGGACGATCACGCGATCGGCGTCCTCGAGCTCGACGCGCGGCTGGTAGCTGCCGTCAGCGGCGCGGGCGCCGCCGTCGAGCCGACCGTTCCAGTTCCACTCGTGGACGCCGGCCGGCACCCTGCGGCGGCTGCTGAACAGCACCCGCACCGTCCGGCCGCGGCTGTCCTGGATCGCGATCACGACGCGGTCGGCCCGCCGCAGCCGGAAGGAGATCTGCGCTCCCTGCGTGGCACAGCCGCACACGGGCGAGAACCGCTTCGAGACCTGGGTCTGCAGGATCGGGCTCGGGCTCGTCTTCAGGCTCTCGGTGACGCCGAATGCGGCCGCGGTCGCCAGGAGCAGCGCGAGGACGAGGGCGATCGGGCCGAAGCGCGCCAAGGCGACGCGATTCTAGTCGCGGGCGCAAGCCGGCGATCAGGGGGCGGGCAGGCCGAGCACGTCGACCACCGGGGCGGGGGTCGCCCGCGCGATCAGCCCGCGGCGGAAGAGGACGAACTGGCGCAAGCCGTACACGACGAGCGCGGCGACCATCACGGCGAGGCCGACGACGACGATCCAGGAGCTGCCGGGCACGTCGAGCAGCTTCAGGCCCGAGAGCGAGAGCGTCGTCGCGAGCGCCATCCGCAGCGCGCGATCGGGGAGCCGGATCATGATGTGGCTGCCGGCGAAGACCCCGGGGATCGACCCGATCAGCAGCCACCCGGTGGCGCGCAGGTCGACGTTGCCGGCGACGAGGTGCCCCGCGCCCGCCACCCACAGCAGCGCCGCGGCGTGGAGGATGTCGGTGCCGACGACGGTCGCCGTGGCGATCGGGAAGATGAGGAGGATGGCGAGGCCGAAGAACGTGCCGGAGCCGACCGAGGTGAGGCCGACGACGAAGCCGCCGATCAGGCCGATGGCGATGGCGATCAGCTTGCCGCGGCGGTCGAGGACGAGCGGGCCCGCAGCGCTGCGCTTGCGCATCAGCGCCTTGGCGAGGAACCCGATCCCGCAGACGAGCAGCGCCACGCCGAGGATCTGCTTCTGCGTCGTCTCGATGCCGTCGCCGTAGTGCCGCTGGAGCCAGGTCGCGGCGGCGACGCCGAGCAACGACGTCGGCGCGGAGCCGATCAGCATCCACAGCGTCAGCCGGCCGCTCACGGTGCCGAGCTGCCGGTGCCGCCAGGCGCCGAACGACTTGAAGATCGCCCCGTGCAGGATGTCCGTGCCGATCGCGGTCGACGGCTTGAAGCCGAAGAGCAGGACGAGGATCGGGGTCATCAGCGAGCCGCCGCCCATCCCGGTCGCGCCGACGAGGGTGCCGATCAGCAGCCCGACGAGCGAGAGCTTCCAGTCCACGCGACCACTGTAGCGCAAAGTTCCTTATTGATGGCATAAGGAACTGATATGATCCCGGGCGTGCCCGGGAAGCAGGTCGAAATCGAGGCCCTCGCGGCCGACCGCGGCGGCGAGGCGCTCTCCGCCGAGGAGGTCGTGGCCGCCATGGTCGAGTGCTTCGGCCGGCGCGTCGCCCTCGCCTGCTCGTTCCAGAAGGAGGAGGCCGTTCTCCTCGACCTGCTGCTGCGGGTCGACCCGCAGGCGCGCGTATTCGCGCTCGACACGGGCGTCCTCTTCCCCGAGACATACGCGACGTGGCGCGCCGTCGAGCAGCGGTACGGCATCACCGTCGAGGCAGCGCAGGGGCCGTCGCTCGGCTACCAGGCTGCAGCGCACGGCGACGCGCTGTGGGAGAGCGCTCCCGACCTCTGCTGCGCCATCCGCAAGGTCGAGCCGCTGACGCGCACGCTCGGCGGGCTCGACGCCTGGATCGTCGGCATCCGCCGCGACCAGTCGCCCACGCGCGCCCAGGCGCCGAAGCTCGGCTGGGACGAGAAGTTCGAGCTGTGGAAGGCGAGCCCGCTCGCCGACTGGAGCGACGAGCGCGTGTGGGAGTACATCCACGCCAACGCGCTACCGGTCAACCCGCTGCACGACCAGGGCTACGCGTCGATCGGCTGCACCCACTGTACGAAGCCCGGCAGCGGCCGCGACGGTCGCTGGGCAGGGTCGGAGAAGACCGAATGCGGACTGCACAAGCGTTGAGCGCGATCACCCGGCTCTCCCATCTCGACGAGCTCGAGGCCGAGGCGATCCACATCCTCCGCGAGGTCGCGGCCGAGCGCGAGCGCCCGGTGCTGCTGTTCTCCGGCGGCAAGGACTCGATCGTGCTGCTGCGGCTCGCCGAGAAGGCGTTCCGCCCCGGCCGCTTCCCGTTCCCCGTGATGCACGTCGACACGGGCCACAACTTCCCCGAGGTGATCGAGTACCGCGACCGCCGCGCCCGCGAGATCGGCGAGCGCCTCGTCGTCGCCTCGGTGCAGGAGTCGATCGACAAAGGCCGCGTCGTCGAGCAGACGGGGCCGCGCGCGTCGCGCAACCAGCTCCAGACGACGACGCTGCTCGACGCCATTGCCGAGCACCAGTTCGACGCCGCGATCGGCGGCGCCCGCCGCGACGAGGAGCGCGCCCGCGCCAAGGAGCGGATCTTCTCGTTCCGCGACGACTTCGGCCAGTGGAACCCGCGCGCCCAGCGCCCCGAGCTGTGGAACCTCTACAACGCGCGCATCCGCAAGGGCGAGCACGTCCGCGTCTTCCCGATCTCCAACTGGACCGAGCTCGACGTCTGGCAGTACGTCGCCCAGGAGGGCATCGAGCTGCCGTCGATCTACTTCGCGCACGACCGCGAGGTGTTCCGCCGCGACGGCATGCTCTACGCCGCCAGCGAGTTTGTCGAGCGCCTGGCCGGCGAGGAGCCGTACACGGCGACCGTGCGCTTCCGCACCGTCGGCGACATGTCGTGCACGGGCGGGGTGCTCTCGACCGCTGCGACGCTCGAGTCGGTCGTCGCCGAGATCGCGGCGACGCGCATCAGCGAGCGCGGCGAGACCCGCGCCGACGATCGCGCCACCGAGGCCGCGATGGAGGACCGCAAGCGTGTCGGCTACTTCTAACCCTGAAGCGGGCGCCGAGGCCGTCGCCTCGATCGCCTCGGGTGGCCTGCTCCGGCTCGTCACCTGCGGCTCGGTCGACGACGGCAAGAGCACGCTGATCGGGCGCCTGCTCTACGACACCAAGCAGGTGCTGGCCGACCAGCTCCAGCACATCGAGGAGACGAGCGAGCGCCGCGGTGACGGCTACGTCAACCTCGCCCTGCTGACCGACGGCCTCCGCGCCGAGCGCGAGCAGGGCATCACGATCGACGTCGCCTACCGCTCGTTCGTGACGCCGCGCCGGCGCTTCCTGCTGGCGGACGCGCCCGGCCATGTCCAGTACACGCGCAACATGGTGACCGGGGCCTCCACCGCCGACCTCGCGATCGTCCTCGTCGACGCCCGCCATGGCGTCGTCGAGCAGACGCGCCGCCACAGCGCGATCGCTTCGATCCTCGGCATCCCGCACGTCGTCGTCGCCGTCAACAAGATGGATCTCGTCGACTTCTCGCAGGAGCGCTTCCACGAGATCGCCCGCGACCTCGACGCGCTGGCCGGGCAGCTCGGCATCCGTGACCTGCGGGTGATCCCGATCGTCGCCCTCCACGGCGACAACGTCGTCGACGCGTCGGAGCGGATGCCCTGGTACGGCGGCCCGATCCTGCTCGACTACCTCGAGAGCGTCGAGCTCGACGACGACCGCGCCGCCGGCCCGCGCCGCTTCCCCGTGCAGTGGGTGATCCGCCCGATGACCGACGAGCACCACGACTACCGCGGCTATGCGGGCCAGGTCGCCGGCGGCGTCTGGGCGCCCGGCGACGAGCTGGTCGTGCTGCCCTCGGGGCTGCGCTCGACGGTCGCGTCGATCGACACGCTCGACGGCGAGCTGCCGCAGGCCCACTTCCCGCAGTCGGTGACGCTGCGCCTGGCCGACAACATCGACATCGCCCGCGGCGACATGCTCGCCGACCCGGCCGCGCCGCCCGTCGTCGCCCGCGAGCTGGAGGCGACGCTGTGCTGGATGAGCGAGCGCCCCGTCCAGCCCGGCGCCCGCCTGGCGATCAAGCACACGTCACGCTGGGCGCGCGCCATCCTCGACGAGATCGTGGCCGTCGTCGACATGGACTCGCTGGCCGAGAAGCCGTCGCCCGGCGAGCTGGTGCTCAACGACATCGCCCGCGTGCGCCTGCGCCTCAGCGAGCCACTGCTCGTCGACCCCTACGCCGACAGCCGCATCGCCGGCGCGTTCATCCTGACCGACGAGGCGACGAACGACACCGTCGCTGCCGGCATGGTCATCAGCGCGACGGCGTAGCGTGCCCGGCCTACCGGCGCGCCTTCCTCGCCGGCGGCGCGAGCGGATTGACCCAGCGGATCTCGGTGAAGCGGGCGAAGTCGGTGTCGGCCGAGTAGACGGTCAGGCCGTGCTCGAGCGCGATGGCCGCCAGGTGCGCGTCGCCGACGAGGTTGCCGCGAACATGGTGACGCCGCACGAGATCACCGAAGATCTGGGCGTGCCGATCGGTCGGCTGCGGGATCCACACGGGGTCGCACGCCAGCCAGTCCTCGACCTGCGTCCACGCCGTCGCGGGATCGAGGCACTCGGCGAAGATCCGAGGATTGGTCGCGAGCCGGACGAATGCGGTGAGCGCCAGCCACGGAATCCCGAGCCGGCGGGTTCCCGTGAGCTGCTCGCCGAGCCAGCGGGCCGCCTCGCGATGGTGGGGGCTCCTGCTGTCGACGGCGAACAGCAGCAGGTTCACATCCGCGAGCACTACCTCCAGTCCGGCCCTTCTGCGATCTCCATCGCCTCGCCGATGTTCGTGAGGTCGATCTTCGCTCCCATCGGATAGGACTTCTGAACGTACGGCTTGCGGCGCGGCTGAGCCGCGAGGCCACGCCGGATCAGCTCGTTGACGGCATCGCTCAGGCCGATCGCCTGCTGGCGACGGAGGTCGTCGATGGCGGCAGCGACATCGTCTGCCAGAGTCACCGTGGTGCGCATGTCCACGAGGCTAGCATCGTGATGTAGCGATATGTGCGTCAAGATGCGACTTTTGGACATGGCTGCAGGCGGCGCCACCCGGCGCGGCCCGAACCGCGCCCGGCTACGCCTTCGGCAGCAGGAACTTCGCCAGCGTGTCGCCGCGCAGCCCCAGCCGCAACGTCTCCAGCGGGATGACCTCCTCGGCCGGGATGTTGCCGAGGTTGACCTCCGGCCCGAACTGCTTGATGAACCACGCCTGTGACGCCTTCGACGGCGCCTCCCAGATCAGGTCGTGGAAGTCGATCGAGTGGACGATCTCGTCGACGAGGCCGGTGCGCATCTCGCCCGTCGGCCGGTAGATGCCGGAGGTGCCGCCCTCACGGCCCTCGGTGATCACCTTCCAGGCACCGGCGGCCTTCTCCTCCTTGATCCACTCGACCCACTGGTACGGGGCGAACACGACCTCGGAGTCCTTCGAGCCGACCTCCGAGAGGACGATGAAGTCACGGGCGAACTCGGCGATCAGCTCGAGCTTGCGCTCGCGCGGGATGTCGAGCGTGCCGTCCGAGATCTCGACGTGGCCGAAGCGGAAGTGCGCGAGCCACGCCTTGAACTCGTCGAGCTTGCCGCGGGCGTAGACCGCCTCGAACATCGTGCCGCCACAGACGACGGGTGTCTCGAACGAGCGGTAGAGCGCGATCTTCTTCTCGAGGTTCTGCGTCACGTACGAGGTTCCCCAGCCGAGCTTGACGATGTCGACGTAGGCGCCTGCGGTGTCGAACATGCCCTCGATGTCGCGGAGGTGCAGCCCCTTGTC
>CANFDS010000104.1 GCA_947445525.1 Actinomycetota bacterium | reverse complement strand
GTCATGGACGACGCCGATCTCGACCTGGCCGTCGAGGGTATCCTCTGGTCGGGCTTCGGCACGACGGGGCAGCGCTGCACCGCCGCCAGCCGCGTGATCGCGCACAGAGACGTGATGGGCGCGCTGCAGTCGCGCCTGGTCGCGGGCGCCGAGAAGATGCGCCTGGGTCCGGGGTGGGAGGCCGGCGTCGACGTTGGCCCGCTGATCAACCGGGCTGCGCTGGACAAGGTGCACGCGTACACCGGGATCGGCCTGGGGGAGGGGGCGCAGCTTCTCACCGGCGGCGAGCCCGCCACCGACGGCGACCTCGCCCGCGGCTTCTTCTACCGGCCGACGATCTTCGCGGGCGTCGAGCCGGGCATGCGCATCGCGCAGGAGGAGATCTTCGGGCCGACGATCTCGCTGATCTCGGTGGGCAGCTTCGAGGAGGCCGTGCGGGTCGCCAACGGCATCGAGTTCGGGCTCTCCTCGTCGATCTTCACGCGCGACGTCAACCGGGCCTTCCGCGCGATGCGCGACCTGCAGACCGGCATCACCTACATCAACGCCGGCACCACGGGCGCCGAGGTGCACCTGCCGTTCGGCGGGATGAAGGGCACCGGTAACGGCCACCGCGAGGCGGGCCAGGCCGCCCTCGACGTCTTCACCGAGTGGAAGTCGCTGTACGTCGACTACTCGGGCAAGCTGCAGCGGGCGCAGATCGACAACAACTGAGGCAGACCGCCCGGGCCGGGGCGGGTCGGGGCGGCGTCGCCTCTCGCTACACCGGCCACTCCTCGCGGCGCCAGGCGGCGTCCCAGAACAGCCACTCGTAGCGGCTGGTGGTGACGAAGCGCTGCTCGGCGCGGGCGCGCTCGGCGTTGCCGATGTCCGCTCCGGCCGTGGCCATCAACGCCAGCGCCTCGCGGACGACTGCGTCGAACTCCTCACCGCCGTAGGTGGCGATCCAGCGCTGGTACAGCGGGTCGGGCGAGCCGCGGCGCAGCAGCTCCTGGCCGACCTCGCGGTAGATCCAGTAGCAGGGCAGCACGGCTGCGAGGCCCTCGGCGTACGAGCCGCCGTGGGCTGCGGCCAGCAGGTAGCTCGTGTAGGCGACGGTGGTGGGGGCGAGCGGGGTGGCGGCGACCGCGGCGGGGGAGAGGTCGAAGTCGCGGAAGAACGAGTCGTGGAGGGAGCGCTCGACCTCGATCGCGCCGGCGGCGTGGCGGCTGAGCGTGAGGACGGCGTCCTCGGTGTGCGCCCGGCCGGCGAGCACGGCCAGCGCCTTCGCGTACTCGCGCAGGTAATGCGCGTCCTGGATCACGTAGAAGCGGAACGAGTCGCGCGGCAGGCTGCCGTCGGTGAGGCCGGCGAGAAAGGGGTGCTCGAGGATCGCCGCGTAGATCGGCTCGATCGAGCGCCACAGCCGGGCGGTGAGCGTATCGGTCATGGGCGCCAGCTAGTCTCGCAGCCGTGACCGTCGCCGTGCAGCGCTACAAGCTCGTCTGGTTCGTGCCCGTTGCGGCCACCGATGCGACCCGCGAGGCCGTGTTCGCCGCGGGCGCTGGGCAGATCGGCGGCTACGACCGCTGCTCGTTCGTGAGCGAGGGCGTCGGCACCTTCCGCGGTGGCGAGGGGACGAGCCCGGTGGTCGGCGCGGTCGGCGTCGAGGAGCGGGTCGCCGAGTGCCGCGTCGAGACGGTGGTGCCGGCCGGGCGGGTCGCCGCGGTGGTCGCTGCGCTGGTGGCCGCGCACCCGTACGAGGAGGTCCCGTACGACCTGCTCGCGCTGGCCGAGGTCGGCGCGTGAAGGCCAAGCTCTGGACGGACGGCGGCGCCCGCGGTAACCCCGGCCCTGCCGCGTACGGCTTCGTGCTGCAGGGCGAGGACGGCGAGCAGCTCGACGCCCGCGGCGAGTACATTGGGCACGCGACCAACAACGTCGCCGAGTACTCGGCGCTCATCGCCGGCCTCGAGGCGGCGATCGCGCTCGGCGTCACCGAGCTCGCCGTGGTCAGCGACTCCGAGCTGATGGTCAAGCAGATGCGCGGCGAGTACAAGGTGAAGAACGAGGCGCTGAAGGAGCTGGCGCAGCGCGCCGGCGCGCTCGCCCGTAAGCTCGGCACGGTGACCTACACCGCCGTCCGCCGCCACCACAACACCCTGGCCGACCAATTCGTCAACGACGCGCTCGACGCTGCACGGTAGTTCGCCTCACCTGCCCTGCGCGGCTCGCTATACTTTTCCCGCTTCGCGGATGTAGCTCAGTTGGCTAGAGCGTCTGCTTGCCATGCAGAAGGTCGTGGGTTCGAGTCCCATCATCCGCTCTCTACGAAAGCCCCGGAAACGGGGCTTTTTCTTTGCCTAGAGGGCGTTGGCAGCGACGCTGTCGGGCACCACGAGAGGCTCGCTAGTGCCCATTCGTGCCCAATCAACGGCACGGTCGTACTCGCGGCGGTGGATCGGAACGAGGCGCTCACGCCGCTTCGTGGCCTGCCTGTAGACCCGCTCCGTGAAGCGGGCGTCCTGGTGGCCGATCTGGTCTGCGACCTCCAAGCTGCTGTCGCCGACCGCACACCTCAGGCTTGCGAACGTCCGCCTGAGGCTGTGGAACGTGCAGTGCTCGATGGGGGCGATGCTCAGCTCCGTGAGCTTGACGTTCGCCTTCGAGACCGCCGAGTCGAGCACGTCACGGCGGAGGTTGGACGGGTTGTGCTTCTTGCCCGTCGCCGTGGAGATGACGTACCCGGTGTCGCCGTTCTTGCGATCTGCCCGAGCGAGGGTGAGCAGTTCGCGCAGGGCGGGGGTGAGGTGAACCTCACGTACGCCCTTCTCGGTCTTGGCCGCTCGGACGTGGAGGGTGCCGGTGCCGAGGTCGATGTCGTTCCAGCGGAGCGCGAGTGCTTCGCCGATCCGCAGACCGCTGCCTGCGAGCAGGGCGAGGAGGACGCGACCGGTGCCTGACCCGGCTTCGAGGAACGTCATCAGCTGCTCGGGCTCGACCCACGGGCGGGCGGGCTTGTCGGCCTTGAGCATGACCTTCTTGCCGACGGAGTTCGACCGGATCACTTCGTCGTCAACGGCGTCCGTCAGCACCTGGGAAAGGACCCGCATCGTCTGGTTGATGCTCGCGTTTGCGAGCGGCCGGTCTCTATAGGGCAGATCCTTCTTCTTCGCTTCGTCACGCTCTCGGGCGATTCTGTCCCGCTCGACGATCTTGAAGTCCGTGTAGCGCCTCACCTCCGATCTCGTGATCGCGTCAAGGCGGTGATCGGCGAAGAACGGCAACAGGTGGTTGATCAGGTTCCACCTGAGCGCCGTGACCGACTTGGGCTTGAGGCCCTCCCGCTCACGCCTGGCGAGCCAGTTGCTGGCGTAGACGTGGAACGTCGGCATCTCGGCCGCTACGCCAGCGTGAGTTCCGTCCGCCTTCGGCCGCCAGAGGCCGAGGCGGACTGCCGCGAGTGTGTCGGCGAGCTCCTGCTCGGCTCGGTGCCGCGTCCAGCCTTCACGGTCGGTGCCGAGGGTCACGTACTGCCGCTCGCCGAGTGCGCGGAACCTGAGGGCGTACGTGCGCCCGGAGCCGGTGGGCCGTTCGAGCACCTCTCCTGATGATGGCCTAGCCATCTAGTCCTCCTTCGTCGTGGGTGGGTCGGGGGTGGAACGGTCGACGGGCGGCAGCTTCTCGCGCTTGCGTGCCCGCCTCACCCAGTTCCTGATCGTCGCGTGGCTGTACCCGCGAAACTCTTTCTCTTTGCCGCAGCGCTCGGCCATCGAAATGCCTTGCAGCCGCGCCTCTCGGTACAACTCTGCGACCCGGTCGAGGCGCGCGTCCGAGAGCGGTGGCCGCCCCGGTCGTCCCTTCGGCGGCTCACGCTTCTTCGCCTCCTCCGTCACGTCGGCGTTGGGCTCGGCGAAGTTGACGAACCTCCCGGCGCTCGGCCGGGCGAACGGAAGCTCTCCGCCAACTACCCCGTCACGGACGACCAGGCGGACGACGTGGCTTGCGAACAGGACACGGCCCTTAGCCAGGATCAGTGGCTCTAGGCGACGCAGCAACCCCGCGCCGATCGCTGGGCCTCCGTCGTCAGAACGAACGGCGACGCAGGCGAGGCGGCCGTCACGGAGGTCATAGAGCAGCGTGACGCCCGGGATTCCCGACGGGAGCGGGAACGGTCGGTCGGCCCGGATGGCCCAGCCGTCCCCGATCGGCGTGTACTCGCGGGCGAGGTTCTCGATCTCGACGGTCTCGTGGCCGAGCGGCATGAACACGCGCAGGGTGCCGCCTTCCCAGGTGCCGATTAGGTCTTCGTCTCCGGTCATGAGCACATGGTAAGGTCACGACACGGAGACGTCAAGATGTGAGATAACTCATCTCTGCGAAAGTCGAGACGTGACAGAAACACCCTGTATTGACGGCCTAGGCAAGCCGTTTCGGTTGTGACACGGTGACGGTATGAACGGCAGAAAACGGGCGAACCTACTCCTCGATCTCGCCGCTATGCGCGCTATGACAGCGTCCGGGGAGGCCCGTGCCGTCCGCGTCGCCGCGAGGCTCAGTCAGGCCGAAGTCGCTGCGGCGGCTTTGGTGAGCGCAGCGGCGATCTCAAGGTGGGAGGCCGGCCGCCGGGTGCCGCAAGGCGTTGCCGCCGTCAGGTATGCGCGTGTTTTACGTGTCCTCGCCGACCGGGAGACCCAGTGACCGACCTCGCCGCCAGTCACGCTGGCGTGGGCGGCGAGGATCTGGCGGCGCTCCTGCACGGCCGCCCGCTCCGCGCCGCCGACGAGGCGCGGGTGCACGCGTGGGGGTTCGTGCTCGTCAGGGCCGACGAGCTGCGCGCGCTGCGCGCCGCCGTGACCTTCGATCGGTTGAGGAGCGACCCCGACCTGCTCGCCGAGGTCCTCGTCGACTTGCACTGGGTCGACCGGCACGGGGAGCAGGTGGCCTCGTGAAGGTCGGCGGCTCCGAGACACTCAACGTGCCGACCGGCGGACAGCCGGACGTGGCGGTCTCCTCCGTCACGGCTCAGCTGGTCGAGGCGGGTGGCGCGTACCGCGCCAGCGTCGGGCATGACGCGGGGTGCCCCTGTCTGAGCGGGCGGCCGTTGCGGCGCTGCACGTGCGAGATGCTGCGCGTGACCTGGCGGCGGCTCGGATGAGCTGGGAGCCGATCAACCTGGCCTTCATCGAGGACCGGCCGTCGGTCAGGCCGACCCTCGGCGGTCTCGGCCTGCTCTACCCGGGCCGACGGCATGTGTTCAGCGGGCCGCCCGAGAGCGGGAAGACTATCGTCGCCTACATCGAGCTGCTCTCGGTCGTCCGTAGTGGCGGACGCGCGATCCTGATCGACCTGGAGATGGGGCCGTGGGACGCCCGCGACCGGCTCCGCGACCTCGGCGCAACCGACACCGACCTCGACCTGATCTCGTACGTCGAGCCGACCACGAGCGCGACCCCGGAGATCATCGCCGCGCTCGTCGCGCTCGCACCGGCGCTCGTCGTTATCGACGCCGCCGCGGGTTGCTACGAACTCTCACAGCTCGACGACAACTCGCGCAGGGACGTCGAGGCCTTCGCCCGCCTGTACGTCGATGCCTTCTGGGCCGTAGGGATCGCGACCGTCGTCGTCGACCACGTCAACAAGGCCGCCCAGCAGCGCGGCGCGTTTGCAATCGGCTCGGAGCGGAAGGTCGGCGGCACCGACGTCCACCTCGGCTTCGCGGCCATCACAGCGCCGCACCGTGGCGGCACGGGCCACCTCAAGATCACCGTGCACAAGGACCGGATCGGCCACCTTCCCCGGCCGCCAGGGACGCTCCGGCTCGACTCCGACGCCGACACGCACGCGATCACGTGGACGCTCGTGCCCGAGACCGGCAGCGGCAGCACCCAGGACGGCGACGGCGACTG
>CANFDS010000103.1 GCA_947445525.1 Actinomycetota bacterium | reverse complement strand
GCGCTCGTCCTGATCGACGCCTCCGAGGGCCTGGTCGAGCAGGACCTGTCCGTCGCCGACGAGGCGCGTAAGGCCCAGTGCTCGACGCTCGTCGTCCTCTCCAAGTGGGACCTCAGCGCGATCGAGATGGAGACCATCCGCCCGGAGCTGACCGTCCGCCTGCGCCAGCGCCCGCCGGTCGTCGCCATCTCGGCCAAGACCGGCCGCGGCCTGCAGAAGCTGCTCGACCGCATCGAGGAGCTCGCGCGCAAGCACTCGTACCGCATCCCGACGCCCGAGCTCAACCGGTTCCTGGGCGAGCTCAGCCAGATGCGCCAGGCCCCCTCCAAGGGCCCGAAGAAACTCAACCTGCTCTACGGCACGCAGATCCAGACACGCCCGCCGCGCATCCGGATCTTCGTCAACGACCCGGGCCTCGTCACGCGCGACTACGGCTACTGGGTCGAGAACCAGTTCCGCGAGCGCTTCGAGCTGCAGGGCGTGCCGGTCTCGATCGACTTCGTCGGCAGAGGCTGACCGGGCAGTGAGGTGGGTCGTGGTGGGCGCCGGGGCGTGGGGGAGCGCGTTCGCGAAGCTCGCCTACGAGCGCGAGCACGAGGTCACCCTCGCGTGCCGCTCGACCGAGCTGGCCCGCGCGATCGCGACGACCGGCCGCAACGAGCGCTACCTGCCGGGCGCCGAGCTCGACGGCATCGCGGCCACCACGATCGCCGAGGCGCCGTTCCTGGCCGCCGACGTGATCGTCGTCGCCGTGCCGAGCCCCGCCTTCCGCGCGGTCGTCGAGGCGCTCCCGGGGTCGGCGCCAGTGCTGAGCCTGACGAAGGGCCTCGACCCGGTCAGCGGCGAGCGGCTCTCGTCGCTCGTGCGCGGCCGCAGCGTCGCCGTCCTCTCGGGCCCCAACTTCGCCGAGGAGATCGGCGAGGGCCTACCCGCCGCCGCCACCATCGCCAGCGAGGACGAGGCGTTCGCCGAGGAGCTCCAGCACGCGATCGGCTCGCTCGCGTTCCGCGCCTACGTCAACACCGACCTCGTCGGCGTCGAGCTGTGCGCTGCCGCCAAGAACGTGATTGCCCTGGCGGCCGGCGGCGTCGACGGCCTCGAGCTGGGCGACAACGCGAAGGCGGCGATCATCACGCGCGGCCTCGCCGAGATGGCGCGCCTCGGCCTGGCCTGCGGCGCCCGCCCCGAGACCTTCGCCGGCCTCGCCGGCATGGGCGACCTGATCGTCACCTGCTGGAGCCGGCACGGCCGCAACCGCAAGGCGGGCGAGCTGATCGCCCAGGGTGCCACGCCCGCCGCCGCAGCCGCGCTGCTCGGCACCGTCGAGGGCCTGACCACCGCACCGACGCTGCGCGACCTCGGGCACCGGCTCGGCGTCGAGCTGCCCCTCACCGAGGGCGTCTGCCGCATCCTCGAGGGCGAGAGCCTCTCTGACCTAGCGGCGACGCTGATGGGGCGGCGCTACCGGCGCGAGTAGGTGCCGGCGGGGAGCCGCTGATAGCCCCCGCACGTTTCGGTAGCCTTGCCGTTCTATGCCCAAGCGCGAGTTCATCTTCACTTCGGAGAGCGTTACCGAGGGACATCCAGACAAGATCGCCGACCAGGTCTCCGACTCGGTCCTCGATGCCGTGCTCGCCGAGGACCCGATGGGCCGCGTCGCGTGCGAGACGCTCGTGACCACCGGCCTCGTCGTCGTCGCCGGCGAGATCTCGACGTCCGCCTACGTGGACATCCAGCGCCTCGTCCGGCAGCGCATCCGCGAGATCGGCTACGACCGTGCCAAGTACGGCTTCGACGCCGACACCTGCGCCGTCGTCGTCGCGCTCGACGAGCAGTCGCCCGACATCGCCCAGGGCGTCGACACCTCGTTCGAGGTGCAGCGGCAGCCCGGCGACGACGACCCGCTGGACAAGACCGGCGCCGGCGACCAGGGCATGATGTTCGGGTACGCCTGCAACGAGACCGAAGAGCTGATGCCGATGCCGATCCAGCTCGCGCACAGGCTCTGCCAGCGGCTCGCCGAGGTGCGTAAGGCCGAGGTGCTGCCGTACCTCCGCCCCGACGGCAAGTCGCAGGTCACCGTCCGCTACGAGGTCGACGAGCGCGGCCGCCAGGTGCCGGTCGAGATCGTCCGCGTGCTCCTCTCGACGCAGCACCGCGACGGCGCCGACGTCGACATCCTGATCAAGCCCGACCTGATCGAGCACGTGCTCCATCCGATCCTGCCGAAGGGGCTGTACGACGAGAAGCGCCTGGAGGACAAGGACTTCGTCCTCGTCAACCCGACGGGCCGCTTCGTCGTCGGCGGGCCGATGGGCGACACCGGCCTGACCGGCCGCAAGATCATCGTCGACACCTACGGCGGCGCGGCCCGCCACGGCGGCGGCGCCTTCTCGGGCAAGGATCCGACCAAGGTCGACCGGTCGGCCGCGTACATGATGCGCTATGTCGCCAAGAACATCGTCGCCGCCGGCCTCGCCGACCGCTGCGAGCTGCAGGTCGCCTACGCGATCGGCGTCGCGCACCCGGTATCGGTCACGGTCGAGACGTTCGGCACCGAGCTGGTTCCGGTGTCACGGATCGAGCAGCTCGTCAAGGAGCACTTCGACCTGCGTCCGGCCGCGATCCTGCGCGACCTCGACCTGCGCCGCCCGATCTACCGCAAGACCGCGGCGTACGGCCACTTCGGCCGCGCAGACCACGACTTCACGTGGGAGCGCACCGACAAGGCCGCGGCGTTGAAGGCGGCTGCCGGGCTCTAGCCGGCGGCAGTCGGCTCGCTCTACCGCACTGCGCGACGAGGCCCGTTCCGGCGGGCCTCGTCCGTTCCGGTGCAGGACTAGGCGATCCGGCGGACGTACAGCCCGGCTGCGGCCTTGTCGGCGACGCTCCGCTCGCCCTCGGGCAGGGCCAGCACGAACTGCCCCGCCTCGGGCTGTGCTGCGCGCACCTCGATCTCGACCCCCGGCACCAGGCCCTGGTCGTAGAACCAGTGCAGGAGGTCGCCGTCGTGCTCGGCGAGGCGGACGATGGTGGCGTGCTCGCCTGCAGCAAGCTCGGCGAGGGGTGCGAGCTCGGCGTTCTCGGCCTGCTCGGCCGCGGTCTCCACGGGCCAGCCGTGCGGGCACCGCTCCGGCCGGCCAAGCTTCTCGTTGATCCGCTCGATCATGTCCTCGGTGAAGGAGTCGCCGAGCTCGTCGGCGTGGATGTGCGCCTCGCCGGCCGTGTAGCCGAGGAAGCCGGTCAGCCAGCACTCGATGATCCGGTGCTTGCGCACGACCTTCTCGGCCCGGGCGCGTCCGGTCACGGTCAGGATCGCCTGCTTCTGCTCCCCGCGCTCGACCAGGCCTTCCGCCTCGAGCCGCTTCAGCATCTCGCCTGCCGAGGCCCTCGACACGCCGAGCATCTCGGCGACGCGCGAGGCGACGGTGGGATGGCCGCCCCCGCTACCGCGCGGGCGGTACTCGCCGATGGGGAACGCGAGGAAGTAGATCGTCTCCAGGTACTCGTCGATGCCGTGGCGTTGAGCGGTGCTCATGAGCGGTGTCTCCTGGTTCGAATGCCACCCCATCATAGGGTGGGCGGCCTGGCTCGCCTGGCTAGTCCGGGCGCTCACCCTCGAGTGCGCCGCGGGCCTGCAGGAGGAAGACGAACGGTGCCGAGATGGCGATCAGGACGAGCGCCGGCAGGGCGGCGCGGGAGTAGTAGCCGAGGGAGGTGGTGCGCCAGATCTCCGTCGCCAGCGTGTCGAAGCCGATCGGCCGTAGCAGTAGCGTTGCGGGGAGCTCCTTCAGCGTCGAGAGCAGCACCAGGGCGGCTCCTGCCAGCACGCCACGGCGAGCCATCGGCAGGGTGACGGTGGCGATCGTCGCCAGCTGCGAACGCCCGAGCCCCCGTGACGCTTCCTCGAGCCGCGGGCTCACCGTGCCCAGCCCCGAGGTGACGCCCGCGAGCGCCTGGGGGAGGAAGCGGACGACGTACGCGGCCACGAGCAGCGTCAGCGTCTGGTAGAGCGGCGTCGCGTAGCGGGCGCCGAAGTAGACCAGCGACAGGGCGATGACGATGCCGGGTAGGGCGTTGGCGCCGAAGCACGCGCGTTCGATCGCGGTGGCCCAGCCGGCCCGCTGTCGCTGGGCGAGGAAGGCGACGGGCCAGGCGAAGACGATGGCGGCCACGGCCGCGAGCACCGCCACGAGCAGCGAGTTGCCGACCGCCCCCCAGGCGAACTCGAGCGACTGATCGTTCGCGACGCCGCGAGCCAGCCAGTAGCCGAGCACCGCGAGCGGCACGCCGGCGAAGAAGCCGATCGGGACGGCGCAGGCGGCGAGCGCGGGCCAGCGCCAGCGGCCGAGGCGGAGAGCCACGGTCGCGCGGGCGGTGCCGGGTGTGCTGCGGTACTGGCGGCCGCGGCTGCGCGTCCGGGCCTCGAGCAGCAGCACGACAGCGGTGAGCGCGACGAGGGCGAGCGAGAGCACGGCGGCGGGTGTGCGGTCGAACAGCGACCGGTACTGGAGGTAGATCGACCGGGTGAGCGCGTTGTACTGCATCAGCGACACTGCTCCGAAGTCCGACAGCGTGTAGAGGGCGACGAGCAGGGTGCCGGCGCCGAGCGACGGGCGCAGCGCCGGCAGGACGACGCGCAGGAAGGTCGATCCGCGTGACCGGCCGAGGCTGCGCGCAGCCTCCTCGAGGGCGGGGTCGAGCGTGGAGAGCGCAGCCGCGGCGAGCAGAAAGACGTACGGGTAGGTGGAGAGCGTCAGGGCGAGCAGCGCTCCGGTGTAGCCGTAGATCTCGGGGATCCGCTCGACGCCGAAGAGGCTGCCGAGCACCTGCTGCAGGAGGCCGCGCGGGCCGAACGCCCCGAGCAGGCAGAGTGCCGCCACGTAGCTCGGCACGACGAGCGGCAGCGCCGCCAGCGTGCCCACCACCCGGCGGAACGGCAGGTCGGTGCGCACGACGGCCCAGGCAAGGCCCACGCCGAGCAGCAGCGAGCACCCGGCCACGCCGACCACGAGCAGCAGCGTGTCGGCGATGACCTCGCCGGTGTGCGCGCGCGTCAGCACCGACCAGGCGCTGGCGCGCCCCTCCAGCGAGCGTACGACGAGGTACACGAGCGGGAGGGCGACGAGCGCGAGCGTGGCGAGCGCGAGGACGACGAGCAGGGGAGACGGGCGGCGGCCGCCGGGCCCCGCGACCAACTGGCGCCGCGGGCCTGGCGCCGGGGTCACCGGCGCTGCCGTCGTCGCCGTTCCGTCCCCCTCCTCGCTCACGACGTGAAGCCGACCTCCGAGAGCAGCTGGAGCGTCTGCTCGAGCTCCTGACCGAGCACACCGAGAGCGACCTTCGGGCCCTGCAGTGAGGCGAGGGCGGGCAGGCCGGCGCGCGGGGAGACCCCCTTGACGAGCGGGAACTCGGCCTCCTCGGCAGTGTTGTAGTAGCGCTGCCCGGCGGGCGAGAGCAGATAGGCGAGAAAGCGCTTGGCCTCGGCGGAGTGCTTCGCTCCGGTGACGATGCCGGCGCCGGCGACGTTGACGAGCGCTCCGGGGTCGCCGCTCTTCAGGAAGAGGTTCGCGACGGGCGCCTTCGGCTGCTCCTTCTTCACGATGTAGAGGTAGTAGTGGTTGACGAGGCCAACCTCGACCTCGCCCGCTGCGACTGCCTCAACGACCGAGATGTTCTTGTCGTAGCTGCGTGCCTCGTTGCGCTTCAGTGCGCGCAGCCAGTCCTTCGTGCGCTGCTCGCCGGCGGTGACCCGCATGGCTGTGACGAACGCCTGGAACGAGCCATTGGTGGGCGGGAAGCCGACCTTCCCCTGCCAGCGCGGCCGCGTCAGGTCGAAGACGGACTTCGGCAGCTCGGAGCGCTTGACCAGTTCCGTGTTGTAGACGATCACGCGGGCGC
>CANFDS010000102.1 GCA_947445525.1 Actinomycetota bacterium | reverse complement strand
CCCATCGACACCGTCGGGAACTGCCAGAAGTCGGGCATCAGCCACGGGTGCGGGTACGACGAGAGCCCGCCGCCGCCGACCTCCTGGCGGAAGCGGCGCAGCTGCTCCTCGCCCAGCCGGCCCTCGAGGAAGGCGCGCGCGTAGATGCCGGGCGACGAGTGCCCCTGCATGAAGACGAGGTCGCCGCCGTGCTCGGCGCTGCGTGCCCGCCAGAAGTGGTTGAAGCCGACCTCGTAGAGCGTCTCCGCCGACTGGTAGCTGGCGATGTGGCCGCCCAGCTCGGACGACTCGCTGTTGGCGCGCAGCACGAGCGCGATCGCGTTCCAGCGGACGAGGGCGCGCAGGCGGCGCTCGATCTCGGGGTCGCCGGGGATCGCATCCTCGGCCTCTGGCGCGATCGTGTTGACGTAGGGCGTGCTCAGGCCGGAGAGGATCGGGACGCCGAGCGCCTGAGCGCGCGCAATCACCCGGTCGAGCAGGAAGCCCATCCGCTGCACGCCGCCGTCCCCGACGACCGCGTCGACGGCGTCGATCCACTCGCGCGTCTCGGTCTCGTCGGCATCGTGCCCGTAGAGGTGAGGGCTCACCGGCCGACAGCCTCCTGCCGGACGGTGCCGGAGCTTGCGACGAGGGCGCCGCGCAGGTCGGTGGGGAGCACGAGCTCGGGCATCTGTGTGAGCACATGCTAGTGGACCGGAGGCGGCCGATGATGCGGGCGCCCTCGTCGGAGTGGGCCTGCATGACCAGGCGCTCGTCCGGCGTCAGCTTGCCGGGCTTGAGCAGGATCGCATCGGGGATGGCGAGCTTGCCGATGTCGTGGAACAGGGCCGCGTGCCCGAGCACGTCGAGCTCATCCTGCGACATGTTCAGCTCCCGCCCCATCGCCAGGGACAGCTCGCGGACGCGGCGTGAGTGGCCGGCGGTGTACGTGTCGCGGGCGTCGACGGTCGCCGAGAGGCTCTCCCTCGCCTCGGTGGAGCGCTCCTTGAGCAGCACGTTGGCCTCTTCCAGCGAGACCTTCTGGCACTGGATCGTGACGGCCGCCTAGCGCAGCTTCTCGACGTTGCGCCGGGTGTGCGAGATGTACGCCTCCTGCGTCTTGCGCATGAGCAGCAGTGGGACGGCGAACACGACGAGCGCGTAGAGGCCGGCAGCGCTGTAGGCAATCGCCATCACGCCGCCGACGAACCCGTAGACGATGTAGTGCGGCAGCAGCCACGCGAAGCCCTCACGCCAGGTGCGCCACGGGCGCTCGCGGCCCTCGGCGGCGATCGCCATCGCCAGGAGCCCGGTGTTGACGCCGAAGTAGATCGCACCTGCGGCGAGACCTGCGCCGGCCGTGGCGAGCGCATGGCCCCCCACGTGGGCGACGAGGGTGAAGAGGCCGGCAGCGGCGAGCGAGAGCGCTCCGACGTTGAACAGCACCTGATAGACGGGCGAGCGGCGCGAGATCGCGAGCACGCGCAGCTTGGGCGCCTCGTGCGGACGCGCAGTGCACGGGTCGGTGGGAGGCTTCGCCACGGCGATGGGCCGTCGGCGTCGTGCCACGGCCGCCGGTGCTACCTGGGCCGATGGTGGCGCCGGCACGGCGACAGGCGTCGAAGCGGCCACCGGCGCGGGTGCCGGCGGCGCGACGGCCGGGAGCAGCCTGACGGAGGGCGGCAGGACAACCAGCGACGGGCTCTCGGCCGAGGGCTCGCGAGCGGATCGAACCCGGCTCCGAGCACGCGGTTGCGCCCCTGCAGCTTCGCCCGGTAGACGGCGAGGTCGGCCTGATGGACGAGGGCGCTCGGCTCGAGGCCGTCGCGCGGGTAGCAGGCGACGCCCATCGAGATGGTGGCGTGCACGGGCTCTGCCGAGGTCTCGACCTCGAACGGGCGCGCAGCGACGATGCGCCGGATGCGATCGGCGATCTCGAGCGCCTCCTCGATGCCCGTGCCGGGTAGGAGGATGCTGAACTCCTCGCCACCGAAGCGCGCGGCCAGGTCGTGCTGGCGCAGCTCGCGCCTGAAGATGTCAACGACCCCGGTGAGGACGGCATCGCCGGCCAGGTGGCCGTAGGTGTTGTTGATCTCGCGCAGCAGGTCGAGGTCGGCCATGATCACCGACAGCGGCTGGCCGCTGCGCTGCGCGCGGCTGAGCTCGTCCCCGAAGACCGTGGAGAGGTGGCGGGCGTTGTAGAGGCCCGTCTTGACATCGACGCGGGCTTCTGTCTGCAGCGCAGGAACGCTCAGGCTGCGATGGATGAGGACGAGCGGCGCCAGCGCGAACACGATCAGCCACGCGTTGTCGAGCCACGCGTAGGCAACCGAGAAGCCGAGTGCGGCGAGCACGATGTCCGTCGAGAGGCTCTCGACGGCGAACAGCCCGCTCGTGCGGAAGCTGTGTCCTTGGGCGAGCAAGAGCATCGTCGCCAGCAGGGCGTGATTGACCGCCAAGACCGTCACTATCGCCGCGACGCCGGCCAGGGCGCCTCGCGGCCCGTGCGCCGCGACATCTGAGCCGCTCACCACGTGACCCACCGCCCAGGCCGCCATCAGCGCGAGCGTCCAGTTGGCGATGTTGAACCTCTGCATGTACCAGCGGTAGCGAACGTTCAGCCACTCGGGGATGTGCTGCACGAGCGCCACGAGTCCCGGCGGCAGGATCAGCGCTGTGGACACGAGGAACACGATGGCGGTGTGGTACGACTGATCGCGCGGCGTTCATACGACGAAGAGCTGCGCAAGCGCCGCGGCCGTGGCGAGCGCGCCGAAGGTCAGCCAGTCGCTGTTGGCCGGCAACGTGGCCAGGAACGGGGCGGTCACACAGACCGCCGCGATGCAGACCGCGACGAAGAACGCCTGGGCGCGACGCGACAGCGTGGCCGAGAGCGAGCTCGGCGCGTGGCCGTGCTCGACGGGGCGCTCGAACGCGATCGCGTCGGCGGTGGCCTGGCTCATCCGGCCCGCGATCTCCAAAACGCGACATTCCTCACACCAGGGATATCGACTTCCCTATCTGCCCGTGTATCCCCCGAACGGGTAGCCACGGCGGCGCGGGCGGCGCGGAGCCGAAGTGCGATGTTGGTACGCCTCCCCCAACTACGGGCGTTGGACGCACACTGGGCCGCGACTCGGCCGGGCGCGGCGCCCTCCGGGGAGCGCCGCGCCTCGTCGCTGCGGCTCTAGCCGAGGAGCCAGGTGAACCAGCGGTTCTTCTGGACGAACGCGGTCTTCTCGATGTAGTAGTGGAGGCCGAAGATCCGTCCGGCGCCCAGCGTCGCGAAGATGCCGACGTAGAACAGATACTCGTCCAGGAACGGGTTGTTCGCCGGCGCATTCGCCAGGTAGAACATGAACACCATGACCGCGGCGGAGAGGAAGCCGATCCGCGTCAGGAGCCCCAGGATCAGGGCGAAGCCGATGAAGAACTCGCCGAAGACGACGAGTGGCGCGAGAATGTCGACGAGTCACTATCGCCGGAGAGGACGCCATCGCCGTGGCGGAGCTGACGGGCGCGGCCCGTCGGCACAGCGCTTGCCGCCGCCGCCAGGCGCTGCTGGAGGCGGGCCTGCTGCGCCTTGTCGGAGGGGTGGCGCACCGTGAACACGACGGTGAACGCGCCCTCGGTGCGCTCGCCGAAAGCCCGCCCGAGGATGCCCTGGGCCCGGTCGGAGTCGGTGCCGGGCACGGCGAAGGAGTTCGAAAGCAGCTCCGGCAGCCGCATCGAGACGACGGCGCCGAACACCGCCAGCGCCACCCACAACGCGAGGACGACGTAGCGGAAGCGGAGCACCGCACGCGTCAGCCGTTCAAGCACGCGGCAAGCCTACTCGGTCGATGCACTAGGCTTGCCCCGTGGAGCCGGATCCGGATGTCAACGTCGTCGGGGGGACGCTGCTGCCCTGCTCGACGGCGCCCGTCACCGGCTTCTTCCGCAACGGCTGCTGCTCGACCGGCCCGGAGGATCTGGGCAGCCACACCGTCTGCGTCGTGATGACCGAGGAGTTCCTGCGCTTCTCGCAACTCGCCGGCAACGACCTGTCGACGCCGCGCCCCGAGTGGGGCTTCCCCGGGCTCCAGCCCGGCGACCGCTGGTGCGTGTGTGCCGAGCGCTGGCGCGAGGCACACCGGGCGGGCCATGCCGGCCCCGTGGTGCTGGGCGCGACGCACGAGCGCGCCCTCGAGATCGTCCCGATCGAGGCGCTCATCGCGCACGCCTTCGTGGACGACACGCCCGTCGAGCTGTAGTGAAGGCATGAGCAGCGACGAGCTCAACGAGTTCTCGAACGAGGAGCGCTGGGAGGCCGGGCCTGCCATCGCGCTCGTCATCGTCGGCCAGATCGTGCTCTCGCTGCAGAGCCGGCACAGCGGCTGGCAGCTGTCGGGGCTGCCCTGGTGGCACTGGCTCGTCGCGGTGGTGCCGGAGCTCGTGCTGCTCGTCGCCCTCGTGAACCGGGTGCCGCGTCGCCACCTCGTGCGCCTCGACCTCCGCCGCGAGGCCGCGATCCTGCTCGTCGCCCTGATCGCGGTCGCCAACGCGGTGTCGCTGGCGGCGCTGGTCGGCTCCCTCGTCAACGGGCACGAGCACAGCGGCGCCGAGCTGCTGCTCAAGGGCGCAACGATCTGGGGCACGAACGTCGTCGCGTTCGCCCTGTGGTTCTGGGAGCTCGACCGGGGCGGATCGCTGGCGCGGCGCCAGGCTCCGGGACTGCCGGCCGACTTCCAGTTCCCGCAGCAGGAGAACCACGGCCTCGCCGCCCCCGGCTGGCACCCGCGCCTGTTCGACTACGTCTACATCGCGTTCACCAACGCCATCGCCTTCAGCCCCACCGACGCGATGCCGCTGAGCCAGCGCGCGAAGGCCCTGATGCTGGTGGAGTCGGCGAGCTCGGCGCTGACGGTGCTGCTGGTGGCCGCGCGCGCCGTGAACATCCTGGGCTGACGGTGGGACGGGCGCCGGGCGACGCCGGAGGCCGCGTGACGTCGTAGACTCGAGGCTCACATCGCAGCCCACACCCGGAGGAGAGCATGAGCCCGACCGACCCCGCCACCGTCGTCCTCGTCCACGGCTCCTGGCACGGCCCCTGGGCCTGGGAGCAGGTCGTCCCGCTGCTCGCGGGGCAGGGCGTGCGCGCGCTCACACCCGCGCTGCCGAGCATGGGCGCGACGCGAGCCGAGCGGGGCGACCTGCACGATGACGCCGCCGCGGTCAGGGCTGCGATCGCGGAGGCGGGCGGCCCGGTCGTGCTGGTCGGGCACTCGTACGGGGGCGCCGTCATCACCGAGGCGGCCGGCGGCGACCCGGCGGTGCAGCGGCTCGTCTACGTGTGCGCGCTCGTGCCGGAGGAGGAGGAGACGGTCTTCGACGTGCTCACGCTGGTCGACGAGCTGCTCGTCGGGCCGGGGACGGGCCTCCGCATCAACGACGACGACTTCTCGCACGAGGTCGAGCCGGGCCGCGAGGTGGCGATCATGTACCACGACTGCGATCCGGCCGACGCTGCCGCCGCGATCGCGCGCCTCGTCCCGCAAAACGCCGTCACCGGCACGCAGGAGCTGCGCGGAATCGCCTGGCGCGAACGGCCGACCACGTACGTCATCTGCACCGACGACCGGACGATCTCGCCGAAGCTGCAGCGCGTCTTCGCCGAGCGCATGGGCTCCGACGTCGTCGAGTGGCCGACCTCGCACTCGCCGATGCTGTCGCAGCCGCAGCTGGTCGCCGACCTGCTCGTCGCCCTGGCCCGCGCCTGACTTCCCCCTCCGGGGGAGAGAGACTAGACGACTTCACGGGCGGTGTTCACGGCGAGCTTCGGCGTGACCGCCTCGTCGGACGGCGAGGGCTTCGAGGAGCTGCTGTGCCAAAGGGGGCCACAGCCCCCGTTGGCACATCGTCTGGCGCAGCGGCTGCTAGGCCCGGCGGAACAGCGGCGCGAGCGCCGAGCCGACGGCCTTCGCGGCGGCGGGCGCCGGGATGGTGGTGTTGGCACCGGCCCGGACGACCT
>CANFDS010000101.1 GCA_947445525.1 Actinomycetota bacterium | reverse complement strand
TCCGCCTCCACTACGTCGTCCAGGACCAGCCGCTCGGCCTCGCGCACGCGGTGCTCACCGCCGAGCAGTCGCTCGCGAGCCAGCCGTTCGCGATGTACCTCGGCGACAACCTGCTGCGCGACGGCATCGCCTCCTTCGCCGACCGCTTCCGTGAGACGCAACCGGAGGCGCTGATCCTGCTCCAGCACGTGCCGAACCCCTCCGCCTACGGGGTCGCCGAGCTCGAGGACGGCCGTGTCGTGCGGCTCACCGAGAAGCCGCCCGAGCCGAAGTCCGACCTCGCCCTGGTCGGTGTCTACATGTTCCAGCCGTCGATCTTCGAGGCCTGCCGGGCGATCGAGCCGTCGGCGCGCGGCGAGCTCGAGATCACCGATGCGATCCAGGAGCTGATCGATCGCGGCCTCACGGTCCAGCCGCACGTCGTCACCGGCTGGTGGAAGGACACCGGCCAGTGGGCCGACATGATCGAGGCGAACCGGCTCGTGCTCGACGCGATCGAGCGCTCGGTGGACGGGGAAGTACACGACTCGCACGTCGAGGGCCGGGTGGTGCTAGCCCGTGGGGCGCGCCTCGAGCGCTGCCGCGTCCGCGGGCCGGTGACGATCGGCGCCGGCGCCGTCGTCCGCGACGCCTACATCGGCCCCTACACCGCGATCGGCCCGGGCTGCCACA
Source organism: Actinomycetota bacterium (assembly GCA_947445525.1). Lineage (GTDB taxonomy): Bacteria > Actinomycetota > Thermoleophilia > Gaiellales > Gaiellaceae > CANFDS01. The sequence continues at coordinate 5,606 of CANFDS010000101.1, read as the reverse complement.
TCGACCACTGCGAGATCGAGAACTCGATCATCCTCGAGGGGTCGATCGTCGCCGACCTCGACGTGCGCCTGGAGGGGTCGCTGATCGGCCGCAACGTCCGCGTCCGCCGCACCCAGTCGAAGCCGAAGGCCTACCGCCTGCTCGTCGGCGACAACTCCGAGATCAAGATCCCGTGAGCGCTGCTGCCCGCGCGACCATCGCCGACATCCGCCGCATCCCGCTCCGTCTGTTCGAGGATGAGCGCGGCTGGTTCTGCGAGCTGCGTCGCGAGAGCACCCTGCCCAAGCCGACCCGCCAGACCAACGTCTCGCTCTCCCGCAAGGGCGTCATCCGTGGGCTCCACTACCACCTGCTCGGCCAGGACGACCTCTTCTCGTGTCTCCAGGGCATGGCACGGGTCGTCGTGCTCGACCGCGAGACCGGTGACACGTTCACCGAGGACATCGGCACCGACAACCCGGTCGCGCTGTACATCCCGGGGACGCTCGCGCACGGCTTCGAGGCGCTCAGCGACCTCCTGTTCTGTTACCACGTCACCGAGGAGTACGACCCCGCCCAGCCGGACGAGCACGGCATCCCGTGGGACGACCCGCGCGTGAGGCACCTCTGGAGCACGGCCACCCCGATCCTCTCGGCGAGGGACGCATCCGCCGCGTCCTGATCACCGGCGCCAACGGCCAGCTCGGCACGGCCCTCGCGGAGGTGTTCGCCGGGGACGAGATCACCGGGGTCGACCTCGACACCTGGGACGTCAGCCTGCCGGCGCCGGTGTGGGTGCCGGAGGTCGACCTCGTGCTGCACGCTGCCGCGTGGACGAACGTCGACGGCGCCGAGGACGACCCGCAGGGCGCCGCGATCGCCAACATCGGCGGCACGCAGAACGTCGCCGCGCTCGGCCACCCCCTGGTCTACTACTCGACCGACTACGTCTTCGACGGCACCAAGCGCGAGCCGTACGTCGAGAGCGACAGCCCCAACCCGCAGGGCGCCTACGGCCGGACGAAGCTCGGCGGGGAGGGCGCCGCGGCGGCGGGCGGGCAGGCGTGGATCCTGCGCACCTCCTGGCTGTTCGGCTGGACGAGCACGAACTTCGTGCGGACGATGCTTCGACTTGCGGCCGAGCGCAGCGAGGTCGCGGTCGTCGCCGACCAGCTCGGCTGCCCGACCTACGTGGGGCATCTCGCGCGCGCGACGCGCGAGGTGGTCGACGCCGGCCTGCCGTACGGCGTCTACCACCTGGCCGCGCAGGGCGAGTGCACCTGGGCCGACTTCGCCGAGGCGATCTTCGAGGAGGCGGGCGTGGCCTGCCGCGTGCGGCGGATCACCACCGAGGAGCTTGGCCGCCCGGCGCCGCGGCCGGCCTACTCGGTGCTGCGCACCGAGAAGGCGGGGACGCCGCTGCTGCCGAACTGGCGCGACGGGCTGCGCGAGTGCCTGGCGCGGCTTTCAGCCTGATGCACCGCTTCGGCGCCGGACCGATCAGCTCTGCTGGCCCGGCTGCACGTTGATGCCGTGCTCCCTCGCCCGGACGTGCTCTGCCTCGTGCGGGATGCCGGCGTGGTCGCAGATGACGGTGAGGTCAGAGTCCCAGTGCCAGACGACAACATCCCTGCCGCTCCTCGCCTCGGCCTCCGCAACGGCGGCGATCACGTAGTCGATCGGGCGGCGGCGGTGTGCGCCCGCCTTGGCGTGGGCGAGGCTACGCAGCAGGTCGAGCGCGCGCTCCATCTCCGTCGTGGTGACCGCGAGCCAGTGGATGTTCTTCCAGACTGCGTCCCACTGCCGGTCGACCTCGGCGCCGGTCGGCGGCCCCATCAGCACCTCGAGCGCGACCGGGACGCACGTGGCGATCGCGTCCTGGCTGAGCCGGTCCGCGAGCAGTGTGGGGAGGTAGGTGCCCGGACGGTTCCGGGCGCCGATCCAGATCGACGAGTCGGTCAGGTAGAGGGCCACGCGTACCAGCCGTTCAGCTACGCGGCTCGCGCCAGGCAGCCCAGGTCTGCTCGTCGGGTACCTGGAACGCGTCCGAGAGGACGAACGCAGCGGCAGCGGCGAGCGCGGCCCTGCGGTTCACGTCGCGCAGCGCAGCATTCAGCGTCTCCTTGATCCCGTTCGTATGGAGCACGACCTGCGCCCGGGCGAGCTCTGCGAGATCGATCTCGACTGTGGTCTTGTGGAGGCTCATCGGCCTTCAGTATAGCGCGGTCGGCTCAGATCTCCCATATCAAGTAGTACCACTGTCCCATATCAACCGCCTGCCGTACAGCCCCTCCGCCCGCGCCTAGTACCCTTCGCTTCGATGAAAGTCATGGTCACCGGCGGCGCCGGGTTCATCGGCTCGCACTTCGCGAAGCGCCTCGCCAGCGCGGGCGACACCGTCGTCGTGCTCGACAAGCTCACCTACGCGGGCAACCCGCGCAACCTCGAGGGCTTCGACATCCCGCTTGTCGTCGGCGACATCGCCGACCCGGAGGCCGTTGCGCAGGCCGCCGCCGGCTGCGACGCGATCGTCAACTTCGCCGCCGAGAGCCACGTCGACCGCTCGATCCTCGCCGCCGGCGACTTCATCACCACCGACGTCTACGGCACGCACGTCCTGCTTGAGCACGCGCGCGCCCACGGCCAGCGCTTCGTCCAGGTCTCGACCGACGAGGTGTACGGCGACCTGCCGCCCGGCGAGTCGGCCGTCGAGAGCGACCCGCTGAAGCCGTCCAGCCCGTACTCGGCGTCGAAGGCGGGCGGCGACCTGCAGGTGCTCGCGTACGTGCGCACCCACGAGGTCAACGCCTCGATCAGCCGCGGCGCCAACACCTACGGGCCGTACCAGTACCCCGAGAAGCTGATCTCGCTGTTCACGACGAACGCGCTCGACGGCGAGCCGCTCCCCGTTTACGGCGACGGCCGGCAGCGGCGCGAGTGGATCCACGCCGAGGACCACTGCGCGGGCATCGAGCTGGTGCTGCGGCACGGCGAGCCCGGGGGGATCTACAACGTCGGCGGCGACGAGCGGGAGAACCTCGACGTGATCGAGCGGATCCTCACCCTGACCGGCGCCGACCGCTCGCTGTTGCGCCACGTCGCCGACCGTGCCGGCCACGACCGCCGCTACTCGATCGACTGCACGAAGCTGCGCGGGCTCGGCTGGGCGCCGAGCTGGGATTTCACGGCAGGGCTCGAGCAGACCGTCGCCTGGTACGCCGAGCGCCGGGACTGGTGGGAGCCGATCAAGTCGGGCGAGTACCTCGCCTACTACCGAGAGCAGTACGCCCAGCGCCTCGAGCCGTGAGGCGGGCCCTGCTCCTCGCGGGCGTCGCGCTGGCCGCTCTGGCGGTCGCCGCGGCAGCGCCGGCGCTCGCCCGGGCCGGCACCTGGTGCGGTGGCACGGCGGAGTCGGCCACCGACCGCCCCGACGCCGTCGCGGCCCTCTCGTGGCACGTCGTCTACGCGTACCCGTCCGACGGCGCCGACCGCTTCCCGCAGCTGGTCGAGCCGATCGTCGCCGACCTGGCCTCGATCGACGCGTGGTGGCGCGGGCAGGACCCGACCCGGGCGATCAGGTGGGACCTGGCGGCCTTCCCCGGCTGCGGCGCGGGTGTCGCCGCGCTCGATCTCTCCGTGGTCAGGCTGCCTCACGACACCTCCTGGTACCGGGTGCCGGGCGACCGTTACGCGCGCCTCCGCGACGATCTCGCCGCTGCCGGCTTCAACGACCCCGACAAGAAGCTGCTGGCGCTGTACGACGGCCCCCTCGAGCAGCCGCTGCGCGAGTGCGGCATCGCCCGCACCGGCTTCCCCGCGACCGGTGGAGCCGACAGCTACGCCGTCATCTACCTCGACACCACCTGCGGGACGGGGCTCGGTGCCGCGGAGTTCCCTGCGGTCGCCGCGATCCACGAGATGACGCACAGCATGTACGCGCTCGTCACCCCGACCGACGGGCTGCTCGGGCCGCCGCACGTCTGTCCGGGCGACGTGGGTCACCCCTGCGACAGCCCTGCCGACCTCCTGTACCCGTCGAGCTCGGTCGGGGTGCGGCTCGCGGCGAAGGTCCTCGACAGCGGGCGCGACGACTACTACGGCCACTCCGGCAGCTGGTGGGACGTCCAGGACTCGCTCTTCCTCGAGCGGCTCGACTCGCCGGACCGGCAGCCGCCCGGCCCGCCCAGCGGCCTGGCAGCACGGGGGCTCACCGGCGCCGTGCTGCTCAGCTGGCAGGCCGCCGGCGACGATGTCGGGCCGGTCTCGTACGAGGTCTTCCGGGATGGCGTGCAGAGCACGTTCACGCCGGCGCTGAGCTACTCCGAGAGCATCGCCGCGGGTGAGGTGCACACCTACGCCATCCGCTCGCGGGATGCGGTCGGCCGTCTCGGCGGGAGCGTTTCGATCCGCTTTGCGGGCGGGATCGGTGTCGTCGATGCGGCCGGCCAGCCGCTGGCCGACACCGTGCCACCGGCGCCGGTCGGGCGCGTGCGGGCCCGACTCTCGAAGGTCGCCCTGCTCCTCACTTGGAGCCCCGCGAGCGACCCTGGCGGTATCGGGGGCTATCGCGTGTACCGCGACAATCGCGCCGTCGCGACGACGCGTCTGCCGGCGTTCGCGCTGCCGGCGCGGCGCGGCGCCGGCACGTGGTACGTCCGGCCGTTCGACCGTGCCGGCAACCTCGGCGACCCGTCGCCCACGGTGACGGTCGCACCCCCCCGCTGACCGGCCGGCCCCGCTCCTGCCCGGGCCGTCGCGACGATCCCTGAATGAGTCTCGTGGCTCGCGTCGAATTCGCTAGCCTGAACCCGATGATCGCCAACGGGGGCGTTCCGATGCGCTCCCTGGAGGACGCCGACCGATGAGGCTCCGCTGCACGTTGACAGCTGCGCTCCTCGCGGCCCTGGCCGTCGCGCTCGCCGGTGTCGGCACCGCCGGCGCAATGGTCGTTGCGCCCGAGTCCGCCAAGGCGCCTTGCCCGAGCTGCCAGGCCGACGACCCGGAGGCACCGGTGGCGACGACCACCGTCGTCATCAGCGGCCGCGGCTACGGCCACGGAATCGGGATGAGCCAGTACGGCGCCTTCGGGATGGCGAGCGCCGGGATCGCCTACGACGGGATCCTCCGCTTCTACTACCCGGGCACCGAGCTCGGCAAGGCGCCCGTCTCCGTCGTCCGCGTCCTCCTCGCCGATGCCGTCCCCTCGGTCAGGATCTCGTCCGCCGCCGCGTTCGTGGCGATCGATGCCTCGGGCGCCACCTGGACGCTCCCGGCCGGCGAGGTCGTCCTCGACAGGAGCCTCTCGCTGCCGGTCGGTGACGGAGGCGCCTTGCTGCAGCTCGCCGGGCCGCTCGTGTTCAAGCCGAAGAGCGCCGCGCTGCCGCTGGACGGCAAGCGCTACCGCGGCTCGCTGAAGGTGGGCCTCGTGCCGCCGCCGCCGCCCGTGCCGACTCTCTCCGCGATCCTGGCGCCGGTTCCGGCCACGGCGGTCCCAGAGCCGCCGGCCGCCGCGCCGGGGACATCGCTGCCGCCGGCAACGGCGCCGACCGCCACGGTTCCGTCGGCCACTGCCCCGTCGGCTCCGCCCGCTCCCACCGTGACCGGCTTGCGGGTCGTCAATCGCATCG
>CANFDS010000100.1 GCA_947445525.1 Actinomycetota bacterium | reverse complement strand
GGCATGCTCGCCGGGCTCGCCGCCGTGCCGGAGGGCGAGGTGGGGGTCTTCAACCTCGGCACGGACGAGACCCTGCGCGTCGACGACTCGGTCGCCATCATCACCGCGCAGCTCGGCCTGCACCCCGCCATCGAGCACACCGGCGGGACGCGCGGCTGGCCCGGCGACAGCCCGTTCATCCTGCTCGACTGCTCGCGCATCCGCTCGCACGGCTGGCGGCCGCGATACTCCATTCGCGACTCGATCCTGCGCACGCTCGCCTGGTTCGACGAGAATCCCTCGGTGCTCGAGAGGAGCAAGCCATGAGTGTGATCTTCACGCGGGCGCCCCTGCGCATCAGCCTCGGCGGCGGCGGCACCGACCTTCCCTCCTACTACCGCCGGCACGGCGGGTTCGTCGTCGGCGGGGCGATCGACAAGTCCGTCTACATGATCACGCACACCGTCTTCCAGAAGCGCTACCGCATGAAGTACTCCGAGTTCGAGGAGGTCGACGACCCGCGCGAGATCCGGCACCCGATCCTGCGCGAGGGGCTGACCCGGCACTGGCGCGGCGCGCCGCTCGAGATCGCGTCGATCGCCGACGTGCCGGCCGGGACGGGGCTCGGCTCGTCGGGCGCCTTCACCGTCTGCCTGCTGAAGGCGCTCTCGCTGGCCCGCCGCCAGGCGCTGACGCCGGGCGCGCTGGCCGAGGACGCGTGCGAGATCGAGATCGACATCCTCGGCGAGCCCGTCGGCAAGCAGGACCAGTACGTCGCCGCCCACGGCGGGATCTGCGCCTACACCTTCCACGCCGACGACACGGTCACCGTCGAGCCGCTCGACCTGTCGGGCGAGACGCTGTCCCGGCTGCGCGACAACCTCCTCTTCTTCTACACCGGCGAGACGCGCAGCGCCTCGGCGAACCTCGCCGACCAGGTGGCGCGCACCGAGGCCCAGGACGCCGGGATGCTGGAGAACCTCCACCGCACCAAGGAGATCGGCCTGGAGAGCCGCCAGCTGCTCGAGACGGGCGACCTCGAACGCTACGCCGAGCTGATGCACGAGCACTGGCAGACCAAGCGCAGGCGTTCGCCGGGGATCTCCACGATGCGGGCCGACGAGCTCTACACCCTCGCCCGGCGCAGCGGGGCGACCGGCGGCAAGCTCGTCGGCGCCGGCGGCGGTGGCTTCCTGCTCGTCTACGCGCCCCGGCCCGACGACACGCGGCAGGCGATGGCGGCGGCGGGTGCCGACGAGCTGCGCTTCGACTTCACGTTCCACGGCGCGTTCGGAACCGAATACACGTGAGAGTCGGGCTGGTCGGCTGCGGGCGCATGGGCCGCAAGCGCGCCACGGCGCTCGGCGCCGACACACTCGTCGGCTGCGTCGACGACGACCCGGCGCTCGCCCGCGAGCTCGCAGCCGGGCACGGCGCGCAGGCCTGCGACTCGCTCGCCGGCCTGCTCGCCCTGCGGCCCGACGCCGTGATCGTCGCCACCACGCCGAACGCGCTCGCCGCCGTCGGCTGCAGCGCGCTCACCGCGGGCGCGCACGTGCTCGTCGAGAAGCCGGCCGGCACCTGCGCCGCGGACGTCACGAGACTCGAGCGGGCGGCCGAGCAGGCGGGACGACACGTCCGAGCCGGCTTCAACCACCGCTTCCACCCCGGCATCGCCCGCGCCGTCGAGGAGGCAAGCTCCGGGCGCTTCGGCCCGGTGCTCTCGCTGCGCGGCCGCTACGGCCACGGCGGCCGCCCGGGCTACGAGACCGAGTGGCGCTTCGACCGGGCCGTCGCGGGGGGCGGCCAGCTCGTCGACCAGGGGATGCACCTGCTCGACCTCGCCCACTGGCTGCTGGGCCCGCTGCCGCTCCACTCCTCCCTGCTGCGCTCCAGCTACTGGCCCGGCGAGGTCGAGGACACGGCCGTCCTGCTCCTCGGCGGCGTCGGCCGGGCCGGGCCGTTCGCGGCGCTCCACGCCAGCTGGGCCGAGTGGAAGAACCTCTTCTCGCTGGAGATCGCGTGCCGCTCGGCCAAGCTCCAGGTCGACGGGCTGACCGGGTCGTACGGGGCGCAGCGGCTGACCGTCTACACGATGCGCCCGGAGCTTGGACCGCCCGACGTCGAGAGCGTCGACTACCCCGCGGAGGACCTGTCCTGGGCCCTCGAGTGGCAGGCGTTCCGGGACGCGGTGCAGGCAGGGGCGCCGCCTGCGCTCGCGTCGGCCGGCTACGCGTGGGCCGTCATCGAGGACGCCTATACGCGGGAGCCGGCCGCGTGAGGGTCTGCGTCCTCGGGCTCGGCCATCTCGGCGTCGTCACGGCCGCGGGGCTCGCCGCGGTCGGACATGAGGTCGTCGGTCTGGGCACCGAGGATGAGGCGGCCCTGCTGGCCAGCGGCGAGGCGCCGGTGGTCGAGCCCGGCCTTGCCGCCCTGCTCGCCGGACCGCGCTGGAGCGCCGACCCGACGGCTGCCCTCGCGGGCGCCGAGGTGCTCTGGCTGGCGCTCGACACCCCGGTCGACGACGACGACCACGCCGACGTCGGCGCGGTGCTCGAGCGCTTTGCCGGGGTGGCGCCGCACGCGACGCCGGGCTCCCTCGTCGTCGTCTCGTCGCAGCTCCCGGTCGGGACGGTCGCGCGGCTCGAGGCGGCCTGGCCGGCGCTCGCCTTCGCCTGCGTCCCCGAGAACCTCCGCCTCGGTGCCGCCATCCGCAGCTTCCTGGAGCCGGAGCGCATCGTCGTCGGCAGCCGCGGGGAGGCCGGCCGCGACCGGCTCGCCGCGCTGCTGACGCCGCTGGCTGCACCGCTCGAATGGATGTCGGTCGAGTCGGCCGAGCTCGTCAAGCACGCGCTCAACGCCTTCCTCGCCACCTCGATCGCCTTCACCAACGAGATCGCAGCGGTCTGCGAGCTGGCGGGCGCCGATGCGAAGGAGGTCGAGCGCGGCCTGCGCAGCGACCCGCGTGTCGGCCCGCGCGCCTACGTCGCGCCCGGGCCGCCGTTCGCGGGCGGGACGCTCGCGCGCGACCTCCGCTATCTGGTCCAGCGCCGGCCGGAGAGCGTGCTGCTCCCTGCCGTGCTCGCCGCGAACGAGGCGCACAAGGGCTGGGTGCGCGACGCCGTCGTCGCGGCCGTCGGGGCGCTGGCCGGGCGCACCGTCGCCGTCTGGGGCCTCGCCTACAAGCCGGAGAGCGACAGCGTGCGCCGCTCCGAGTCGGTCGCCCTCTGCACGTGGCTCGCCGGCCGCGGAGCGCATGTGCGCGCCCACGACCCGGCGGTGCGGCGGCTGCCCGGCCTTGCGGCCACGCTCTGCGAGACGCCGCTGGACGCCGCCGCCGGCGCTCACGCGCTCGTCGTCGCGACGGCATGGCGCGAGTACCGGGAGCTCGCGCCGGATGCCGTGATCGGGCGGATGGCGGAGCCGGTCGTCGTCGACGCGGGCCGCTTCCTGGCCGACACGCTCGGCTGCGACGCCCGCGTTCGCTACCTCGCCGTGGGGGCACCGTGGGCGCACTGAACGGGCGTGTCGCCATCGTGACGGGGGCGAGCCGCGGGCTCGGCCGCGAAATCGCGCGCGCCTTCGTCGAGGAGGGCGCACGCGTGTTGATCTGCGCGCGGGACGCGGAGGCGCTGGAGCAGGCGCGCGCCGAGCTCGGCGTCGAGGCGCTGGCGGCCGACGTCTCGGACCCGGCGGATGCCCGGCGCGTCGTGGCGGCCGCACTCGACCGGCTCGGCGGGCTGCACGTGCTCGTCAACAACGCGGGCGTCTACGGCCCGATCGGGCCGCTCGAGGAGGTCGACTGGGCAGAGTGGACCCGCGCCCTGGAGATCAACCTCTACGGCTCGGTGCTGATGGCGCGGGCGGCGCTCCCCGTCCTACGCGCCCAGGGGAGCGGGAAGATCATCCAGGTCTCCGGCGGCGGCGCGACGGCGCCGCTGCCGCGCTTCAGCGCCTACGCCGCGTCGAAGGCGGCGGTCGTCCGCTTCACGGAGACCCTCGCGGAGGAGACGCGCGGGGCAGGCATCGACGTCAACGCGATCGCCCCCGGGGCGCTCAACACCCGGCTGCTCGACCAGGTGCTGGCGGCCGGGCCCGCGCGCGCGGGCAGCGACTTCCACGAGCAGGCCCTGCGCCAGCAGGCCGAGGGCGGCGCCGAGCCGCGCCGCGCGGCGGAGCTCGCCGTCTTCCTCGCCTCCGCCGCGAGCGACGGGATCAGCGGCCGCCTGCTGAGCGCGCTCTGGGACCCCTGGGAGCAGCTGCCGGCCCATCGCGACGAGCTCGCCGACAGCGACGTCTACACGCTGCGCCGCATCGTCCCGGCCGAGCGGGGGCTGGACTGGTGAGCCGCGAGGAGTTCCTCGCCGCCCTGCGACCGGGCACGGCCGGCGCCGTGAACTGGTCGGCCGAGCTCGAGGAGCTGCACGACGACGCGACCCGCGACCACTGGATCGACGTCCGCACGCGCGGGGCGCTCGTCGACGCCGTGGCCACTGCCGTCCACCCGGGTGCCGTCATCGTCGACCTCGGCTGCGGCAGCGGGCACCTGCTCGACGACCTGCGAGCGCGCTTCCCCCAGGCGTTCCTGGTGGGCATCGACGCGGTGCCAGAGGGGCTCGCCAAGGCACGGCGGCGAGTGCCCGGAGCCGAGCTGATCCTCGCCGATGTGACTACTCTGCCTCTCGGTGATGCAACCGTCGACGTGGCCGTCTCCGCGAACCTCCTCGAGCACGTGGAGGACGACGGGCGGGCGCTCGCCGAGCTGGCGCGCATTCTCCGCCCCGGCGGCAGGGCCGCGCTGGTGGTGCCGGCGGGACCCGGGCTCGTCGACTACTACGACCAGGCGCTCGGCCACGTGCGCCGCTACGCACGCGGCGAACTGGCCGGCAAGGCGCGCGCGCAAGGCCTCCGTGTGGCGGCCGACCACGGACTCGGCTCGCTGCCCTTTCCCGCCTTCTGGCTCGTCAAGAAGGCACACCGGCTCGGCGCCCGGCATGCGGACGGGGCGCGCGTCGGCCGTGACATCGAGCGCACGCGCCGCTCGCGCGCCGGCTCCTGGGCGTGCCGGCTCGAGCAGCGCGCGGGTCTCCGCCTGCCCTTCGGCATCCGCTATCTCACGGTGGTCGTGAAGCCGTGAAGCTCTCGATCGTCGTCCCGGCGTACAACGAGCAGGGGAACATCGACGCCCTCTACGACCGGGTTTCGCCGATCGCCGCCCGCGTGGCCGACGACTGGGAGCTGATCTTCAGCGTCGACCCCTCCAGCGACGACACCGAGGGCGAGATCCTGCGGCTGCGGGAGCGCGACCAGCGCGTCAAGATGCTGCGCTTCTCTCGCCGCTTCGGCCAGCCCTCGGCGACCGTGGCCGGCCTCGAGGCGGCGACCGGCGACGCCGTCGTCGTGCTCGACTGCGACCTCCAGGATCCGCCGGAGCTGATCGAGGAGATGGTCGCCCGCTTCCACGAGGGCTACGAGGTCGTCTACGCGCAGCGCCGCTCGCGGGCGGGCGAGACGCTCGCCAAGCGCATCGTCTCGGCCGTCGGCTACCGCGTGATCCGCCGCATCGCCGAGGTCGAGATCCCGCCGAACACGGGTGACTTCCGGCTGATGAGCCGGCGCGTCGTCCGGCACGTGGTCTCGCTCAACGAGGCGCACGGCTTCCTGCGCGGCCTCGTCGCGCTGGTCGGCTTCCGCCAGGCCAGCGTCCTCTACGACCGCGACCCGCGGGCGGCCGGCTCGGGGAAGTACAACCGGTTCTTCGGCTCGCTCGTGATCGGCCTCAACGGGATCATCGGCTTCTCGCGCTACCCGCTCCATCTGATCTCGATCGGCGGCGTCCTGCTCTCGCTGTTCGCGGTGGTGCTGGCGATCGTCTACGGCGCACTGAAGCTCGCCGGCGTTGCCTTCCCGACCGGCAACCCGACCGTCGTCGTACTCGTCTGCTTCTTCAGCGGGATCCAGCTGCTGAGCCTCGGCGTCATGGGCGAGTACGTCGGCCGGATCTACGACGAGGTGAAGCGCCGGCCGCGCTACATCGTCGAGTCGAGACACGGCTTCGACGACGAGTGACGACGCTGCTGCCCGTTGCGATCCTCGCCGGCGGCCTCGGCACGAGGCTCGGGGAGCGCGTGCGGGACACGCCGAAGCCGCTGCTCGAGGTGGCGGGCGAGCCGTTTCTCTTCCACCAGCTCCGGCTGCTGCGCGCGCACGGGGCGCGGCGCGTCGTGCTTTGCGTCGGCTACCTCGGCGAGCGGATCGAGGCGGCGGTCGGCGACGGCTCGGCCTTCGGGCTGGAGGTGGCCTGCGCGCACGACGAGCGGCCGGGCACGGCGGCGGCGCTCCGCGGGGCGCTGCCCCTGCTGGGCGATGCCTTCCTGGCGGTCTACGGGGACACGTACCT